>JBCCXY010000043.1:0-25599 GCA_039190895.1 Pseudomonadota bacterium | reverse complement strand
GATGGCGGCGTATTGGCGCCCGGCGGTCGTGGCGCTGATCAGGCCACGCAGGTGGTGGACGCCGATGCGGAAGTGCCAGTCGTTGCGCCAGCGCCGGGCGGCGAGGAGCTGAGTTTCGTAGTCTCCCGTAAGCTGGCGGGTTAGATCGGCGGTTAGCGCCTTGGTCCCCGGCCAGTCGGCGAAAAAGCTGCCACCAATCACTACGTCGAGGACATCGGAATGTCGTGAGAGGTATTGCGCCAGCGCGGGGCTCGTCGCGCAGATGTCGACGATCAGGTCGATGAGCTGCGGGTTTGCGTCAAATAGCGAGAAAAGCTGCACCCCGGCGGGCAGCCCCCGAAGGAAGCCGTCGAAATGGCCGAGCGCCTCTTCCGGGCGGGCGGCGCGGTTCAGGCGGTCGAGCAGGTCGGGCTGGATGCGGTTGAACACCTCGACCGCGCGGTCGCTGCGGAGTGCCGGATACGACGGCCATTGCGCGACGATCTGGGCGGAGCTGTCGCTGAGTTCGGGTGTGGGGCGGGTTTCGTGGGGAGTGAAGAAGTCTTCGGTGATGCGGCTGACGCGGGCGAAACGCTCCGACAGGTCGGCGCGGAGGCGGATGACGTCGGTGTCCATGAAGGCCGCGAGGCGCTCGAACCCGTCGGGGGCAGTGGGCAGGGCGTGGGTCTGGCGGTCGGCGATCATCTGGAGGCGATGCTCCACCTCGCGATGGGCGCGGTAGTCGGCCGTGAGTTGGTCGGCGGCGTCGGTCCACCCCGCCGCTTGCAGCGCCTCAAGGGCGGAGACGGTCTCGCGCTGGCGGAGGCCCGGGTCGCGGCCGCCGGGGATGATCTGGCGGGTCTGGGTGTAGAATTCGATCTCGCGAATGCCGCCGGGGCCGAGCTTGACGTCGTAGCCGTCGAGGTCGCGGGTGGTGCCCTTGTGCTCGCGGATCTTGAGGCGCATCGACTGGGCGTCTTGAATGGCCGCGAAGTCGAGGTGGCGGCGCCAGACGAAAGGCGTGAGCCTTTCCAGGAAGTCCTCGCCCGCAGCGATGTCCCCGGCGGCGGCGCGGGCCTTGATGTAGGCGGCGCGTTCCCACGCGCGGCCGAGGCTTTCGTAATAACGCTCGGCAGCGTCCATCGAGACGCAGACCGGCGTGACGGCGGGGTCGGGGCGCAGGCGGAGGTCGGTGCGGAAGACGTACCCGTCGGCGGTGACGTCGGACAGCATGGCGGCCATGGCGCGGACGGCTTTCACGGCCCCGGCGCGGGCTGAGGGGAAGTCGGACGGTTCATAGCGGCTGTCGTCGATCAGGCAGATCAGGTCGATGTCGCTGGAATAGTTCAGCTCGAACGCGCCCATCTTGCCCATCGCCAGGACGGCGATCCCACCGGCCTCCAGCTCTGGCGCCCGACGCGTGGCGCGCGCTATTGCGGCGGCCAATGCGCGGTCGGTTGCGAGATCGGCGAAGCGGGTGAGCGCGGTTGTGACCTCTTCAAGCGTCCAAACGCCGCCGAGGTCTGCGAGCGCCGTCAGGAGCGCGACGCGCCGCTTTGCTTGCCGCAGGCCGATGGTGAGTTCCTCATCGGCGAGGTTTCGGACCTCCGACAGCGTTGTTTCCAGCGTGCCCTCGGGCTTTGATGCGAGCGCGTTGCGGAGCCACGGCGCCTCTTTTTCGATCAGCCCGCGTAGGTAGGGGCTGCACCCGCCTGTGCCGAGTAATAGCTCGCGCGCCTCCGTTGGGGCATCGGGCAGGCACGCGACTGTTTCAGCGCCCCGCTCGGGGTTGTACGGACGCGGCGTGCGTGTGATGCGAGAGGCAAACGTCATGGGCGCAGGAAGTCGCGCCGGGGCGGCGGGGTCAACCGGGGAAACGGTATGAGCAAGAGCCTGAAACGGGTGCGGGCGGCATTGGAGGCGGCCGGGCTAGGTGTCGAGATTGTCGAGATGCCGGAATCCACCAAGACGGCGGAGGCTGCGGCGCAGGCGGTGGGCTGCGAGGTGGATCAGATCGCGAAGTCGATTATCTTCTTCGACGACGCTGCGGATCAGGTGGTTCTGTTCATCACGGCGGGTGGCCAGCGGGTGGACCCCGAGAAGGCTGCAGCCTGTGCCGGGGCGCCACTGTCGCGGGCCGATGCCGGAATCGTGCGGGCGAAGACCGGGTTCGCGATCGGGGGCGTTTCGCCTATCGGGCACCTGACGGAGCCGCGACGGTTCTTTGACCGGCGGCTTCTGGAGTTTGACCGGATTTGGGCGGCGGCGGGTACGCCGAACCATGTTTTTGGTGTTTCGCCGCAGGAACTCGTCGCTCTGACCGAGGCGGAACTGGCTGATTTCACGGCGTAATTCGGCAAATGTGAAAAACATTCACATTGGGACTTGAAAGCGACCGGGCGGGTCCTCATTTCAGTGATGTGAAAGGGATTTACATCAACCGAAAGGAGCACAGCAAAATGACATCGATCACCGCCGCCGAGGCCCCCAGACACAACGTCCTTGGACGTGCAGAGGCTTGGCTTGATGCCCGCGGAAAAGGCGCGTGGATCGTTGCCATGGTCCTCGGCTTTATCTTCTTCTGGCCGGTTGGCCTGGCGCTGCTGTTCTACATGATCTGGAGTAATCGCATGTTTTCAGGAAGTTGCATGAAGCGTACGCAGGCCGCCCGGCATGCGTTCAAAGGCTCGGGCAACAGCGCGTTCGACGCTTATAAGGCCGATACGCTGCGGCGTCTGGAAGAAGAACAGGACGCGTTCGAAGCCTTCCTCAACCGCCTGCGCGAGGCGAAGGACAAAGCAGAGTTCGACCAGTTCATGGACGAACGCTCTCGCAAAGCCTCGGACGGCGATTCGGCTGAGGCGTAAGCGCCCAACCGGCGGCCCACCCCCTCCCAGGGCCGCCGGACATTTGTTAAGAACTCTGTAACCGCGAGAGAGAAATGACGACCAGCGACATGTACCCCGGCCTGCCAGACCCCGAAACGCACCCTGAATACTACAGCGGCGTCGCGATGAAGCGGGGCCTCGCGTGGTGCGTAGATTCCGTGGTGGTGGCGTTGCTTACAGCCGTTGGCGTGCTGTTTACGGCGTTCATCGGACTGTTCTTTCTGCCGCTTTTGTTCCTGCTGATCGGATTTCTTTACCGTTGGGTTACGATTTCCAACGGATCGGCCACGCCCGGCATGCGGTTGTTCAACATCGCACTCCGCGACCGTTTTGGCGAACCGTTTGATGCAAGCGCGGCGTTTATGCACACCGCAGGCTACACGCTGTCGATGGCGATATTTCCACTGCAGCTGATCTCGGTCGCGTTGATGTTGATTACAGAGCGCGGACAGGGGCTTACCGACCACATCCTCGGCACGGTGGCGGTGAACCGCTGATTGGGCCCCTGGTCTTCAGGGGGTACCGCAAAAAAAGGGGGTTGCTAAGCCCCGGTCAGGTATTCAGGCTGCCCCCATGCGCCATACGCTTCCCATTGCGCCACAGTTCTATGTGACGGCTCCGCAACCTTGCCCGTATCTTGAGGGCCGGATGGAGCGGAAGCTGTTTACCTCGCTTCAAGGCGAGTACGCGGAAAAGCTAAATGACGCGCTGTCCAAGCAGGGCTTCCGCCGGTCGCAGAACGTACTTTACCGACCGTCCTGCGCCGAGTGTTCGGCCTGCCTGTCGGCGCGGATCAAAGTCGCGGATTTCACACCGTCGAAAAGCCAGAAGCGGACGATCCGGCGTAATACGGACATCCGGCGCGAGGCGATGTCGCCCTGGGCGACGGAGGATCAGTACGCGCTGTTCCGGACGTACCTCGACAGGCGGCACGCCGATGGCGGCATGGCGGACATGGATATCTTCGAGTTCGCTGCGATGATCGAAGAGACGCCAATCCGCAGCCGGGTGATTGAGTACACGCGCGGTGAAGGCGATGACAAGAGCCTGGCGGCGGTGTGCCTGACGGACGTGCTCGATGACGGCCTAAGCATGGTCTATTCGTTCTACGACCCGGAGTTGGAGCGTGACAGTCTGGGGACCTACGTGATCCTCGACCATATCCGCATCGCGCGCGAGGCCGGGCTGCCCTATGTCTACCTCGGCTATTGGGTGCCGGGAAGCCCAAAGATGGGCTACAAGGCGCGTTTCTCGGCGGTTGAGGTCTATCGCAGCGGTGCGTGGGTCCCGATTGGCGATCCGAAGCAGTACTCGTCCGACACGCATCCGTTGTCGACTGATCCCATCGCGGAACAGGTCGCGCAAATCTCATTACCGGACACTCGACCGACAAAAGGCTGAGCCCTTTACGCAGTGCTAGGTTTTCTCTGGCGCGGGTCGCGAAATTTATAGCTTTGCTGCGCATTCAGGGTTACGCAGCGTCATATTATTGTTTGAGGACAGTTGTTTATGCAATTTTCGGTTGTGGCCTGGGCCGTTATGGTCTCGGGCGCTTTGAGTGCGGTGGCGTTCCTTCCCTACATTCTGGATACACTCCGGCGGCAAACGCAGCCCGAGCGGGCGAGTTGGCTGATCTGGTCGGTGCTGAGCACGATCGCATTTTTCTCACAGGTCTACGAGGGCGCGACGACCTCGCTTTGGTTCGTGGCTGTGCAGGTGTCGGGGACGATCCTGGTCTGCCTCCTGTCGGTCAAACGGGGCGTCGGCGGGTTCATGCGGCGGTCGGACCGGTGGATATTGATTGCGGCCGCTCTTGGCCTGATGCTGTGGTACTTCACAAGCAGTGCGGCCTATGCGTTGGCGGTCACGATCTCAATCAGCCTGCTGGGCGGCTCGGTCACCGTGCTGAAGGCGTATTTCGAGCCGCGGACCGAGACGTTTTCGACGTGGGTGTTGTTCCTGATCGCCTCCGCCCTTGCGCTGTTCAGCGTGGGTGAGCTGGATTGGGTGCTGCTGGCCTATCCGATGTACCTCACGACGCTTTACGGTGCGATTGTGCTGGCCATGGTTATTGGTCGCGCCCGCGAGCGGTGGCGCGCAACAGCTTCCGTCGGGGCCGCTATAGCGACTATTGAAGGGCCTTTCCGAGGCGGGGCAGGCGGGCGCGCTTGAGCAGTGCACGAAGTGGGATGTCCTCTTTCGCGAGGTCTTGGGCTTTGGCGTGGACGCGCTGAACGACGCGTTTGACCGTGTCGGGGTGTTGGCTGAGTGCCTCCATCAGGACGCCGTCCGGGTCGCGGCGAATGATGCCTTCGGCGGACAGGGTACGGGTCGGGAAGTCCTTTAGGTTCAGAGTCATGAGCTCGTCGGCCTCGCCGTCTATCGCGGCGGCGAGGACGTGGGTATCGCACGGATCGGGCAGTGTCAGGCGCGTGTCCGTCGCCTCGGACACAGCGACGCTGGCTGTTGGCCAGGCGGCGCGGAGTAGAGCGATTTCTGCCCGCGCCGTCGCTTCTTCTCCGATCCGGGCGGCGGCGCGCGCCCATTCTTCGAGGATGCGGTCGGACCACAGCGGGGTGAACACCCCTTCGCTTGCGACGCCGAGCACCACCTCACGCATGACCGTCGGGTAAAGCACGCAGGCATCGATCAGAACGCGCGTCACGTGAGCATCCGGAAGGCGAGCGCTTTGAGATAGCTGCTTTCGGCAAGGTGGGGGTGCTGCGGGTGGTCGGGCCCGGCGCCGCCGGTGTACACGATCTGCGCGGGGCGTCCGGCGCGCCCGATGCCGCGAATGCTGGCCTGACGGAACCGGGAGAGGTCTGCGGCGTGCGAGCAGGAACACAGGACTAGGTAGCCCCCGGGTGCGACGAGTGGCGCGGCGAGCCTCGCCAAACGCTCATAGGCGCGGAGGCCTGCGTCGAGCGCGGGTTTTGCCGGGGCAAAGGCGGGTGGGTCGCAGATGACGGTGTCGAAGGTCTGTTGGTCCTCGCCGAGTGCCGTGAGTGCATCAAAGGCATCCGCGCGTTGGGTGGTGAAGCGGTCTCCGAACCCCGTAAAGTCGGCGCCGTGTTGAGCCAAGTCGAGGGCCGCCTGCGACGCATCAATGGCGAGCGCTCGCGTTGCGCCTTTTGCCAGCGCGGCCAGAGAGAAGCCGCCCACATGGCTGAACACGTCCAGCACCGATCCGCCCTTTGCCAGTTGCGCGGCGAACGAATGGTTGGGGCGCTGGTCGTAAAAGAGGCCGGTCTTCTGCCCGCCTGTGATGTCGGCGAGGTAGGTGGCGTCGTTCATCTGGACCTGCACCGGTGCGTCGAGCGTTCCGCTGACAAAGGCTGAGGCGTCATCGAGTCCCTCCAACGACCGTGCGCGACCCGACGCGTTCTTGTAGAGCGTCGTCATGCCCGCCTTTTGCAACGTCTGCACTAGCATGGGCAGGTGGACGTCGGCCCAGGCCGCGTTAGGCTGGATGACGGCGGCATGTCCGAACCGGTCGACGATGACGCCGGGGAGACCGTCGGCCTCGGCGTGGATCAGGCGGTAGAAGGGTGTGTCGAACAGGGCGCTTCGATGATTGAGCGCGCGGGTGATGCGCGCTTCTATCCACGTCGCGTCGATGGTCGCCTCGGGGCCGTCCATGACGCGCGCGGCGATTTTGGAGGCGGCGTTGACTGCGACGAGCCGGAGGGGTGTTCTGTCGGCGTCTTCGAGGACCGCGAACGACCCCGATGGGATGGCTTTGCTGCGTCGGTCGAGCACCAATTGGTTGGCATAGACCCACGGCGCGCCATGGCGTATCGGCTTGGGGTCGGACTTCGGTCGAAGGCGGATGCGGGGAAGGGCTGACGACATGGCGCGTCGACCTATCCCGATTCGTCCGTTGTGGGAAATCCGGGTCGCTTAGCCGCGCTTACCGGTCAGCATGCGGCGGAAGCTGATGAAGCCCTCGGTCAGGGCCTGTGCGCGCATCCGGCGTGCTTCCAGTTCAACAGCTGCGACGTCGATCACTTTGAATTCGTTATGGTCTTTCATTTCTCTTTCCTCACAGGACGTTGTTGCCCCCGGTGTGACTGTTACGTAGGAGTGCCGCTGTCCTGGTACCACCGACAACGCGGAAGGCCCGCTATGCGCCCGCTGCATGGATTTGCTCTGGCCTTGTTAGCGCTAGCGTGCCACGACGCCGGAAACGGACTGACGGGGGCGCTATGACACCGGACGACGCAAGTATGAAAACCTTGGAGCTTTGCCGGATGGCGCCGGTGATCCCGGTTCTTGTGGTCGACGATGCGGCGCAGGCTGTGCCGTTGGCGCAGGCCTTGGTTGACGGCGGCTTGCCGGTTCTTGAAGTCACCTTGCGGACGCCCGCGGCGCTGGACGTGATCCGCGAGATGGCGAGCGTGGACGGTGGCGTTGTTGGTGCGGGCACATTGTTGACGGCGGCGGATGTGCGTGCCGCTCGGGAGGCGGGCGCTTTGTTTGGTGTGTCGCCCGGGGCGACGCCATCGTTGCTGGAGGCGTGTGAGGCGGAGGATCTGCCGGTCTTGGCCGGTGCAGCGACGGCAACAGAGGCGATGTCGTTGCTGGAGCGCGGGTACCGGGTTCAGAAGTTCTTTCCCGCAGAGGCGGCGGGGGGCGCATCGGCGTTGAAGGCGATCGGGGCGCCGTTGCCTCAGGTGACGTTTTGCCCGACGGGCGGGATCGATCTGAAGAAGGCACCGGATTATCTGAGTCTGTCGAATGTGGCCTGCGTGGGCGGATCGTGGGTTGCGCCGAAGGATTTGGTTGCGGCCGGGGAGTGGGACGCGATTACAGCCCTCGCGGGGGAGGCCGCTGGGCTGGCGAGCTGAGGCGCGTTGTTGCGACCTTGCGGGTGACGCTCATCGAGCCCTTACAGGCTCGCCTCGCTTGTTTCTCAGCACCGGAAAGTACTCTGGGGTTGCCATTGGTGGCGCCATTGGTCCGAGCCTAATGTTCCAGTCCTCCGGTTGCGTTACGCCTGACACAGGCGGCGCAAATCCTCGTCTTTTCTGTTATGAGACGACGCTTTCAGCAGCGGTAGCTTTGCTGAGGGTGAGCGTGCCGTTGCCAGTCTTGGCGACCTGCCAAGTGGCGGGGGGCAGGGTCCGGGCGCGGAGGCGGTCGAGACGCCAGGCAGAGTGTCCGTTCGCACCGTGGTTGGGCGTCAGGCGCCAGCGTGTTTCGACGCCCGGTGCACCTTCACCGGTTGCGGTGAGAAGAATACCGACCGGCGCAACGTCCCCCTCCGCTGCGCCGGTCTCTGCCGCGAGGTGCAGACGGCGCACAGCCGTCAACCCCGGCGGCCCCGAAATATCGCCCACGACGAGGGGGACGACCCCCGCGCGCAGCGCCTCTTCCATGGTCCATAACAAGTCTTCCGGGCGGCGGGGCGAGAGCGTGATCACCCGACCCGGATCGATCCAGGGTGGCAGGGCCGCGCCATTCAGATGCTCCACCGCCCAGCCGGGGCGGATCCAGAAGATCTGCCCCTGCATCGCGCGCGCCACCGACAGCGCCAGAGTGCGCCGCGCCGTGCCGCAGAATTCGTGCACCCTTGCCTTGGCAAGCGATAGCTCCCCCAGAAACGCGATACCATCATGTCCCCGGGTGCGGTGGGACGTACGAGTTAACAGGTGAGGAACGGACATTGCAGACATGTCCTACCGATAAAATGTTCCGCTTTTGTTCTCAAGGCGGAAATTGAGTAAAATTCTTCCGGTCTTCATGAAAAGGCGATGGACCTCTGTTTTGAGGTCCATCGCCGCCGAGGAGATTACATCAGGTTCATCACGTTGACACCGAAGGTCACGGCGCCGATCGCCTCACCCGTGGACGGGTCGCGAATGATCTTGGAGGCCTGCGTCTGATAGCTGCGGGTGCTTTCGTCGTATTCCAGCTCCGAGATGTGCAAGTCATCGGAATCACGCCCGAAGGTCTCGATCCACTTGGCTTCATCGCCCTGCCAGAAATCCGACGTCTGCGCGTTCTGACCGACGTTGAGACCCTTGTTGTCCATCACGAAGACCTCGGTCACGATGCCCCCGGTCTGGTTGGCCTGATCGACCAGCCAGGTCGACAGAGGATTGGCGAGAGTGCCTGCGATCAGCTCCCCATCCTCTCCCTTGGCCTCGGCCCGCCACTTGTCGTCCAACGCGACAACCTCGACCTCTGTGAGGTCGGCGTGAGCGTCGTTCTGAACAAGCAGGCTTTCCAGCAGAAGGGGCGACTCCAGCCAGGCGAGCAACTGGTCCTGCGTATAGCTTTCAAGCGCGGCGTCGAAGACGTCGGATTGGCCCGGGCTTGCCACCATGTAGAGCGTGATCGTGTTGTTCGTCTCGCGGACAGAATCCGCCGCGTACTCTGCCATTTTTTGAACGATGTCAGCCGTCATTGCGTCCGTCGTCAGATTTGCCTTCTTGGAGTCCCAGAAGGCGATGCTGTCCTCCAGGGCACCTTGAACCGCAGCGCTGGGCGGCGGAGAAATACCCGCATCCGCCATTCCGTTTGCGAGCGCTGTGTAGGTGAGCTCGTATATCTGCATCGCTTCACGCAGCTCATCTTGCGAACCGATGTCGGAGTTATTGCTGTAAACGCCACACGCCGTCCGGGCGAGCTCTGTTGCGAGCGCCCGCTGGCGACCGAGGAAGTTGAGTGTCACGGCGTCCGATTGCAGAAGCGCAACGGGGTTCGAATACGCACCCAGCACATCGGCGGCCAGTATCTCGACCTTTGACATGAGATCGCGGTGGTTCTTCGACAGCACGGCCTTATCGGCCTCGACCGCTGTCCCATCCAGCAACCGCTCAGCAGAGGCCTTGATCGGTTGCAGCGTCTCACGGACCTCGCTGATGCGGGCAATCAGACCCGCCCGCGCTTCCGGAGTTGGAATGCCCAGGCGATTGTCCCCGTGTTCCAGCCCCGATAGGGCCGCCTCGAAGGCTTCGATCAGGGTGGCCAGGTGCCGGGCATCATCCTCTAACGCAATGTCTGCGTTAATTCGGCAAGACGTTGCCGCGACATCCTCGGTCAGAAGGTGCAGCCGTGACGAAAGGTTCACGCGTGCCTTGTTGCCCTCACTGGATACGAAGTAGCCGTCACTGCTCGGGCCAGCGGCATTGCCTATCAAAGGCGAAAAGGCCATTACGGTTACAAGACAAGCAGTGGTAGAGAAAGTGCGGAGCGAAGGTAATCTCATGGGTCCTCTATCAAGTCTCTGGAGTTAACCCCCGCATCCGGAAAACGAATCTTTAAGGTAAATTTGTGGCCTCTTGCGGCCCAGACCGGGCTTTTCGCACTAGGACAGCATCATTGTCTCAGATTGGCGACCATCCGCCCTTCCATCGCCGCGCAGTGATGGTCTAGGCTGACCGCAAAAGACCACCCTGGAGACTTCCCCGACATGAGACGGACCACCCTTGGCCGCACTGGCATCGAGGTCAGCGCCATTTGCCTTGGCACGATGACCTGGGGCCGACAGAACACCGAGGCCGAGGGCCACGCCCAGATCGACCGCGCGGTGGAGCGGGGCGTGGACTTCCTCGACACCGCCGAGATGTATCCCGTCGCGCCGATTGAGCCTGAGACGGTCGGCAATACCGAGCGGATTATCGGGAACTGGATCGAAAAGACGGGGCGCCGGGACGAGCTTGTGATCGCAACCAAGGTGTCCGGTTACAACGAGCGTTTCGTACGACCGGGCCAGCCTGTAACGCCCCAGACGTTGGCGGAGGCGCTTGAGGGGTCGCTTCGCCGTCTGAAGACGGACTACATCGATCTTTATCAGTTGCATTGGCCGAACCGTGGCTCCTACCATTTCCGGCAGATGTGGTCTTACGATCCGTCCCAGCAGGATGCGGCAGCCGAGGTCGACAATATTCACGCGCTGACCGAGGCGCTGAAGGGCCATGTGGCGGCGGGCAAGATCCGGGCCTGGGGTCTGTCGAATGAAAGCGCCTGGGGCACGATGCAATGGCTGCGCGCCGCCGAGGCGACGGGCGGCCCGAGGGTCGCGACCATGCAGAACGAGTATTCGATGCTGTGCCGGATCTATGACACCGATCTGGCGGAAGTTTCGACGAATGAAGGGGTGACGTGCCTTGCCTTCTCGCCCCTCGCCTGCGGGCTTTTGTCGGGCAAGTATCAGGGCGGGGCGATCCCTCCCGGATCGCGGATGTCGGTGACGAAAGATCTTGGCGGTCGGGTGACAGAGCGAGTGTTTCCGGCGGTCGACGCCTACTTGAAAATCGCGAATGAGCACGGGCTGGACCCATCGCAGATGGCCTTTGCCTGGACGATGACCCGGCCCTTCCATTGCGTGCCAATCTTCGGCGCAACGACGCCTAAGCAGTTGGAGGTTGCACTCGGCAGCGCCGATCTCGCCTTGTCGGATGAGGTATTGCAGGCCATTGATGCGGTAAACCGGGCGCAGTCGAACCCGTATTGAGGGGGGCCAATGCTGAGATACGCCATCGCAGGACTGTTGCTTCTGACCCTCGTCGGGTGTGACGAGGAGGACAGCGGATCCACGATTGACCCCGCCAACATCGACCGCGCCGAGGCGCAATGCCTGGATGACGGGGGCCAGTGGCTGCAGCGGGGGTCGGGGCGCTTCTGCCTGCGCCTGACGCCGGATGGCGGGCAATCCTGCAGCACGCGGTCCGATTGTTCGACGCAGTGCCTGGCGCGCTCGCGCACCTGTGCACCGGCCGATCCGATGTTCGGCTGCAACGAGGTAATTGGATCAAACGGATTGGTAACAACGCTATGCGTGGAGTGATTTTGGCCATCGCCCTTGGGCTCGCCGGATGCGGCGCGGCTCCGGTTTACCGCGATGCTTCGGCGCCGATCTCATCCGCTGCAGCGTTTGATCCGGTGCGGTATCAGGGCACGTGGTACGAGGTCGCGCGGTTTCCCGTGTCATTTCAGGAAGGATGCGAGGGCGTTACGGCCACGTATGGGCTACGCCCGGACGGTGCGCTGAGTGTGGTGAACACCTGCCGCGACGGCTCCACTGAGCGCAGCGTGGAGGGGAGCGCCAGGATCACGGGCCCGGGCCGGTTGGATGTGAAGTTCAACTCGGTCCCCTTTATCTCGGCACCGTACTGGGTGCTGTGGGTGGACGAGGACTATCGCACCGCTGTGGTAGGCGTCCCCTCGGGGCGGGCCGGGTGGGTGCTGAACCGCGACCCGGTCATCCCCGACGACCGTTGGAGGGCCGCGCTAGAGGTGCTGGACTTTAACGGCTACGACACCACACGCCTCGTCCGAACCCCGCAGCCCTGACCAGCTCCTTCATCTTGGGCGAAATACTCTGGGGGGTCTGGGGGGCCTAGCCCCCCCAGTTGGGCGACGCCTGCAAGGCGGCGCAAATCCTCAGGTGGTCCGCGCCGATGGCAGACGCGAGAGCCAGACCAATGCCAACGCTGCCAACCCCAGAAGCGGAAGCATCGCGATATTGACCGCCGTCCAGCCCTCTTGCGCATCACCGCCGATGCAGCTCATCAGCCCGCCAGAGGACAGGGACGCCAAGGTGACGCAACCAAAGACAATGGCGTCATTCATGCCCTGAACGCGACCGCGTTCCTCGGATGAGTGCTCATCTGCCAGAAGGGCCGTCGCGCCGACGAAGCCAAAGTTCCAGCCGAGGCCAAGCAGCACCAGCGCGCCGAAGAAGTGGGGCAGGGTGATGCCCGAAAGCCCGACCAATCCGGCCATGCCGAGGATGGCGAGGCCAATGGCGACAATGGTCTTTGCCCCAAAGCGTGCGATTAGGTGTCCGGTGAAGAACGATGGTGCAAACATCGCGAGGACGTGGGCCGACACAACGTTCGCGGCGTCCGCCACCGCAAACCCGCAGCCAACGACGGCAAGGGGTGTCGAGGTCATCACGAGGTTCATCAGGGCATAAGACACCGCCCCGCAGATCACGGCGACGGCGATCCCCGGGCTTGTAAGCAATTGCATGCGGGTGCGTCCTGCGAGTGTCCCAGGTTCCGGCTTTGACGGGCGGGGGATGTCGAGGAAATAGAACAGCGCCATCCCCACGACGTTGATCGCCATCGCCACGTAGTAGACCGGCAGATACCTGTCGGCAGTGGCAATCGGATTGCCGCTGGTCAGGATCGAGACAAGCTGCGGGCCGATGATGGCCGAGATCAGGCCCCCGGCCAGCACATAGCTGATCGCCTTGGGGCGAAAGTCAGTCGACGCCGTGTCGGTCGCGGCGAACCGGAAGAAGCCCTGCGCGGACATGTACATCCCGGTCATCCAGCTTCCGATCAGCAGAAGCAGGAAGCTGTCCACGAAAATCGCCCAGACCGCGAGGGCCGATCCGCAAAGCCCGCCAATCGCCCCGGCCAGGAATCCGGCACGACGCCCGAAGCGCTGCATGACGCCTGACATCCACGGCGCTGTGGTCATAGATCCGAAGACGATCATGGTGATCGGCAGTGTCACGAGGCACGGGTTTGGCGCCAGTTGCTGACCCACGAGCGCTCCGATCACGAAGATCATCGTGATCTGGCTTCCAAGGATCGCCTGAGCGGCGACCAGAACGGCAACATTGCGTTTCGCGCGGGTGTCAGAGTGGGCGCCCATGTCGCAGCCGTAACGGAGGCTGCAAGCGTTGCCAATCCAATCCCGGATTATACGATGGCATACGAATATTCGGGCATGCCGTCTTCAGCCGCAGGCGGCAACTTTGGGGAGGAATCATGCGACTCTTGCTTCTGGCAGGGACCCCTGAGGCTCGCCAGATCGGCAGTGTGCTGTCCCGTGACGCCCGGGTCTGGGCCGTCGCATCGATAGCCCGTCCGTCGTCGCCCCTTCCGCACCCGATGAACCTGCCGATGCGTATCGGCGGCTGGGGAAGTGATGCGGCATTCGCGGAGTGGCTCTTGCGAGAGCGGATCAGCGCCGTTCTCGACGCGACGCATCCCTTTGCCTCCAAAATCAGCCATCGAACTGCGGCGGTGTGCCAGGATCTTGGCGTTGACTACCTCCAGTTCATGCGCCCGACGTGGGCGCCCGGAGACGGTGACACCTGGGTTTTTCTCAATGAAGAAGCGGATGCCGCGCATCATGTTGATAAAGACGCCATAGTCTATCTGATGACCGGGCAGAGGAGGATGGAGGCGTTTTTGTCCCTCAACCCTCGCCAGGTCTATGTGCGCCTTCCTGGCCGCCCGACGGCGGCGTTTCCCTTTGAGCACGGGCGTTACGACTGGGTCGTCGGCGCGACCTCGGTTAACGCCGAGGTGGAGCGGTTGCACGGTATCGGGGCGTCTTGGGTCATTGCCCGGAACTCGGGCGGGGTTCATGGGATGCCGGTGCTGGACGCCGCCCGACATCTGGGGCTGACAGTGGGGATGATCCGCCGCCCGCCGCCGCCCGAAGCACCGCGCGTGCAGACCATCGCGGAAGCGCTGGCCTGGGTGCGACGTCGGCTGTAGACCGGCGCCATGAGCGTCGGACGGATCATTGAAACCCCGAGTTGCGTGGCCGAGGGCGCGGCCTTTCTTGCGCAGGCTGACAGCCGCCTTGCAGAGGCACTGAAGGCCACGGGCCCGCTACCGCTGCGACGCCGAAAGGATGGCTTCGCGGCGCTTCTGGATGCCATCGTAAGCCAACAGGTCTCGGTCGCCGCTGCGGGCGCGATCTGGGGGCGCATGAAGTCCGCCGGGCTCACCGGCCCGCGCAAGATCATGTGGGCGAGCGACGACGACCTGCGCGCCTGCGGCCTGTCACGCCAGAAGATCCGCTATGCCCGGGAGCTTGCCCGCTCGGGCATTCGCTATCCCGATTTGCGCAACGCTTCGACAGACGAGGTCATTTCGACGCTCATTGCCGTGCACGGCATCGGGCGGTGGACGGCGGAGATCTATGCGATGTTCTCTCTCGGCAGGGCAGACGTCTTCGCGCCGGGCGACCTCGCCCTTCAGGAAGCCGCCCGCCTGCTCTTCGACCTTGACGAGCGACCAAGCGAAAAAGCGCTGCGCGAGATGGCCGAGGCGTGGTCGCCCTGGCGCGGCGTTGCGGCGCGGCTTTTGTGGGCCTACTACCGGGTGGCGAAGGAACGGGAGGGCATTCGATGACGCGTGAGCTACGGCTCCACCGCAAGGCGGCGGCGGAGGGGACGGCGACGTCGCTGATGGTGTTCCTCCACGGCTATGGCGCGGACGGGAAAGACCTGCTGGGGATCGGCGACGCGCTGGCGCCGCACTTTCCCGGAACGGCCTTCGTGGCGCCGGATGCGCCCGATCCCTGCATCAACAATCCCATGGGCTTTCAATGGGCCTCAATCCCCCGCATGGACGGATCCAGCGAAGAGGACGCGGATGCGGCGTTCGCCGCCTCGGCGGATGACATCCAAGCACTGCTGGACGATCTGCTCGCGGAGTACGATCTGCCGCCCACCCGCCTGATCCTCTTCGGCTTCTCGCAGGGCTGCATGCTGGGCTTGCACGTGACCCCGCGGCGGGCCGAGGCGCTTGGCGGCCTGATCGGCGTCAGCGGCTGGATGAAATCGCCCGAGACGCTGGCGGCAGAAGCCACCGCGAAACCGCCGGTGCTGCTGGTGCACGGGGACATGGACGATGTCGTGCCCATTCAGGGCATGCAGCAGGCAGGCGCCGCCCTGGAGCAGGCAGGGTTCACTGTCTACGGCCACGTCATGAAGGGCACCGGCCACGGGATCGCGCCCGATGGCATTCAGGTGGCGATGGCCTTCATGCAGGACCGCCTGTCTGACGGCTGATCCCGTCACATACTTGTAGTGAAATCGCGCTAGAGCGGACGCGTCCAACCCTCAAATGATGGGGGTTGTCAGGCGCGGCCCGCCACATATAGTGAGGCCAAGCTGAGTGTTGCCAAAACCCAACGGTTGGGTCGGAGGCGGGGCAGGCAGAGACGAGGGAACCGATGCACGGGGATTTCAGGACGAGTTTCGTGAGGGAGCCGAACAGTTTGCGGCACAATCCGGCGTTGGTGCTCAACGCCGACTATCGCCCCTTGTCCTATTATCCGCTGTCGCTGTGGCCCTGGCAGGAGGCGATCAAGGCCGCGTGGCTCGACCGGGTGACGATCCTGGCCGAATACGACGAGGTGGTGCGCAGCCCCTCGACCGAGATCCGAATACCCTCTGTCGTGGTTTTGAAGGAGTACATCAAACCTCAGAAGCGCGTGGCATTCACGCGCTTCAATCTTTTTCTGAGGGATGAATTCCGCTGCCAATACTGTGGCGCGAAGGGGGATTTGACGTTCGACCACGTGGTGCCACGCTCAAAAGGCGGGATCACGAGTTGGGAGAACGTTGTCGCTGCGTGCTCGCGGTGCAACCTGAAGAAAGGCTCCAAAAGCCTGAAGCAGGTGGGCCTATCATTACGCAAGACACCCCGCCGTCCGGGCGCGGAAGAGCTTCGCAATCAGGGGCGAAAGTTCCCGCCAAACCATTTGCACGAGACGTGGCTGGACTTCTTGTACTGGGATGCGGAGTTGCAGGAGTAGGCGCCGCTCGTCGAGCTTTTTCGTGCTCGCCTCGCTCCTAATGCGCGAGGGCCCTGTTTTCCATCTTGGCAGAAATACTCCGGGGGGTCCGGGGGGCTTTCCCCCCGGCGCTCTCCAAAGGGGTCAGACCTTGGGATGAAGCACGACGCGCGTATTCATCGGCACCTGGTTGTACAGGTGGATGGCGTGGTCGTTGATCAGGCGCGCACACCCGTTCGAAACCTGGCGTCCGATCCCGCTGGGATCGGAGGTGCCGTGGATGCGCAAGAACGTGTCGCCGCGCCCGGGTTCGAACAGGTACAGCGCACGGGCGCCCAAGGGGTTGCCAGGGCCGCCGGGCATGCCATCTTCCCACTTCTTGTAGATGTGCGGCTCACGTTCGATCATTGCCGGGGTCGGGGTCCAGCTTGGCCACTCTTTCTTCGCACCGACGAAGAATGTGCCGGACTCGTAGAGGCCCGGACGTCCTATACCGACGGCGTAGCGGATGGCTTGTCCATCGGGCAGCGTCCAGTAAAGCGCGAACTCGGCCGGAACAACATGGACCTCACCTGGGCCTACGCCCCGAATGCGCACCTTGCGCGGGTGGAACTCCTCAGGCAACTGATAGCCCGCGCCGGTCCCGGCGGTGGCGGTTTGCGCTGTTGCATGACCAGCGGCCCCAAGGGCCGCGGCACCGGTCAGGCAGAACGTTCTGCGATCCATTATCTTCCCTCCAGGTTCAGGCCACAGCAGCAGCGGGCCCAACAGATTACCCCGGCGTCATGGGTGCAAAAGCAATATGGGTAAATCAAGGCACGTGTGTGTGATTGGGCACAGGTATGGCGCTTTGGTTACGCCTTCTGCGATCTAGGTTACAGAAACGTCACTGTACGCATGCGCGGCCCTTACCCTCGCAATCAGAACCTGCGGGTGCTGGTAGCATGCAAGATAGCCTGCACCCAGCACCTCCGTCAGCGTCGCACGTGGTGTCACGTCATTCGCAAACTGCCTGACATACTGGATGGGCACACAAGGGTCGTCATCGCCGTGGATCATCTCCACCGGGATCGGACACGCGGCAAAATCACGACTCCAATCCCCGAAAGCATCCCGCAGGGTCCGCACATTTTCATCGGGACCCTGCGCGTTGGACCCCAAGAGTCCCGCCTCCAACGCTTTGGGTACGCCCGGAAGATCAATCGTCGCGACGTCCGCCTTTGAAGACCCCAGTTGCAGGCGCGCGAACCGACGGCTGCCCATTGCCTGCCAGGCCTTGTTGCCCGCAATGATAATGAGCCTCAGCATTTGTGGAGATGTCTTGGCCGCCAGCGACATCGCTTTCGCCCAAGGGATACGATGCCACTCCGCTTTTCGAAACCCCAGCGGAAGGAACGTTGAATAGCTTAGAATGCGCGTTATCCGGGACCATTCTCAGGCCGTCTACCATTGACGCGTCAAAGCAAATCATCGGGCACCGCTCGATCCCGAGTTGGTCGAGCGGGGCAAGCAGATCATCCGCCATGCCACGGACTAGGTCCGAACCCGCAGGCAACGGGTCACTTCCCCCTTGTCCCTGGCGCCACAGGTGGATCGCGAGGATGCCGTTTTTCGCCAGCTCACGCTCATACCAATCGGGGAAGGTGTGGCGTGACAGCGTTGATAACAGAAGCACCGGAAGCCCCTTCATGTCGCCTGCAAGCGTGACATCAAGGCTGCGTCCACCGGGGCGCATAATGTCGAAGGACTTTCGGTGCGGGTGCCGCGCGGTCGCGGTGATCGGGGCAATGTCCTGAAAGAACTGGCTGATCGCCAGCGTGTTTCGCATCAACTCCGCCTGCGTGTGCGCGCCCGACTTCTCCATCAGACGCTGGAACTGGGTACGGACGGTCACAACGCTCGTCCCCCGCAACTCGGCGATCTCGGCGGTTGAGTGTCCATCCAGAAACGCCATGAGTACCGCGATCTCGGCCTCAGTCAATTGGTAGGCCCGGGCAACCAGAGCCTCAACCTCGGACCGCCACTCCGGATCGATGAGGAAGACGAGCGCCTGCGGGGATGCGCCGGACTTGAGCGACGGCACAATCGCCAGCGTGGCAGACCGGTCGGCCTGCGTGTGGATCGCGCGGATAAGGGCTACTTCGCCGTCAGAGTTCCGCCCTTTGAGCGTTCGCAGTAACACCCGTGAAATCGGCTCCGCTGTCTCCAGCGCATAATCGAGCTCGTCGATACTATCGCCGGGCCCCAACACCGTCCGCCGCATCGCGGTCGCGTTCATCCCATCGATCACACCAGCATCGTCCACGACAAGCGCCGCATGAGGAAGACCGTGCAAGAGTTGATGCAGGCGTCCGCTGATAAGCTCGCCCTGTTCGCGCGCTGCTATCTGGATCAGGGTGTCATCGGCCACACGCTCCATCTCGGGCGTCACGGGGGATCGGCCGCCCTTGGTGAACGCCGAGTTCCAGTCCTCCAACAGGTCATCGAAACGCAGCGGATCATCCGCAACCTCCCTCAACCTGTCTTCGATCTTCTTGGAATTCATCTTCCGGCTCTCGGCAGAAGCCTATCATGCCTGCCCGCGATTGGCGTACTGCAAACGCAGTATGAGGGGATTTCGGAGGTCCCTTAAGAAGAATCTTATGACGATTCGAATATATTAACTGGGGGATAGTCCAGATGAAGCTTCTACCAAAAATCATTACCGCGGCTGTCGTTGCCGCCCTTCCGATGGCTGCCGGTGCCGCAACACTGACAACCGCCGAGAACGCACCAGGCGCTGCCGGCAACTCGGCGTTGAATGTGACGGCAAATGCGCCGGGCGCCGTGGTGTTCGCAGCGCAAACGGCTGGAACCCTTGAGACATTGAGCCTGTGGGTCGACATCGAAAGCAACGCGATCGCTTTGGGGGAAGATCTGATCCTTTCGTTGTTCGGCAAGCATACGACCCCGTTTCCGAACGTTCAGACTGACTTCCTTTTCGGCCGGTCGTTTTCGACAAGTGAGCTTCTGGCGGCTCCCCAAATCGTCGGTGGGGACGGAGGCACCTATGCTCAGGTAACCTGGGACGTGTCTGCCGCTGATCTCGAAGTTGCCGAAGACGAAGTATTTGCATTGCGCGCGGCAGCCGAAGGGCCAGGCGGCCAATATCGGTTGAATGCCAACAACTGTAATGCTTTGAACGCATCCTTTTGTCCGCCGACTTCGCCGATGACCCAGTTCAGCGGGACACCCACTTTTCTGGGCAATAACGGTTCACCGGCTTTCGTTTGGTCGTTCAGCGCTTCCGTCGAAGTCGGTAACGGCAACGGTGGCGGAGGTGTGACGCCGGTTCCGCTGCCCGCAGGGCTGCCGCTTCTGCTTGCCGGTCTGGTCGGGCTGAGCGTGCTTCGCACGCGGCGCTAGAGGGACAGCTATGTGAACCGGACCTTGCCGATATAGGGCAGGTTCCGGTTGCGCTGGGCGTAGTCGATGCCGTAGCCGACGACGAACTCGTCGGGGATTTCAAAGCCGGTCCACGTGGCCTTCACCTCCACCTCGCGGCGGGATGGCTTGTCGAGCAGGGCAATGGTTTCCAGCCGACGCGGCTCGCGGTTCTTCAGGAAGCGGATCACGTGGGACAGGGTGTGGCCGGTGTCGACGATATCCTCGACGACCAGGACATCGCGACCGGCGATCTCGCCGCGCAGGTCCTTCAGGACGCGAACCTCGCGGGAGCTTTCCATGGCGTCGCCGTAGGAAGAGACTTCGAGGAAGTCGACCTCCACCGGCATGTCGAGCTCGCGCACAAGGTCGGCGATGAACACGAAGGAGCCGCGCAGGAGGCCCACGACGATCAGCTTGTCGGTGCCCTCGAAGGTGGTGCGGATGTCCTGTGCGAGGGCCTCGATCCGGGCGGAGATGGCCTTCGCGGTGATCATGGCGTCGATGACATAGGGCTGTGACATGTGTCCGCGCCTCTCTTGACTTCTCGGGGTAGCCTACGAAATCGGGGGCAGAGGAGACAGACCAAAGGCCCGCGATGACGACGCATTCCGAAACCCGTGTCCTGCCGTACACGTCCGCGCAGATGTATGAGCTGGTGGCGGATGTGAAGAAGTATCCGGAGTTCCTGCCGTGGTGCTCGGCGGCGCGGATCAAGTCGCGGAACCCGGTGGCGGATCATGAGGTGATGCTGGCGGACCTGATCATCTCGTTCAAGGTGTTCCGCGAGCGGTTCACGAGCCGGGTGAAGCTGTGGGCGGAGGAGCAGCGGATCGAGACGGAGTATGTGGACGGGCCGTTCCGGAAGATGCTGTCGGTCTGGAAATTCAGGGACGTTGAGGGCGGCTGCGAGGTGGATTTCAGCGTTGAGTTCGAGTTCAAGTCGGCACTGCTGAACTCGGTCATCGGGGTAGTCTTCAACGATGCGATGCAGCGGGTCGTGCGCGCGTTTGAACGCCGCGCGAAGGAGCTGCATGGGTAGGGTCCCCATGGGGACCGTCTGCAGGCGTCTGTTTTTATTATGAAATTTTGAGAGTAGGTTGAGAGCGACCCTCCGGGGGGAGTATTTTCCCGCCAGGTGAAGCCCTGGGACGCGCGTGCATGGAAATGCCGTAATTGGGTGGCAAGCGGTGCCTGAGTGGCACGGGTAACACGCGATGGTGTTTGTCTCAGTGGACCGGGATGTTTTGCGGGTGCGCGAGGTGCCCGTTATCGGGGTCAGCGTGCTATGCCTGTTCATGTTCGGTATGTTCACGGTTGCCGCGAATGCCGAGGATTGGGTCACGACGCTGTGCTTTACGGTTGCGGGCGTGATCGTGACGGCGCTGGCCTATTGGCTTGGCGAAGTGCGCCACTACACGCTGGATCGTCGGGACCGGTCGCTTGTCATTCGGGCGGCGCGCCTGCTTTCGCGCAGCACGCGGCGTCTTGATGTCGGCGACGGGGCCTATGCAGAACTGGTCATTTCGACGGACGACGAAGACGGCGACGTCTATCAGGCGGTGTTGAGGACCGACGACGGGGCAGTGGTGCCACTGAACAAGGACTCCTCGGGTCTGCGAGGCTCTGCCCGGATCGTCATGGCGCTTAATGGTGGGCTTAGGGCCTTATGATTCGCATAGTGGAGCAGACACCGACCCGGCTGGTTCTAAGCGATGCGCCAAGTCGGTTGGCGCGCGTGCTCGTCCTGCTGCTGATCCTCGCATTCTTCATCTTCACGCCCGCGATGGTGAACACGCTTGGGGCCTTTGGATGGCTTATGTTCGTGCTGTGGGTCACCTTTGCAGGCTTCCTTTTGTGGACCATCACCTGGACGCAAGCCACCTTCGACGCAGGCAAGGGCAGGCTGGAGTTGCGCCTGTACCGGCTGCCCGGGTGGTTTCGGCGGGCGGAGGTGGACCTGTCGGGACTGGAAGGGCTCAGCCCCGATGAACTGGAGGTGTGGGCGCGGCTTGTCGGGGACGGGGCGCGGATTGAAGAGGTGCGGGAGACTTTGCGGGTGCGGCGGGAAATGGGCTCGGCTGCCGGGGATGGGGTGGTGGACGCGATACAGGGCATCCTTGACGCGGCGCGGTAGGGCGCGTGTGGCAGGGCCGTTTGGGGGTGTTTCGCTTCCAGTTGAGGGACTTGGCGCGACACTGCAGGGTGGGGTTTTGGTTGCGGAGCGGCCCTCCGGGGGAGGTATTTTCCTGCCAGATGAAGACAGGGGTGCTGCGCGTTACTTCAGGGCGTTCGCCAGGAGTTGGAGGACGTGGTCGCGGGCGGCGGCGCGGACGTTGGCGCGGCCGAGGGGGCCGAAGTCCACGGTTTCGGATCTGGGTGGGTGGCCGGTATGGGCAAGCCCGAAGCAGACGCGGCCTTCTGGCTTGTGCTCGGACCCTCCGGGGCCTGCGATGCCGGTAACAGAGACAGCGAGGGTGGCGTCGGAGTGGGCGAGGGCGCCGGTGGCCATCTCGCGGGCGACCTCTTCAGAGACGGCGCCGTGGGCGGAGAGGGTGGCGGTCGCGACACCGAGCATCTGTTCCTTGGCAGCGTTGGAGTACGTGACGAAGCCGCGATCCACGACGTCGGACGATCCGGGGATGTCAGTGAGCGCGGCGGCGATCATCCCTCCGGTACAGCTTTCCGCAGTGGCGATGGTTGCGCCCCTTTTGCGGGCGGCGGTGAGAATGTCGGCTGCGGAAGGTGTGTCGGGCATTGAGGCGGCTTGGATTTGCGATTGGGGGCGGGGGGGACTGAATTAGGTTGCGGTGTTGCGATCAAGGAGAAACTTGTTTTGGAACCCGCTGGCGGGCACAACTTGGCCGAGTTGTCATTTGAGAAATACACGCAATGTGTCTAAAGGTGGTGACAGTACCCCACTGACGCAGCGCCTATGACGACCCACTATCTTGAAGCCGAACTGGACGCCCTGATCCAGAGTGACCCGGAGATTTGGCAGTTCTTGCGAGAAGGGTCGCTGGACGGGGTCTGGTACTGGGATCTGGAAAACCCCGAGCACGAATACATGAGCCCCGAGTTCTGGCGGTTGTTCGGGTTCGATCCGGCAAAGAAAGAGCATCTGGTCGCCGAGTGGCAGGATCTGATCTTCCCCGAGGATCTGGAGATCGCGAAGCGGAACGTGGCGCTGCATATTGCGGATCCGGCGCATCCCTATGATCAGGTCGTGCGGTACCGGTGTGCCGACGGTCAGGTTGCATGGGTGCGGTGCCGGGGGCTGGCCATTCGCAATGCCGAAGGCCGGGCGACGCGGCTTTTGGGTGCGCACAACGACCTGACTCAACAGATGCGGGATCGGCAGGCAGCGGAGGAAACAAGCTCCTTGCTGTCGCTGATCCTCGACACGACCCGAAGCGGGATCATCGGGTTGGACGAGGCGGGTCGCATCGTTTCAATCAACTCGGCGGGGCGGCATATGTTGGGTGGGCTGACCGAGGGCGTCCCGTGCGACTGGCCCGAGGCCATTCGTTTCATCGACCCGGACCGCTTGCAGCCCCTTGGCGGCGCTGAGAGCCCGATCCCGAGGGCGCTCGCCGGTGAGGTTTTGAGCCATGAGATCCTTTTGCTCGCGCGGACCGAGGGGCGGGAGGCGCGGTATGTCCGGGTTTCAACGGCGCGGGTCGAGGCGGAGGTCGCCTCGGTCCACACGGTGGTGATCCTCGACGACGTGTCAGAGCAGGAGCGTACCCGCCAGCAGGTGGAGCGAACCAGTCGGTTGGATGCGCTGGGGCAGCTCACCGGTGGGATTGCGCATGATTTCAACAACTTGCTCGCGACGGTGCAGTATGCGCTGCAGCTAGCGGATGCGGCGACCGACGAGGCGCAGCGGAGGGAGTACATCCAGACGGCGCGGGCGTCGGTGGATCGCGGGTCGGACCTGACGAAGCGGTTGCTGGCGTTTGCCAGGCAGCAGCCCGGGCTTGCCAGTTCCGAGCAGGTGGCGTCGGTGCTGGATGAGTTCCGCAAGCTCGCGGTGCCGTTGATCGAGTCATCGATCCGGGTCGATTTCGTGGTCAGCGAGCGTGATCTGTGGGTGTATTGCGACACGGCGCAGCTTGGGAATGCGCTGTTGAACCTGCTTTTGAACGCGAGGGATGCGATTTTGCGGTCGGGCGAGGGGGATCGGATCACGGTGCTGGTGCGGGGGATCGATGAAATCGAGGCGGATGTGACGCTGCGGCGGGAGCATCCGAACAGCTACATCGCGCAGGGGCTGATTGACGAGCATGGGGCGGCGCAATCAGTGAACGCGGATGCGGCCTATCGCTATGTCGAGTTTGCGGTGACGGACAACGGCCCCGGGATGACGGACGAGGTCAAGCGAAGGGCGGTCGATCCGTTCTTTACGACGAAGGACAACAACGCCGGGTCGGGGCTGGGGCTGTCCATTGTGTACGGGTTCATCCAGCAGTCCGACGGGGAATTGCGGCTGTATTCGGAACCCGGCCAGGGCACGACCGTGCGGATGCTGTTGCCGAGGGGCACTGCCGTTGGCGGGCGGGAGGCGCCGCAGGACAAGGCCGCGCCCGTGACGGGCAAAGGGGAACGGATCCTGCTGGTGGAGGACGAACTGGCGCTGATGGGGATGACGCGGGATCTGATCCGGTCGCTGGGATACGACGTCGAGACGGCGCGGACCGGTCGGGATGCGCTGGAGATGATCGAGCACGGGACGCCGTATGATCTTGTGATCACGGACATCGTGATGCCGGGCGGGGTGGATGGGTTCAAGCTTGCGAAGGCGGTGCGGGACGCGCGGCCCGGGCAGGCGATCCTGTATATGTCGGGCTATACCGGCTATTCGGAGGACGACATCGGCGACGTCGCGGCGCCAATGCTGCAGAAGCCGTGCCCGCCGAATGAGTTGGCCGCGGCGATCCGTAAGGCTCTGCAGGGATAGCGGGTGTGATGTCGTCGTTAGTAATGGATCGGGACGCGGTCGAGGACGCAGATGGCGGCGAAAGTGTTGTCGGGGCTGATTTGATAAACGGCCCATTCCGGCGGGCGGATGTCGAAGACGGTTGAGTAGAGGACGAAGGTTCGCCCCTGCCAGACAAATGGGCGCAGGAGCGTGTAGGGCGGCGTGGATCGCCCTTCGGCGAAGACGGTTTGATCGGCAGGGATCAGGGCAGCGAACGCGGCGACTTGTCGGCGGCTCGTGTCTTTGGGAAACGTCGCGATGTCGCGTGCATCGCGACCGTCTGCCAGCAGGATGAGTTCCTCTCCGATGTCGCCCGGGCCGTATGTGTTGATCGCGAGGACATCCGGGAGGCCGTCGTTGTTGATGTCGAGTTCGAACGGGCCTCGGCTTTGCATCGGTCCGAGGGGCCAGTCGGGAGCGGACGGCTGGTTGGGCGTCAGGGCATCGTAAAAGTCTCGGCCTGACCGGAGGTCTGCGTGCAGGGCGGCGCAGAGTTCCGGGTTTTCTGACCGTAGAAGGATCACGTGACCCTCCCTGCGGGGGCTGCCGTCTGGCGGGTACTCGATTTTGTCTATCGGGCCCGCGATTGCCTCGCGGTAGATGTGTGAGACGTCGAGGCAGGCCAAGGACGGGGCGTCGTCGGGGGTGCTGCAGAAGACCAGCTTGCCGCTTTGGTAGTAGACCAGGTCGAGGTTTTGAAACTGTTCGCACGGGTTGTCGAACATGCGTCGCGACAGGATGCGACGCTGGCTGATCCACATGGAGAAGAAGTGTTTTGTGGCGCCGCCGCAGGTCCCGAAATGCCGCGCGGGGCTGACTCCGAGTTTG
>JBCCXY010000042.1:0-25777 GCA_039190895.1 Pseudomonadota bacterium | reverse complement strand
GGGGGGGGCAAAATGCCCCCCCCCCCCCCGCCCGCGCTCGGGGGTTTCGGCTGTGTTGGGGGGGGCATTTCCCCCCCCCGCCACCCAGCACTAGGCCAAGCGACCCGTCAGCATCCGCCAGTGCATCAGCAACGGCGGAATGAACAGCAGGACCATCCCGAAGGCGAAGAACGAGAACAGCATCAACGGGATCCACGCAAGCGCGCACAGCAGCCCGACGCCACCCGCAACCCGCAACGCGATCGGCCCCGGAAACAGCCGCAACATGCAAAGATGAAACAACCGTCCGCCGTCTAGTGGCATCACCGGGATCATGTTGAAGATCGCGAGATACAGGTTCAGCCACGACAGCGTCTGCACCGCCCAGGCCAGATCTCCGTCGACCATCAGCGGCGTCGCAAGTCCGGCAATGGCCCACACTGCGAGGTTCACAAGCGGCCCCATGGCGACGATCAGCTCGTCCTCCCGGGCGCTCGCCGGGCGCGCATGCTCGCAAAACCCACCCCCACCATAGATCATCACGCGCCGCACCGCGACGCCCTGCACAAGGCACCCCCAGGCATGCCCAAGCTCGTGCAGATAGATCGAGATCACCACGAGGCCGAGGAAGATAACGTTGTAATACAGATCCACCGGATCGGAACTGAATGACACGAAGATCAGCGCCAGAAAGACGATGCTCGGCCCAATCTGAACCGGAACGCCCCACGGACCGCGGAACTCGTAAAGGGGGGTTTCATCGTACATGGCAGCGTCCAGAACCCTGTGTTGGTTACTGGTCGTTGACGATTGCGGCCAAAATAGCACGTTTGCGCGGGGATTGCGGGACGATTGTCCTCTGCCCCGTCTCGCTTTAAGGCCCCGGCATGTCAAAATCGCACGGACGCCTCTCAATCTCCGCCACCGCCCAGCCGCGCGAGCTGATGGGCGACCGATCCGTTGAAGGCGCCTGGGAGGCGCGCGTGCTAACGCTCTTCCCCGAGGCGTTCCCCGGCACGCTCGGGCTCTCGCTGACCGGCAAGGCGCTGAAGGACGGGCTGTGGAAGCTCGGCATCGTGGACCTCCGCCAGTTCGGTGAGGGCAAGCACCGCAGTGTCGACGACACCCCCGCCGGCGGCGGGGCCGGCATGGTTATGCGCGCCGACATCCTGTCCCGTGCCATCGACTTCGCCCATCGCGGTGCCGACTGGCCGCTGATCTATCTGTCGCCGCGCGGCAGGCCCCTGACGCAGGCCATGGCCGAAGAGTTCAGCCAAAACAATGGCATGACACTCCTCTGCGGTCGGTTTGAGGGTGTTGATCAGCGCCTGATCGACCACTACGGCATGCAGGAAATCTCTGTCGGCGATTACGTCCTCACGGGTGGGGAGATCGCCGCTCAAGCCTTGATCGACGCGACCGTCCGTCTTATACCCCGCGTCGTTGGGAATCAGCAGTCGGTCGAGGAGGATAGCTTCTCGGCCTTTTTGCTTGAACACCCGCACTATACGAAGCCCGCCGTCTGGGAAGGCCGCGCGATACCGGACATTCTCCTGTCCGGCCATCACGCGAAGATCGCCGACTGGAGACGGGCGGAGGCCGAAAGGCTGACAAAGGAACGCCGCCCTGACCTCTGGCGGGCTTACTGTGAACACCACGGTAGGGACCCGGATGGAGACCAAGAGCTCTGAGGGCAGCACCACCTTCGCGGAACGAACCGCGAGCATGTAGAGGAGTTCAGGCCCATGGACCTGATCGCACAGTTAGAGGCCGAACAGGTCTCTGAGCTCGGGAAGGACATTCCCGACTTTAAAGCCGGCGACACCATCCGCGTCGGCTATAAGGTGACCGAAGGGACCCGCACCCGTGTGCAGAACTATGAAGGCGTCTGCATCGCCCGGAAGGGCGGCGAGGGGATCGCCGGGTCGTTCACCGTCCGCAAGATCTCATTTGGTGAAGGCGTGGAACGCGTATTCCCGCTGCACTCCACCAACATCGACAGCATCACCGTCGTGCGCCGTGGCCGCGTCCGTCGGGCGAAGCTGTACTACCTCCGCTCGCGTCGCGGCAAGTCGGCCCGGATCGCGGAAGACACCCACTACAAGCCCAAAAAGGCGGCGTCATGAAGAAAGACACTCATCCCGATTACCACGTCGTGGACGTGAAGCTCGTGAACGGCGACATCGTCCAGATGCGCACGACCTGGGGCGCCGAGGGTGACACGCTGTCGCTCGACGTTGACCCGTCCGTGCACCCCGCCTGGACCGGTGGCGGCACCCGCCTGATGGACACCGGCGGCCGCGTGTCGAAGTTCAAGAAGAAGTATGAAGGCCTCGGCTTCTAAGCATGCACCCTAACCGTGCGGCCACAGTTTGGCCGCACGGAAAGACGATACTACCGCTCCGGCGTTGGAGAGTATCGTGGACCCCAAGCACGACGAGAGACTTCAAAACCTCGACACCCTGATCTGGGCAATATCGGATCGGGCAAAACGGGATTTTGCGTTTCGGCGGGCTATCGGTGCCCTTCAGGAAGACCTGTCCGCGCTTTCGTCTTCGCTCAGCCACACCCCAGACGCGTGGCGCCTTAACCGGGCGTTCCACACTGTCCACGTGCCCAGCCTACTGGCAGTTGTCTCAATGCTGGATGGCCTCGACGACATGACGTCGGTGACCCCAGAGGATCAGCATCAGATCAACGCATCCCTGCATCGCGCCAGCCAACTCGCCGCAGACGCAAGGCGACGCATCGAACGCGCCGCCTTGGGAGAAACGATGGCCGAGCTGGCAGTTCTTGCCGAATACGCACCGCCAACGACAGAGGTTTTCAAGGCACCGACCGTGTTTGAAAGAACGCTCGACGGGGTCGTCTCTGCGTCCAGAAACATGGGGCAAGGCGCGGCGGCGCTCGCAAGCAGGGCGGGCGCCGTCCCAACGCTGGCGCATAACCTGCAGCGCAGCCTCGCGGGCGCTTTGTCGGATCACGTCACCAAGCCAATTGAGATGCGGCTGCAGGCATCAGCAACAGCCTTGAAATACGGGGCCGGGACCGGAGTCGGTGTCGGCATTGTCACGGCTGTCTTGTTCCCTCCCTTACTCCCGATCAGCGCAGGCGGGGCGGTGCTGGCCGCGATGTACGGGTGGCGCTCCAAAATGGAAGCGACCCGCAAGCTCAACGCCTCCGAACGCGAGCAGCGTCTCGCAGAACTGGCCGTCGAGCGGCGGGAGGCGATTGCAAAGCTGACCAACGGCGCCTCGGTCTTTCAGATGGAGACCGACGAGATCAGCCTGACCGTCGACGCCGAAAGCGGACATGTGGACGGGGTGATCCTTCAAGGGGAACATGCCAATCGATCCTGGGCTGACCTCAACGCGATCGAGAAGGCCGAGGTGGCGGCAACTCTGACCCAAGGCGCGGACGTCCTTTTGGGACTGCTGGAGTTGGGGACCGACAGTGCATGACCGGTGGGCAGATTGCCCACCGTCCCTAACCACTATGGTCCATTAACTCCTTCCCGTTATGAAGTAATCTTGAGCGCCAAGGGATTGGATTTCGCAGGGCGAAGTGGGCCATACAAGCGTCTTCGGCTTCGATCATCAGGTCGCGGATTCGCTCTTCGGGTTCGTCGCTTTCAATGAGGACGTGGGTCTCGATGTGCTCGGTCCTGCCCTCGGTTGTGTGGCCGAGTTGGCGCATGTTCGACAGGTTCGTGTTGAAGCCCACGCGCTGCTCCAGCTTCATCGATTTGATGCTGATTTTTCGCGCCGTGTAGATATCCGTCAGGTGCGTCATGAGGCAAAATCCGATGCCCGCGCACATGTAGGCGAGCGGTGGCGGGGCGGTGTCGTCGCCGATGGGGATGTCCTCGTCACAGAAGAACCGCACGGGTGAGAAGCCGGGGATGTTCACCTGCACCGTCCCGGACTTGCGCTGTTTTTCGGTCGCCTCGGCGGTCATGACGACCTCAAAGCTCAGTGGCTCGGGCGGGCGACCTTTCTTGAAGGGTTTGGGCTCAAACTGCGTCGGGGCCGGTTGGGCGTCACTCAATTCCCCCACGTGATAGTGCTTCTCGGTCATGCCGAATGTCCTTTCTGCGTGTCGCCCGCAGGTTAGACAGGGATGCATTCAATTTGAAACTTTGGTGCACTGTGTGTGCCCTATCCGCCACTTTGCAACCGAAGTGCCACAACATATAGTACAGTGAAATCTGGCAGCCGGGCAAAGGGGCAGTGCTTTGGCGCACATTATCGTTGTCGGGAACGAAAAAGGCGGTTCGGGCAAATCGACCACATCCATGCACGTGGCGACGGCGCTTGTGCGGATGGGGCATAAGGTCGGCACGCTGGACCTTGACCTGCGCCAACGCTCCCTAGGCCGGTATGTCGAGAACCGGCGGGCGTTCAACAAGCGCCACTCGCTGTCGCTGCCCTGCCCCGATTACCGCGATTTGCCTGAGGTTGACGCCAGCACGCTGAAACCCGGTGAGCACATTCAGGACCGCCGCCTGTCGATGGCCGTCGTCGGCATGGAAGACGCTTGCGACTTCATCCTGATCGACTGTCCCGGTTCGCATACGCGGCTAAGCCAGCTAGCGCATTCGCTGGCGGATACGCTGGTGACGCCGCTGAACGACAGCTTCATCGACTTCGATCTGCTGGCCCGTGCAGACCCCGAGACGAACAAGATCCTCGGCCCGTCTGTCTATTCCGAGATGGTGTGGAACGCGCGGCAACTTCGGGCGCAGGCGGGACTGGAACCCATCGACTGGGTCGTTGTCCGCAACCGCCTCGGCGCGCAAGCGATGCACAACAAACGCAAGATGGGAGAGGCGCTGGACGATCTGGGTCGGCGCATCGGCTTTCGCGTGACGCATGGGTTCAGCGAGCGCGTGATCTTTCGCGAGCTGTTTCCACGAGGTCTGACGCTGCTTGACCTCAAAGACATTGGCGTCACGGGGCAGATGAATATCTCAAACGTGGCCGCCCGGCAGGAGCTGCGCGATTTGCTTAAAGAGCTTCGTCTTCCCGGCGTGTCCGTCGAGTTCTGATCCAAGCCATAATCTGCCCCAGCGCCTTCTTGGACCAATGCGGCATGTCCGGCTCTTGCAGAGCGCGCTCCTCGATGGCGATCTCTTGTTGCGTCGGGATTGGTGCGAAGCTGGGGTGCTGGGCGGGGGCGCCGGTGTCTTCTTCATCGGCGACGTCTTCCAGCGGGCGGGAAACCGGTGCTTGGAAGGCAATCGCTGCTGAGGCTGCAAACAGGCTTAGCGATATTATGAAGAGAGCCTGGATCAGGCGCGGTTCGGGTCGGGCCTCCAGCATCTCGGTGCGGCGTCCGGCGAACGGTCGAATGCCGAGCACACTATCAGTGACCATGACTCCCATCTCGCTGAACGCTGCCTTGGCAAGAGGCTCGAACGAACGTCGGTCGGCGAGAATCCCGTTCAGATCGATCCGGGTTCCGTACTCGCCCTCGCCATAAACAGCATCGGCGAACGCGCGAGGATCGGTTGGTTCGGGCAGGTCGGGCGTGATCGGGTGATAAAGCAGGCCCATCACAGCGTTTTTTGGCATCTCAGTCGCATCGCTGGCCGCATATAGCGGGATGACAAGGGCACGTACTGCCTCGCGGTCATCGGGTAGCCGCACCATGACGGCACGATCGAATGCGGCTTCGGCCGTGACGAAGACCTCGCGCACCGGCCCCTCGTGAAGGCCCGGAGAAAATTCCTGTATGGCAACGAGTTGTGGGGGACCCTGGCGCAATGCAAGGGCCCGGTCGACCCGCTCAATCACGTCAACGTAGACAGCGACGAACCCGGCTGCGGCGAACACCGCAGCAAGCGAAAAAAGGCGCTTTGGAGAAAGCAGGCCTCTCCAGCCGGATCGGGTCGAGGTCTTCATCAAAAACGTCCATGACTCGTCATACCCTCTCTAGCTGACCGCATATCGCGGCACTATCGTGGCGAATGGCGGGTATTATCAGGTGTTTGAACGTGGCAGGCGTGACAAAAACCGCGCACTCGTGGCTGCCTGAAATGCAATTTATACGTGCATAAATCGTCAAGCTACGCCCTCCAAGCAACCCCAGGATGTTCTGACCCTTACCGATTTTGACCCTCGACAACCTGGAAAGCCGGTGGCTTTGTGAGCCAGAGGAAAAGGGGAAGCACCCATGACAGACACGATGCGTGCCGTTGTTTTGATCGGCCATGGCGGCCTCGAAAAGCTGGAGTATCGTGAGGATATGCCCATGCCCGTACCCGCGGCGGGCGAGGTCCTGATCAAGGTCGGCGCTTGTGGGCTGAACAACACCGACGTGAACACGCGGTCCGGCTGGTATGCGAAGTCTGTGACCACGGGAACGACAGGCGGGGCCTATGACCAGGTAGATGATGAGGATGACGGCAGTTGGGGCGGTAGAACCATTAACTTCCCGCGCATTCAGGGTGCCGACGCAGTAGGTGAAGTCGTTGGCCTTGGCGAAGGGGCGGACCCGGCGCTGATGGGCAAACGGGTGATGGTCGATTGCTGGATGCGCGACTGGGACGATCCGCTGAACCGGGACACGACGGGCTATTTCGGGTCGGAGCGCGACGGAGGCTTTGCGGAGTACACGACGGTAGATCAACGCAACGTCGCGGCGGTTGCGACCGACATGACGGACGCGAAACTGGCGACGTTCTCGTGCTCGACCACCACCGGGGAGGGGATGCTGTCGCGAGCGAACGTGGGCGAAGGCGACACGGTTCTGATCACTGGGGCGTCAGGTGGTGTCGGCTCGGCCCTGATCCAACTGGCCAAGCGCCGGGGTGCAACGGTGATCGCCATGGCGTCCGAGGCGAAGCACGAGGCGCTCAAGGCCTACGGACCAGACGTCCTGCTGCCACGGGCACCAGACAACCTCGCCGATGCGTTGCAGGGCGCGATAGGACGGCCGACGGTCTCGGTCGTGGCAGACATCGTGGGCGGGGCCTATTGGCCGACGCTGATCGACTGTTTGGAGCGTGGCGGGCGCTACACCTGCTCTGGCGCGATTGCGGGGCCGATGGTGGAGTTGGACCTGCGGACGCTGTACCTCAAAGACCTGACATTCACCGGCTCTACCGTGATCCCGCCGCACATCTTCAAGGACGTCGTGGGGTACATCGAGAGGGGCGAGATCCGCCCACAACTCGCTGCCACCTTCCCACTGGCAGAGTTCCACACCGCTCAGCAGACCTTTATCGACAAGACCCATGTGGGGAACATCGTGGTTACGCCTTGACCGCCATTGCCGTCGTCGGCGCGGGTCTCATTGGTGCGCGTCACGTTGATCTGGTGGCGAAGGCGGCGAAGCTTGCGGCGGTCGTTGACCCGGCGCCGGAAGCCAGAGCCTTGGCACGAGCACATGGGGTTCCTTGGCGAACCGACCTTAGTGAATGCCTGAAGCTTGATGCGCCAGACGGGGTGATCATTGCGACGCCGAACCATCTGCATGTCCCGGGCACAATGCTTGCTGTAGAGGCGGGCGTGCCCGTGTTGGTGGAAAAGCCGATTGCCGATGCAGCGGACGATGCCGCCCGGCTTGTCGGGGTGGCCGAGGCGAAGGGGGTGCCGTTGCTGGTCGGGCATCACCGGCGGCACAACGCGCTGGTTCGAATGGCGCGAGAAGTGATCGACGCGGGGCGACTGGGGCGGGTCGTGGCCGTGCAAGGACAGTTCTGGCTGTACAAGCCGGAAGAGTACTTCGACGTGGCGTGGCGGTCACGGATGGGCGCCGGGCCGGTCTTTATTAACCTCATCCATGACATCGATCTGATGCGCCACCTATGCGGCGAAGTGGTGGAGGTGCAGGCCAGATTCTCGAACAAAACCAGAGGGTTTGAGGTAGAAGACACTGCCGCCCTGATCCTTCAGTTCGCCAATGGGGCGCTTGGGACGATCTCTGTCTCGGACACCGTTGCAGCGCCGTGGAGTTGGGAGTTCACCGCAGGCGAAAACCCGGCCTATCCGCATGTCCCCGGGGGCGCGTATCGGATCGGCGGGACGGAGGCGTCGCTATCTGTGCCAGACCTCACTCTGTGGGCGCATCCGGGCAAGCGGAGCTGGTGGGAACCGATTGAAGGCACTCGGTTAGATGTGGAGGAGGTAGACCCCTTGGAGCAGCAACTCGCCAACTTTGTCGCCGTGATCCGGGGGCAGGCAAAGCCTGTGGTGAGCGGCCAAGAGGGCCTGAGGACGCTGCGCTTGCTGGAGGCGATCACGCGGGCGGCCAAAACCGGAAAGTCGCAGTCACCGGTGGCGGACTGACCCGTTCACAAGACCAAGCAACGTCCACCACATGATCTGCAGGTCGAACAGGACAGAACTGTGCCGCGCATAGATCGTATCGAGCCGCGCTTTTCGCGGCACGCAGCGCCGCGCGTAGATCCCATCCACGGCGGCCCGGGTTTTTGCGCCTGCCAGCAGTGCCGCTTCGTGGCGGTGGAATTTCAGCGTGGCGAGGCCGGTTAAACCTGGGGGTACGCTCAGAACTCGGGCGTAGAGTGCCGGGAAACGGTTAACATACTCCCGCAGGGGCGGTCGGGGACCAACGAGGCTCATATCGCCGCGCAGAATGTTCCAGAGTTGGGGTAACTCGTCGAGGCGGGTGCGGCGCAGGACGCGGCCGAGGGGGGTGATGCGGCCAGCATTGGCGCCGCCGGAGGGTTGCAACGCCCCCTCGCCCGCCATTGTGCGGAACTTCCAAAGGTAGAAGCCAGCCTGCGGGGTCCGCATCCGCTCGGAACCGTAGAGGACTGGTCCGCCGTCGAAAATGCGGATCAGAAGTGCGATGGTCGCCATGAGCGGGGCCAGCAGGGTGAGCAGCAGCAGGGACGCTAATATGTCGAGGCCGCGCTTTTGGCGGCGGCGGCGGGCTTGGCGGTCGCGGTCGCGCTCAATAAGCAGCGCGTGCAGGCCGACGCTCGCATCAGGTGCGAGCGTAGGCGTCTTCGTAGCGGATAATGTCGTCCTCACCCAGATAAGTCCCCGTCTGCACTTCGATCAGGACCATGGGTACCTTACCGGGGTTTTCCATTCGGTGAACGGCGCCGAGCGGGATGTAGACGGATTGGTTTTCGGCCACGAGTTGGACGTTCTCGTTGATGGTCACGCGGGCGGTTCCGGCGACGACGATCCAGTGCTCAGCGCGGTGGTGATGGCTTTGCAGCGACAGGGACGCGCCGGGGTTCACGACGATGCGTTTGACCTGAAAGCGGTCGCCCATGGCGAGGCTCTCGAACCAGCCCCACGGACGGTGGTCGCGGGCGGATTGGGTGGCCTGCGCGGCGCCCTTGGCCCTGAGAACGTCGACCGCTTCGCGGACGCGCTGGCTGTCGTCTCGGGGCGCGACAAGGACGGCGTCGGGCATGGCGACGGCGATGAGATCGGTCAGGCCGATGCCGACGAGTTCGAGCCCCTCGGCTTCGGAGCGGAGCAGAGAGCCGTCGCAGTCGATGGCCGTCGCGTTGCCATGGGTGACATTACCGCGCGCGTCCGCGGGGCCTTCGAGGCGCACGGCCTCCCACCCGCCGAGGTCGGACCACGCGCCTTGGTAGGGCATGACCGCGAGGTTGTCGGCGTGCTCCATGATGGCGTAGTCGATTGATATGCTTTCTATTTTCCCCCAGGCCTCGGGGTCGATGCGGGTGAAGGCGAGGTCTTGCGTGGCACTCGAGACGGCGGCGTCGACTTGCGTGAGGAGTTCCGGCGCGTGGGCGCGGGCAGCGCCGAGAATGGTGCGGGCCGAGAAGAGGAATAGCCCGGCGTTCCAGAGGCAGTCGCCTTCGTCCAGCATGGCCTCGGCGTGGTCAATGTCGGGCTTCTCCACAAAGCTATCGAGGGGTTGCGGCGCGCTTGCTGCGGGGTCGGCGTCGGCGCCAAGGCGAAGATAGCCGTAGCCGGTCTCGGGATGTGTCGGGCGAATGCCGAAGGTGACGATCTGACCGCCCTCTGCCGCCAGGCGGGCGGCTTCGACAGCGGTGCGGAAGCCTGCGGCGTCGGTGATCAGGTGATCCGAGGGAGCGATGAGCATCAGGGCGTTGGGGTCTGCTGCGCCGAGGTGCACCGCGGCGGCGAGGACGGCGGGGGCTGTGTTGCGGCCCTCGGGCTCGATGAGGATGGCCTGGGGTTGGCGGCGGACAGCGGCGAGTTGCTCGGTCACGATGAAGCGGAAGGGGTCGCCTGTGACGATCAGGGGCGCGGCAAAGCCGTCGGCGGCGAAGCGGAGGGCGGAGCCTTGGAATAGGGTCTCATCTCCGATGAGGGGTGCGAATTGCTTGGGATAGCTTTGGCGCGACACCGGCCACAGGCGGGTGCCGGAGCCGCCGCAGAGGATGACGGGGTGGATATCGGACATCAGGCCTCGCGCAGATCGGGCGTGTTCAGGAACCACTGATAGGTGCTTTCGATCCCCTCCCGCAATCCGGTCCGCGCTTGCCACCCCATGGCGGCAAGGCGTGAGACGTCCATCAGTTTGCGAGGTGTACCGTCGGGCTTGGAGGTGTCGAAGGCGATGTCGCCCTGGAAACCGGTGACCTCTGCGATCATCTGCGCGAGGGCGGCGATGGAGATATCTTCGCCCGTGCCCACGTTGATATGGCTCAGCATCGGTTGAGTGTTCGCCGCATAGGTGTCGCGGTCGAGGTCCATCACGAAAAGGCTCGCCTCGGCCATGTCGTCCACGTGCAGAAATTCGCGCTTCGGCGCGCCGGTGCCCCAGATCGTGACGCTCCCGTCGCCCCTGCGGGCCGCCTCGTGAAAACGGCGGAGGAGCGCGGGGAGGACGTGGGAATTCTCAGGATGGAAGTTATCACCGGGTCCGTAAAGATTCGTTGGCATGACCGAACGGTAGTCGCGGGCGTGTTGGCGGGCGTAGCTTTCGCAGAGCTTGATGCCAGCGATCTTGGCGATGGCGTAGGGTTCGTTCGTGGGCTCTAGCGTGCCGGTCAGGAGGGCGTCTTCGGCCATCGGCTGGGCGACGGCGCGGGGGTAGATGCAGGACGAGCCGAGGAACAGCAGGCGGTCGATCCCGGCGGCATGGGCGCCGTGGATGAGGTTTGCCTCGATCATCAGGTTCTCGTAGAGGAAGTCGGCCGGGTACGTGTTGTTCGCGTGGATGCCGCCGACCTTGGCGGCGGCGATGATGACGGCCTCGGGCTTTGCCTCTGCCAGAAACGCGTGGACGGCGGCTTGGTTCGTCAGGTCGAGCTCGGCCCGGGTGCGGGTGATCGTCTCGCGGCCTTGGGCTTCGAGGCGGCGAAGGATCGCGCCGCCCACCATGCCGCGATTGCCCGAGACGAAGATCATCCCTGTTCCTCGATGCTGACCGGGATATCCAAACCGTGGTCGCGCAAGAGGGCGTGGCGGCGGGCGATCTTGAGGTCTTCCTCCACCATTTCGGCACACATCTGTTGGGCGGTGATCTCGGGCTCCCACCCGAGGTCGGCCTTGGCCTTCGCGGGGTCGCCGAGGAGGGTTTCGACTTCGGCGGGGCGGAAGTAGCGGGGGTCGATCTTGAGGACGGTCTGCCCTGGCTTCACGGCAGGCGCGCGGTCGGAGGTGATGCGTTCAACGATGGCGACCTCGTCCACGCCGCTGCCCTCGAAGCGGAGTTCGATGCCCAACTCGGAAGCTGTCCAGCGCACGAAATCGCGGACGGAATGCTGGGTGCCGGTGGCGATGACGTAGTCCTCTGCCCGCTCCTGCTGCAGCATAAGCCATTGCATTCGCACGTAATCCTTCGCGTGCCCCCAATCGCGAAGGGCGTCGATGTTGCCCATATGCAGGCACTCCTCCAGCCCCTGTGCGATGTTCGCCATTCCCCGTGTGATCTTGCGAGTGACGAAGGTTTCGCCGCGACGGGGGCTCTCGTGATTGAAGAGGATCCCGTTGCAGGCGTAGAGGCCGTACGCCTCACGGTAGTTCACCGTGATCCAGTAGGCATAGAGCTTCGCCACCGCGTAGGGGGAGCGGGGGTGGAAGGGCGTCGTCTCGCGCTGGGGGGTCTCGGCCACCTGACCGTAAAGCTCGGAGGTGGAGGCCTGGTAGAAACGGGTCTTCTTTTCGAGGCCGAGGAAACGGATCGCCTCCAGCAGGCGCAGGGTGCCGATGCCGTCGACGTCCGCCGTATATTCGGGCGCCTCGAAGCTGACAGCGACGTGGCTTTGGGCGCCGAGGTTGTAGACCTCATCGGGCTGAACTTCAGACAGGATGCGGGTGAGATTAGACGTATCGGTAAGGTCGCCGTAGTGGAGGTGGAGCTTTTTGTTCCGCTCGTGTGGATCCTCATAGATGTGGTCGATCCGCTGGGTGTTGAACGACGAGGCGCGGCGCTTGATGCCGTGGACGTCGTAGCCTTTGGCGAGCAGGAACTCGGCCAGGTAGGAGCCGTCCTGGCCCGTGATCCCGGTGATGAGAGCGGTTTTCATGGGACGGTGCTGCCAGTTTTGAGCGCGCGCTGCAATGGAGGACGCTGGAGGGCGAGCCCCACAGACGAACCGAGGCTTTTGCAGCCAGATTAACAGCGCCCGGCGACGCAAATGCGGGGATCGGTTTTGCGTCGGTATAACGTCGGTATTTTGTCGGTGCCACGAAGGCAGGGGACCCGGTAACGGGGCGATCTGTGCGGTAACGGTTTCTACACGCGGGTCGGGGTGGGTTGGAGCGAGGCGAGCCTGCAAGGGCTCGATGAGCGGCGCCCCTAGAAGCGGGTGACGGTGATGCCTTCGGCTTCCAATCTTTGGCGGACGGATGTGGCGATGGCGATGGCCTCGGGCGTGTCGCCATGGCAGCAGATGGTGTCGATCTGGGTGGGCAGGTGCGCGCCACTTGCAGTGAGGATGGCGCCTTGGGTCACCATTTGCACTATGCGGTCGGCGGCCTCGTCCGGATCGTGGACCATGGCGCCCGGCTGGCGGCGGTCGACGAGGGTGGCGTCGTCGTTATAGGCGCGGTCGGCGAAGATCTCGGCCGCGTGGGCGCAGCCCAGCGCCTCGACAGCCCTGTGCTGGGCGGTAAGGGCGAGGACCATGATGATGAGTTCGGGGTCAACCTCCAGCGCGGCGGCATATGCCGTGCGCGCCATCTCTTCATCCTCGGAGCACATGTTGGCCAGCGCGCCGTGGAGTTTGAGGTGGCGGACGGTGCCTCCGGCGGTTTTGGCCATCGCCTGAGCCGCGCCAAGCTGGTAGCGGACGATGTTGCCGAGGGTTGCATGCGGTATGTCGCGGCGGTGGCGGCCAAAGCCTTTCAGGTCGTCGAAGCCCGGATGCGCGCCGATGCCGACCCCTTTGGCGACGGCCTTCGCCATGGTCGCCGCCATCACGTCCGGATCGCCCGCGTGGAAGCCGCAGGCGATGTTGGCCGACGTCACCACCTGCAGAAGCGCCGCGTCGTCGCCCATCACCCAAGGGCCGAAGCTTTCCCCCATGTCCGCATTCAGATCGACCGATGTCATGTATCCTCCCCCGTGCTGACGCTGCCCGTCATTACTCCGGGACACGCCTCATGCAAGCATCATCGCGGCGCGGACGAGTGCGGCGTTGTCCGGAGCGGGCGCCCCGTCGGGCATGGTAACCGCGTCCTCGAAGCCGATACGGGTGTCGAGGCCGAGGCGCAGGGCCTGTTGCAGCACGGGCCATGCACTTCGGTCGGACCCGTGGAGAAGGATAGGCAGACCGGTTTCCAGGTCCGCAAGGCCTTGGAGCGTCGCGTCAGCTTCCGCGAGCGCCTCGGACGCGGGGAGGTCAGGTATTTCGACGAGAATGCGACAGCAGGCGGCGGGGTCGATGCGGGAGGCAAATCTGGGGACGTCTGAGCGGTCCCACACCCCGGCTTCGATGGCGACGCCCTTTTCGGCGAGCAATCGGGCGACATCGGCGGCGTCGTCTTCGTGGACATTCAGAGACGCGTAGTCGGGCATGACGGTCCAGTCCCGGATATCGGCGTGGCGCGCGACCCCGCCGGGCGCAATCCAGGCGCCGGTGCCAATCCCAACGGGGATGCCAGAAACAGCGGCGCGGACCGCGTCGAGTGCGGCCGCGACGTGGTCAGAGGCAAGTGTCTCAGCCCCCTCATCCGCGCGGGGGTGGATGTGGAGGCAGGCGGCCCCGGCGTGCACGGCTGCACGAGCCTCGGACGCAAGGGCGTCGGGCGTCAGCGGAACCTTTGGGGCCTCGGCCGTTGTGCGATTTCCATTAAGGCAGGCTTGGATCATTGAACCCTCCCACCTGCACTTTAGACCAGCACGCCCGGCGGACGGAAGATCGCATCGCCAAGCGACAAACTGTCTACGCGATTCGAGGGAGTATCCGCGTTAGGGACCCATTAAGCTCAAATTTTTACCAATTTTTCGTAATCTGTGGGCACTACTGCGAAACAATCCGCAGACTCATTCGGGAACACAGCGCAACCATGGACAGCATCAAGGTAAACGAGTTGCTAGGTAAAGCGTTGGTTAGTATAACGTTTCTCCAGAGACAGATTGAAGGACTCGGCAGGCAGGCCGCGTTCGTTGTGCAGAAGGCATTTGACAAGCCCCCGGCGCTGATGCGCGCGAGGCACGAGTAGTTTGAGAGTGTGCGGAGTATTGCAATGAAAAAGGTCACCGCCCCTGCGGGCGCAGATCGGCAATCTGAGGTATTTGACATGCCAACCGATGGGACATCCGGCCTGACGGTTGACGCGCTTCTCAAGCAGAGGCCGACGGGTGACGTTGTACGCCGCACGGGTGGCGATGCACGGGCGAGCGTGTCGATTGTCGAACTGCCCGAGGACGCTGATCCGCATGACAACCCGGGTTTGGGCGCCAAGGCGGCCCTGATCGGCGGGATACTGGTGGCGATGGCACTCGCGGCGTTTCTGTCGGCAGTTATCGCTGGCACCGGGTCAGAGGGGCCGCCGTCGTTCGGCACGGTGACCACGGTCACGGTTGTCTACGCGCTGTCGACCCTGCTGCTTCTCTTTTCGTTTCATGAACTTGCGAGCCACAAGCTGGCTGATACTCCAAACCGGGTGATCGGCGTGGTCGAGGCGTCGATCCTTGCGTGGTTCCCCACGCTGATCGTGTTGCTGTTCGTATCGCAAAGTATCGTGGGGCCGCTGCCCCTTTGCGTGGCGCTGCTGGGGCCTTTGGCGGTGACGTTCAACGGGACCGTCACGTACGTCGTCACGAAGCGTCTGACCTCGACCGGGTCACGGATTGGCATCGTGCTGTTCGATGGCGCGAAGGCCAGCGACGCGCCTAGCCTGCCAATCGGATTGCAGAGCATCTCGCGGACCGTGCGGATCATCAACGGTGGGGCTGAGCGTCCGAGCGAGACCATCGCGGAGGGCATTCGTGATGGTGTGATCGACGTGGTTTACATCGTTGCGCCCGCACGGTCCGCCGAAGCGGCGCTGTCGCTGGTGAATGAGCTTGGGATGTTCGATCTGCCGGTGTGGTACGCCCCGGCGGGTGGGCGGCGGTCGCAGGTGATGCGCCTGCGCTCGCCCATGAACAGCCGCATCCGCGAGGCGATGAAGCGCGGCGTAGATATCGTGATCTCGTTGCTGGCACTGGCGGCGATGCTGGTGCCGTGCATGGTTGCCGCCTTGCTGATCTGGCGCGAGGATCGCGGGCCGATCTTCTTCACGCAGCCGCGGGTGGGTCGCAATCAGGTGCCGTTCCCGATGCTGAAGTTCCGCTCGATGAGGCACGATCTGGGCGACGTGAAGGGCGACCGTTTGACGACGACCAATGACGACCGGGTTACCAATATTGGCCAGTTCTTGCGGCGGACCTCCGTCGATGAGTTGCCGCAGTTTATCAACGTCTTGCGCGGTGAGATGTCGATCATCGGCCCTCGCCCGCTTGTGGTGGATTTCCATTTCAAGGGGCAGGAATTTGCCCAACTGATCCCCGATTTCGTCTATCGCAGCCGGGTGCGTCCGGGTGTGTCGGGCCTGTCTCAGCTGCGCGGTCTTCGCGGCACGCCAGATACGTTCGAAGAGGCAATGGAAATGATGCGGGAACGGACGTTCTATGACAACGAGTACATCCAGAACTGGACGATCTGGATGGACCTGCGGATCATCGTGATGACCGTGCTGTCGGGCGCGTTCGTGTCGAAGGCCTATTAGGGCGTGCCCGGGGTGCAGTAGTCGTGTGTGATAAGTGTGGTAAATTGTGGGTTGACGATTCGAGACGCTCTGGAAGTACATGATTTAAAAGGGGGGGCTTAGGCGGCGGGACGACTGACCCGTCGACGTGCAAGGAATGTCCGACGAAACCACAAAAGGGAGCTCTTCCGAAGCGACTTTGCCAGAGCATCTGCTGTCGGCAAATTGGGAAGAGCAACTGCGCGAGGCGCGGGCCAGGCGCGAGAAGGTGCTTGCCAACAAGCGCCCCTCTGACCTGACGGCGCGCCCCAAGCCGTGGGAGTCCCTGCCGTCACTGCCGGACGACGCCGGACCTCAAATCGACGAGTCGGAGCTTAAGCGCGGAGCCGCCAAGCCCAGGCGCAAGACGCCCATTGCCAAGGCGAAATTAAGTGGCGCCGCTCTAGCCGCAAAAGCGAAACCAGTCAGCACCGCGCCTGTGGCAAAGCCCGAAGCGCCGACGAAACTGCCACCTTCGTCGCCCCATGCCCCACTCGATCCGCCTCGCGCGCAGCGCGCGCCTCTGCCCCCGTTGGTGCCAGCCTCAGAACCGCTGATTGAGGCGGCTTCGACGGTGCCCCCGTCGCAAACAGCGGCGGCACAGCCCGAGCGCAAATCGCGGATGGGCTTGATTGCGGCCTGCATGTTTGGCGTCGGCACTGCTCTTGGCGCCGGGGTTGCCTGGCAGTTCGCGCAACCGACACCAGCGGGGGTTGCAGACGGGTCAACCGCACCTGCCGTGCAGGCCGTTATTGCCAGGACAGAGACGGCACCATCGACAGCAGCAGCGCCGGGCATTGCCGAAACGGCTGACGGAGCCACCGACCTTGCTGCAGCACCCGAATTGCAAACGCCGAGCGCGGATCCGGGCGCCGCAACGCAAGTCGCCGGGGCGGGACCGAGCGCGATGGAGACGCTCGAAACGCAGCTTCCGCCTTACGGCACGAGTGATGAGACACCCGCGCTGTTCGCGCTGCAAGACGGCGGCACCGACGCGTCGCGGTATGCGCCGTTCCGGCTGGCGGCACTCGCGCCGGATATAGGGCTTGCCCTGCCGGAGGCGGCGGAGTTCGGGCTTCAGCAGGGAGCGCCGCGCATGGCGGCGTTGACATCGCCGTTGACCGCTCCGGAAGTTCCGGCAAACCGCACGGTTCCTCTGATCGAACGCGCGCCCATTCAGCTTGCGGCGGCAGCAACGGATCGGGTCATCGGTTCGCGCTCCCCTGCACCAACAGTTTCGGTCGCTGCTGCGCCCAACGTCGCGCAGGCACCTGAGGCGGGGACGAGCGGTGGGATCGCGCTTTCCTTTGCCGGGCCGAGTCGGCCGGGCGCCCCCACGCTGGCAGGCGCGCCGGACGCCGATCCCGCGCTTGATGCACCGCATTCCACTGCTCTGGTGGCTCTGTGGGCGGGGATGACGGACCCCACGTCTCCGGCAATTGCTGCACAGGGCGGGATTTCCGCAGCAGCCCCGGCAACTCGGGCGTCGAGTGTATCCCCGCGTGCACCGCGCGCGCCACAGTTGGCGGATGGCGAGACCACGCTGCCCGCCATGCTGGAATACGCCCGAATTGCTGTGCTTGACCGCGTGCCCGGGCTTTCCGGCTTAACGGAAGCGCCTGATGGTACGGTGATTACGGCGTCCTTGCCACCTGCGCCGCGCGCCCTCCCGGTGGCCGTGCGGCCAGGATCTTTGCCAGACACAACCGTTGCTGCTTTGGCACCCTTGCCGCGCCCCGTCATAAAGCCGACGTTCGAGACGGTGACTGTTCGGGTGCATGCCCCATCCACCGTCGAGGATGACAAGCTGGAGGCGCTAACCGCGCAAGTCGGCGACTCCGGTGTCGGCGGGGTGCAGCTGAAGCGCGTCAACCTGAAGATTACGCGGGACAATATCCGCTACTACCACGCCGAAGACGCCGAGGCCGCCGCGGCCGTTGGCGAGGCCACGGGTGCGCTGGTTCGAGATTTCACGACATTCTCGCCAAGCCCGCCGATTGGCAGCATCGAATACTGGGTGGCAGGAAGCAGTCAGGGCGGAACGGCGGCTGTTGCGACGCGCACGCCAAAACAGGCCACGCCGACGCGAACCAAGACGCGTCGGACGCCAACCGTCGCACGCAGCGGTCCATCTGCGGAAGAGCGCCGCTTGCGCGCTGTGCAGCAGAGGATTATCCAGAGATTGCGGCAAGGTAGCTCGTTCTAGCTTTGTCGGACGGCGCATGCGGGCAGAAGGCCGCGTGCAATGAAGTGGGGGATGAGCTGTGCCAGGACACAGACTCTTGTCGATCGTGACAGCGTTGCTGCTGGTGCATTCAACGGACGCAGCGGCGCAGGACTATTCTTTGGATCAGCTTCTTCGGATTGAGAGCCTGATCCTCAGCAAGGATGCAAACGGCCTCCTCCGCTACTTCCGCGAGAACCCGGAAGTCCTGGCCGGCAACGACAGCTTTGCGCAAGAGATGCGGTCGCTGCAGTTCCAGCTTGAGAGAGAGCTGCGGACGCAATTCCGCGGCGGTCCGGGCCGTCAGCGCACGGCGTCTTCGCAGTATTGACTGCGGCGCGGCGATGATCGTCCTGTACGGCGGCGACGCGTCCGACCGGGCGGTTGACGCGAAGATCCTGTTCGCCGAAGCACTCTCCGTCCGAGGGCACACGGTGGCCATCGACGCCTCAACCTTGCCCCCCGAACTTGCGCGCAGCCGCAAGTACGATCTGGTGCGCTACGCAGCGGATCCAAACGACGTCACACCATCCCACATCGTGGTGATCGGGGCCGAGCAGGTTGGGCCCGAAGTCCCGCTCGCCCTGCGCGCGGCGCAGGTGGCGCCGGATGTCCCGGTATCGGTCGTCGGGCGCTTCCCGGATCGGCAGATCGCGCTGAGTGCGACGGCGCGGATCGCGCATGCCGTGGGCCGGGAGCCCACGGTCGTTGACCTGACGACGCTGCAGCCTGCGCCGCTCCAACCGTCCGCTCTATCCCCCTTGGCGACGGTTCCACAGAAACGTCCGCAAAAGAAGGGCCCACCGGATGTCTTCCTGCTGGTCCGGGACGAGGACATCGAGGACCCGGCGAGCCTGTCGATCCTCGCCGCGCTCGACCGGATGGAGCGGTTGCGCCTGCACATCATCGCCTCGGCCAAGGTCAGGGACGAGATCGGGCAGTCGCGCTACGCCGGGCTGCGCATCTATGGGTATTCCGAGCTGTCGGCGCTGGCGATGGCCGCGACGGCCGATCTTCTGGTCGTCCTTGGCGAAAGCGTACCCGGTGAGCGGTTGACGTGCTTTGCTCTCAACGTGTTGCGATCGGGCGGGTCGGTGGCTGACGGCACCGCAGAGGGCGTGCTGGCCGAAGCGGGTGCCCCGGTTTTGCGGGCGCCGCTGAGCATTGCGGGGCTTCCGGCGTGGTTGGATGAGGGGTTGTTGTCGAACCTCGGTGTGCTTGGGGATCAATCGGCGGCAGAGCCGTGGCTGCGCGCCTTTGACACGGAGGGGATCGAGGCCGCTCTGGGCCTTTCGGCGCCGACGCCGCCCCCGAACCGCCCGCGCCAGACGCATTTTGTGCCAACGAACGGCATCGGCCTGGGCCACGCCCGCCGTTGCGCCCTGATCGCGGCGAATTGCGAAAGCCCGCTGGATTTCGCCGCGTTTCCGAGCTGCGTCAGCTTGCTGAAGCAGGCGGGTTTTGAGGTCAGCCCGCTGGTTCAGAAAAGCGACGATCACCCCGAGGTCTTCGCGAACGACCTGCTGAATTTCCGGCGCCTGTCGACCTTGGCGAACCCCGGCGACACGCTGGTTTTTGACGGCGGGCACATCTTCGATTCCATCCACCGGGTCATGCTGGAGCGTCAGTTGACCGGGATCTGGATCCGGCGCGGCCTCTGGCAGGCGAGCCACATGGTCCGCGTGCAAAAGGAACGAGCCCGCGCCTTCGACGCGATCATCGCGCCGGACGAGGCCTTCCCCGAGCTGCGCCGGGACATCGGCGACGCCGTCCACCGCGTTGGCCCCATCGTCGACATCACCGGCAGCAGCGAAAGCGACAAGGCAGTGCGGCGCCGCCGCGTGCTGGAGCGGTTCGGGCGGGACGGCGACGCGAAGTTGGTGGTAAGCCTGTTGGGCTCGGGCGTCTTGTCGGGTCGAGGGGCGCAGTTGCAAGCGCTGGCAGCGATGCTGGAGCGGGTACCGAACTGTCTGCATCTGGTCGTCGTGTGGCCGGGGGCGACGGTGTCGGCGGGGCTCGGCGGTTGGGCAAACACGCGGGTGGTGCGGACGGGGCGGGCGATCCTGCTGGCGGAGGTCGCGGATTTCGCGATTTCGGCGGTGGGGTACAACTCGTTTCATGAGCTGATGTACAACCGTGTGCCGTCGATCCTGATCCCGGTGAAGGACGAGGTGCTGGACGATCAGGAGAGCCGCGCAGCCGCGGCGGGCGAGCGGGGGCTGGCGGATGTCATCCGAGCGCACGAGTTTCTGCTGCTGGAGCGGACGCTGACGGCGTTTCTGGAGGGCGACCGGGTGGCAGAGATCAAGGGGGCTCTGGCGGCGTTTGACTTGCCGTCGATTGGCACCACCGACGCGGCCCGACTGATCGACGAGAGGAGCAGCGGATGAGCGGTGACACACGGTGGCTGGATGCGATTGCGCGGCTGAGGCCAGAGGCGCCGGAGATGCTCGACGACCTGCTGTTGCCGGGTCAGGGAACGGGTGCTGTAACTTTCCAGCCGTGCGATACGCCGCCATCGGCGAACTTATGGGCTCGCGCTGAGCATGGGCCGAGCTACATTGGTGTGCGCGTCACGGATGAGACCTCGGCGACGGCGGAGACTGCGCTGAAGCTGGCCTCGGCGGCGGCGGAGCGAAACGTGGTGCCGGTAATCCTGTCGCATGTCGCCCAGTCCGGGTTTGAACGGTTCGGGTTTCGGTTGGAGCGTGTGGCTGGGCAGACCCCGGAGGAGCGCGAGGCCTGCGAGGCGGAGTTGATCCGGTTCTGGGACATCACGGTGGTTGTCGATGCCAACCGGGTTTCAGCGCTACGGTAGCCGGACGGTGCAGATGGCAGAGCGACCCTGCGGGGCGAGTATTTCCCGCCAGGTGAAGCAGGGGTGCAGCGCGGTCAGGCGAGTGCGGCGTCCAGGACCGAGCGGAAGGCAGCGGCGGAGTTGTGCTTTGCGAGGTGCGACTGCGAGGTTTTGACCGCATCGGCGTAGGCCTTCGGGTCGGCGCAAAGGCAGGTGATCGCGGCGTCGACCTCATCCGGGCGAACGACGATGGCGCCGCCGCCGAGGCTGGCGGCCGTATCTGCGTCGGTCAGGACGGCTTTTCCAGCAAAGCTGGCCTCGGCGAGAACCCGGCCAAAGCTTTCGCGCCAGGTGGGCGCGGTGAAGTACACGAGGAAGTCGATCTGCGACAGGTAGTCGGCGACGGACATGGCCTGGAACGGGTGGACCGTCCAGTGCGGACGCTCCAGCGCCGGGTCCAGCAGGGGGTCGGCGCCGAGCAGGATGTTGGCCTCAGCGTGGGGCGGAAAGCATGCGTCTAGGTCGGCGAGGCTGGGGAACTTCTCCAGCCCCGGGCGGGAGTGGCGCCCGCGTCGGTCGCGGGGTGTGGCCGTTGGCGCGATGGCCTCGAAGTCACAGATGTTGGGCCAGTTGGCGGCGTCCAGCGTCCACCCGCCGCGGTCGTTGTTGGCGAACCAGGCCTCGATACACGCGCGGTTGTGGTCGGAGATGGGGGCGAGGATCTTCTCAACGGCGACGGCGCAGCGGTCGAGGTGTCCGAGGCAGCGCGCGACGTCGAAACCATCCACTCCGCCGGGTCGGACGAAGTTTTCGTGCGTCACCACGATCAGTTTGCGGCAGACGATCCGGGACGCGAAGGTGTCGTTGAACTTCAGGCAGGACGGATTGTGGACGACGACGACGTCGGCTTCTATCGCCGGAGGCTCCCACGTGAGCGGCAGGCCGAGGTCGTCGAGCGCGGTGGTCAGCACCGGCGCAGCGTCGCGGCCTTTGAACATCTTCGTCTCAAGGGCGTGGACCGAGAGGTGGCCAATCTCTGCCGCATGGGGCAGCTCGCGCGCAACGGCGGCGGACGTGCCGCCCGGGAAGCGCGGGTCGATCACGTAGGCAAGCTTGGGCTTAGCCATGGCGGGCTGCGAAGATGCGGGCGGCGGTGTCGGTGCAGGCAGGCACAACCTGAGCCGGGTCGAGCGCGGCCTGCCAATCGACTGGCGCATCGGTCAGGGTGCTGAGCGGCACGTCCTCGGCAAGGGATCGTTTGACGAGGACTTGCGCCTCGGTGCGCGGCATGTTCCCGGCCAGCGCGAAAGTCGCGGCCTCGGCCATGGTGCCCGGGTTCGCGGCGAGGGCTTCGGCCATGCGGGTCGGGTTGGGCGTCACGGTCGCGGCAAGCCACGCCGCGTGACGCAGGGCGGCGGCGGAGTGGATGACGATCTGCGGCAGCCAGACGCGTTCGGCAAGCCAGTGGGCGCCGTCGCGGTCTTCGAGGTGCGCGCCGGTTGATGTCAGGCCCGCGAGGGCGGCGTGGACGAGGCTGTCGAGCGCGCGGATCGTTTCGGCGCGCACGGGGTTTGCCTTTTGCGGCATCGTCGACGAGCCACCGCCGGAGGCAAGGGTGACCTCGCCAATCTCGGACCGGCTGAGCAGGATGATGTCCCCGGCCATCTTCGCGAGCGCCGACGTGAGGCGGCCGAACCATGCCGCGAGGGCATGGAGCGCGCCGCGGTCGCTGTGCCATGGGGGGCTGTCGGTGAGGCCGAGTGTCGTCGCCATGGCCGCCGAGATTGCGGCGCCGTGGGGGGCGACGACGGCGGTGCTTCCGACGGCGCCGCCGAACTGTATGCGGAGGGCGTCGTTGGCGAGACCCGGGAGGGTGCGTTCGAGCGCGATCAGGGGCTGGGCCCAGCGGGCGGCCTTGAGGCCGAAGGTGGTGGGCGTGGCGATCTGTGTCCAGGTGCGGCCCGCGAGGACGGTGGCCGCGTGGTCTTCGCTGAGGCGGTGGAAGCGGTCGATCAGGCCGGACAGTCGCGGCGTGAGGCCTGCGAGTGCGTCCTTCAGGCAGAGGACTATGGCGGTGTCGACGATGTCCTGACTGGTGGCGCCCCAGTGAAGGTGTTCGGCGTCGGGAACGGACGCGCGGAGGGCCGCGACGAGGGCGGGGACCGGGACACCGGCGGTGGCTGTGCCTTCGATCAGGGGGGCCGGGTCAACCGTCGCCGTCGCGAGGGCGTCGGCGAGGGCGTGGCCGTCGGGGATGAGGCCGATGTCGGCCTGGGCGCGGGCGAGCGCGGCCTCGACGGCGATCATGTGCGCGGTGACGCGGGTGTCCGCGAAGTGCTCCTCAGTTTCAGGGTCGCCGAGGAGGTGGTTTGTCAGGAAGCCTGTCAGACGATGGTCCCCTCGGTGGCGGCGCGAAGCTCGTATTCCGTCACGCCGTCGGCGAGTTCGACGATCTTGAGGCCGCCAGGGACGACGTCGAGGACGCCTAGGTTCGTGATGATGCGGTCGACGACACCCTTGCCGGTCAGGGGAAGGGTGCATTCCTTCAGGACCTTGGAGTCGCCGTGCTTGTTCTGGTGGTCCATCACGACGACGACCTTGCCGACGCCAGCGACGAGGTCCATCGCGCCGCCCATGCCTTTGACAAGCTTGCCGGGGATCATCCAGTTGGCGAGGTCGCCGTTCTCGGCCACCTCCATCGCGCCGAGGATGGCGGCGGCGATCTTACCGCCGCGGATCATGCCGAAAGAGGTGGCGCTGTCGAAGTAGCTGGTGCGGCGGAGCTCGGTGATGGTTTGCTTGCCGGCGTTGATGAGGTCGGCGTCCTCCTCGCCCTCGTAGGGGAAGGGGCCCATGCCGAGCATGCCGTTCTCGGACTGGAGGGTGATGTCCTTGTCGCCGACATAGTTGGCGACGAGGGTGGGGATGCCGATGCCGAGGTTGACGTACATGCCGTCCTCAAGCTCATCGGCGGCGCGGGCGGCCATTTGGTTGCGATCCCAGGGCATGTTCAGCGGCTCCTTTGCGGGTGGTCCCGCAGTGGGACCGATTTTAAGTCTATGGTATCACTTCATTTTTTCAAAATGGGGTATTATTAAACCCCAAGCGACCCCACTTGTTGGGAGTTGATACCCCGATGGTCCGGCATCCGCCAGCTTGAAGGCTTTCTGGAGTTCAGAAGGCTTGTGTGGCTCGCTGTTGCGGTGCGCCTGAAGGCACACCCTACGTGCTTCAGGGATTTCGAGTAGGGCTCAAAGCCGACATGTGTCTTCCGACAGGGAGCGTGGGGGACGTCCGGTAATAGATGTCTGCTGTGCGGACAGAACGTGATTTCGCTGCGGCGGCGCCAATGGCCGCTATTCAGTGCTCGCCGGGTTCTACAAGGGCAACACGGATCAGTCGCACGTGACTGCCAAGATCGATAGGCAGATGGCCGGCGGCAATCTACAGGCGGTGCTCGACGGGCTGTAGAGAAAGCGGTGGACGATAAAGCGAAGGCATCGGGGCGTAGCACCCTCGATCGCGGCGGCTTGCGTGGGGGACACGGCGGAAGCGAAAGGGGCGGTGAGAACGGCGCGCCATGGTAGCGAGCCGTTGAAACGTTTGGAGCCCTTCGGCTGTCAGCCGCGTCTGTGGCGCAGCAGATACAGCCCGGCCAGTGCTCCAAGCAGAAGCGGGGCACCCGCTGGAAGCGGGATCGGAGTCGGACCACCGTCCTCAACAAAAGTGTATTCAACCGTTATTGTTCCACCTGCAGACGTCGAGAACTGGCTGATCAAGTTAACTGCGCCGCTGCCGCTGGATAAGCCTTCGCCGGTCAGGTCAATGTCGGCGGTGCCGAGACCAGTAAAGAAAGCCAGCGTAGCCGCGTCGTTAAAAACATTCACCACGGTCTCATCGCCGGTGAGGCCAAGAAGCGAAGCGCCGGAGCCTCCGTCGAAGTCGATTACGCCATCAAAAGCGGTGAAGTTCTGGACCACGCTCGCCACTGGCACGACAGTACCGAGTGCGGCCGGCAGACCTGCGCCCGCGGCGGTGATCCGGGCCTCGACATCCAATGTCACCTGGGACGGCGACGCATCAAGGCTCTCGGCAGTGGCATCCCCTTCCACCTCACCAAACAGCGTGAAGCGCACGCTGGTCAATGTGCCCAGGGACGGGTCAAACTTGCTGACGGATGCTGTTTCGGACCAATCGGTCGACTGAACCGCCACGGAATCCGAAAAAGAAAGCGTAGCTGCCGTCGATGCCGTGGCCGATGTCGCCATCGCAGCTGCCAATAAGGCTAAACGCTTCATCATAGGAAAATCCCCGAACGTAATACCTTGTTCACTTCGCATGCCAACTTTGCCTGGGATACGTCAAGGCAATGCCCAGACGAATGGGAACCGAAATCCCTGGCTGATTTTTGCCCTAAGACGGCAAAACCGTTGACAACCGCGGCGTTAGGAGCCCCGCTTGACTAAAGTCTCGCCGGTTTCACAACGGTGTGATGCGCGCTCGGGAGCCCAGCTGACCGATGGCGACGGGCTTTACGGCACGCTCGGCGCTCGACCATTGCTCCTGAACCAATGGCGAACAATGTCCCGCTGGTATCCAATTCCAGGTGCCCATGAT
>JBCCXY010000041.1:0-26153 GCA_039190895.1 Pseudomonadota bacterium | reverse complement strand
TCCTCGACCCCGTTCCTGCTGTTCATGGCGGGCGAATACATCGCCATCTTCCTGATGTGCGCCCTCATCACGCTTCTCTTCTTCGGCGGCTGGCTATCGCCGATCCCGTTCCTCCCGGACGGCGCGCTGTGGATGGTCGCGAAGATGGCGTTCTTCTTCTTCCTCTTCGCGATGGTAAAGGCGATCACCCCCCGCTACCGCTACGACCAACTGATGCGCCTCGGCTGGAAGGTCTTTCTGCCGTTGTCGCTCGCGTGGGTCGTCATCGTTTCCTTCCTCGCCCACTTCGAAATCGCGGGTGCCTTCTGGGCCCGCTTCACGATGGGGGCGTAACGTGTTGCGATCCCTCGCATTTGTCGTATCCGTCTTGGCCGCAACCCCTGCGGCCCTGGCGGAATGTGCAGAGGCCGAGGCCGAATTCGCCGCCTTCCTCGAACAGCGCTACGGTGCCGAAAGCAGCGACGCGACTATCTTTGCGAGCGGCCCTATAGCTGACCGGTGGGGCATCGCGGCATCGAGTTACATCTCGTTCGCCGACCAGCTTCTGGTGTACGCCATCCCAGGGCGTATCCCGTTCATTTTGATAGATGATTTCGGACGCGCCGACGAGCTTGCCGAAACCGCACGAGTCGCCCTCGTGGCAGAAGTCGTTGCCATGTGCCTCCGTCCCGTCGGCACCCCTATGATCATCGGCGACCGAGACATGGGCGCCCAATTCGACGAAACTCACAGCGACGTCCGTCGCGACGCCATTCGCACCTTCGCGGAGAGCCTTCTATGACCCAGATCGACTGGAACCGAGCCGGTAAGTACTTCCTTCTGTGGGACTTCATCAAAGGTTTCGGCCTCGGCATGAAGTATTTTTTCGCCCCCAAGGCCACGGTGAACTACCCCCACGAAAAAGGGCCACTGTCGCCCCGCTTCCGCGGCGAACACGCCCTGCGCCGCTATCCCAACGGCGAGGAACGCTGCATCGCCTGCAAACTGTGCGAGGCGATCTGCCCCGCCCAAGCCATCACCATCGATGCCGAGCCCCGCGAAGACGGCTCCCGCCGCACAACACGCTATGACATCGACATGACCAAATGCATCTACTGCGGCTTCTGTCAGGAAGCCTGCCCTGTGGACGCCATCGTCGAAGGCCCGAATTTCGAATTCTCGACCGAAACGCGCGAGGAGCTGTTCTACAACAAGGAAAAGCTCCTAGAGAACGGCGAGCGGTGGGAAGCCGAGATCGCCCGCAACCTCGAAATCGACGCGCCCTATCGATGAGCGAACAGGGGGCATATGATCGCGGCAAACCGCTGTCCGAGACCTATAACCCAGGTCTCGAAGACGCTTTGAAGGGCCGCTATGACGACTTGCTGCCGGGCATGTCCCGCACCATGGTCGAGGTCCCGTGGGGACACTTCTATAACCGCGGCGTCGTCGACGACAAAACCCGGTTCCTCGCCACCATCGCAGGCCTCACCGCCATAGGCGGCCAAACCCGCCCCCAACTCAAAGTCCACGTCCAAAGCGCCCGCACCGCAGGCGCCAGCCGCGAGGAAATCGCCGAGATCATCTTCCAAATGGCCATGTACGGCGGCTTCCCCGCCGCCATCAACGCCCTGAACGCCGCCATCGAAGTCTTTGATGCAGAGGAAAAAGAATGACCCCCGTCGTCCTCGCATTTTACCTCTTCGCCGCCGGCGTCATCTCGGGCGGCCTGTTCACCGTAATCAGCCGCAACCCCGTCCACTCCGTCCTCTGGCTCATCCTCGCCTTCCTCTCCTCGGCGGGCCTGTTCGTCCTCCTCGGCGCCGAATTCGTCGCGATGCTCCTCATCATCGTCTACGTGGGCGCCGTCGCCGTACTGTTCCTCTTCGTCGTCATGATGCTCGACGTCGATTTCGCCGAACTGAAGGCCGAGATGGCCAAGTACATGCCGCTCGCTCTCCTGATCGCGGTCGTCATCCTCATGCAATTCGCCCTCGCCTTCGGCGTCTGGACCACGGCGGAACAGGCCGAAAGCCTTCGCTACGCCGCCACGCCCGACGACATCCACAACACCAAGGCCCTCGGCCTGCTGCTGTATGACCGCTACTTCCTGATGTTCCAGCTCTCGGGCCTGATCCTGCTAGTCGCCATGGTCGGCGCCATCGTCCTGACGCTGCGCCACCGCTCCGACGTCAAGCGGCAAGACGTCCTTGCCCAGATGTACCGCGACCCGGACAAAGCGCTCGAACTTAAGGACGTCAAACCGGGGCAGGGCCTATGAAGCGGCGCCAGCGCACGACCCTCGCAATCGTTGTTGCCATCGGAATTGCGATCTTCGTTGCCGTCAGCCAAGGCAACGCTCTGACCCTCGCCGAGTGTGAGCGCACCACCCACATCTCCCACGGCGGGGAACGTAACCACCGCGACCTCGGCAACGCCCGCGTCCTCTACGCCGAATGGTGGAGCCAGGAGGGCGTCTACCTCGATCTCGTCATTGCAGATTGCGCCGCAGGCCGCGCCCTGACCACCCGCACGCGGGAAGAGTTCATCAGCCAGCGACCGCCCTTCGACCGCACGGCCAAAGCCATCGACATCATCGAAACCGAACTCACCGCCGCGCCCGCGCTGTTCAGCCTGGAGCGTCTGGCAACCGCCCTCCACCCCATCGGCCGCGACATCGAAATCGCCGACCTCACCGCAGACCCCTGCGCCTGCGCCGCGCTCTACCCCGAGCATCGGGGCGACCGCCAAGCCTTCGAGTTGAGCCAATGATTGGACTGGAACACTACCTAGTCGTTGCCGCCACGCTGTTCGTGATCGGCGTCTTCGGGATCTTCCTGAACCGCAAGAATATCATTATCCTGCTGATGTCGATCGAACTGATCCTGCTGGCGGTCAACATCAACCTCGTCGCCTTCTCGGCCCACCTACAAGACCTCGCCGGACAGGTTTTCACACTCTTCATCCTCACCGTCGCCGCCGCCGAAGCCGCCATCGGCCTCGCCATCCTCGTCTGCTTCTTCCGCAACCGCGGCACCATCGACGTCGAAGACGTCAACGTGATGAAAGGGTAGGGCGTGTCTCAACGGTCATGCGTATCCCGGCGCGGAATCAAGGCCAACGGCCGCCGCGCCATCGCCGGGCCCTCCCCAGGCCCGGCGATACGTCGCCACCAGCGCGTTGCTCGGATCGACGGCGATACGATAACCATCAAGTGCGCCGAACAGCGGATAGATCGCCGGTCCAGGGCCCGCCAATGGCACGGCTCACCACCTGATTCGATCCAGGACGGAGCGTGCAAAACAAACGCCACCAACAACGGTGGGCAAATTGCCCACCCTACACTCCGCAGAACCGGCGCGCGCAGGTGGGGTAGGGTGGGCAATCTGCCCACCGCCCGGCGGCAGCAATCCGGCGCGACGACGACCTAGGGGCCCGACGCATGGAAACCATCATCCTCTTCGCCCCCCTCGTCGGCGCCATTATATGCGGCTTCGGCTGGCGGGTGATCGGCGAGGCGGCGGCACAATGGACGGCGACCGGCTTCCTGATCCTCTCCGCCCTCCTGTCGTGGATCGTGTTCCTCAGCTTCGACGGCGAGACCGAGGTCATCAACATCCTCCGCTGGATCGAATCCGGCAGCCTGTCGACCGATTGGGCCATCCGCCTCGACCGCCTGACGGCGATCATGCTGATCGTGATCACCACCGTCTCGGCGCTCGTCCACCTCTACAGCTTCGGCTACATGGCGCATGACGATAACTTCCGCGACGGCGAAAGCTATCGGCCAAGGTTCTTCGCCTACCTGTCGTTCTTCACGTTCGCGATGCTCATGCTCGTGACGGCCGACAACCTCGTCCAGCTCTTCTTCGGGTGGGAGGGGGTGGGCCTCGCCTCCTACCTCCTGATCGGGTTCTACTTCCGCAAACCCTCGGCCAATGCCGCCGCCATGAAGGCGTTCATCGTCAACCGCGTTGGCGATTTCGGCTTCGCTCTCGGCATCTTCGCGGTCTTCCTGCTGGTCGACTCGATCAACTTCGACGACATCTTCTCGGCCGCGCCCGAGATCGCCGAAACCCAGATCACCTTCCTCTGGATGGAGCTGAACGCCGCCGAACTCGTGGCGTTCCTCCTGTTCGTCGGCGCAATGGGCAAGTCAGCGCAGTTCATCCTGCACACCTGGCTGCCCGATGCGATGGAGGGGCCGACGCCGGTCTCTGCTCTAATCCACGCGGCAACCATGGTGACGGCGGGTGTGTTTCTGGTCTGCCGCATGTCGCCGATCATCGAATTCGCACCCGACGCCAAGACCTTCATCGTATATCTCGGCGCCATCACCGCCTTCTTCGCGGCCACCGTGGGCCTCGTCCAAAACGACATCAAACGGGTGATCGCGTATTCGACCTGCTCCCAGCTTGGCTACATGTTCGTCGCCGCCGGGGTCGGGGTCTACTCCGTCGCGATGTTCCACCTGCTGACTCACGCGTTTTTCAAGGCGATGCTGTTCCTCGGCGCCGGGTCGGTCATCCACGCGATGCATCACGAGCAGGACATGCGGAACTACGGCGGGCTGAAGGACAAGATCCCCTACACTTTCTGGGCCATGATGATCGGCACGCTGGCCATTACGGGTGTCGGCATCCCACTCTTGTACATCGGCTTCCCGGTCGGCTTCGCAGGCTTTGTCTCAAAAGACGCAATCATCGAAAGCGCCTTCGCAGGCGGCACGCAAGCCGCGAGCTTCGCCTTCTGGACGCTTGTCATCGCCGCGCTCTTCACCAGCTTCTACTCGTGGCGCCTGATGTTCTTGACGTTCTATGGCGAGCCGCGCGGCGACCTTCACACCCACGACCATGCCCACGAAAGCCCCCGGATCATGCTGGTCCCCCTCGGCGTCCTCGCCATCGGGGCGATCTTTGCGGGCATGGTATGGTACAAACCGTTCTTCGGCAGCGACGCCTCCGTCGCCAAGTTCTTCGGCATACCCGGGGTCCATGAAGAAGAACACGCCACCTACGTCCCTCTCGCCGCCTACGCCGCGGGGGACGACCACAGCGACACTGCCGGTGACGGCGGGGGAGCGGCGCCACTCCCAGGTCAGGGGGCCATCTACAAACACCCCGATAACCACGTCCTCCACGACGCCCACTACGTGCCCAACTGGGTCAAGGTCTCGCCATTCGCGGTGATGCTCATCGGCTTCTTTACAGCATGGCTGTTCTACATCCGCATGCCGCATTTGCCCGGCGCGCTCGCCCGCAGCCAGCGGCCCCTTTATCTGTTCCTCCTGAACAAATGGTACGTGGACGAGATCTATGATTTCCTCTTCGTCCGCCCGGTCAAATGGCTCGGCACCGCCTTCTGGAAGGGCGGCGACGGGGCCGTCATCGATGGTGGTCTCAACGGCCTGTCCATGGGGATCATCCCGTACTTCACCCGGCTCGCGGGGCGGCTGCAGTCGGGCTATATCTTCACCTACGCGCTGATGATGGTGCTGGGCATCGTCGTCCTGGTGACGTGGATGACCATCAGCGGAGGGGCCGAGTAAATGGACAGCCTCCTCTCCATCATCACCTTCATTCCACTCATCGCCGCCGCCATCCTTGGCCTGCTCCTGCGCGGCGATGACGAGGCGGCGCAGCGCAACGCCAAGTGGCTCGCCCTGGTCGCGACATCCGCGACGTTCCTCTTTTCGATCCCGCTCCTCCTTGGCTTCGACCCCTCGAACCCCGACTTCCAGTTCGTGGAAGAGCGGGAGTGGATCCTAGGCTTTACCTACAAAATGGGCGTCGACGGCATCTCTCTGCCGTTCATCATGTTGACGACCTTCCTCATGCCGCTGGTCATCGCCAGCGCATGGAACGTGACGACCCGCGTGAAGGAGTACATGATCGCGTTCCTCGTCCTCGAAACCCTGATGATCGGGGTCTTCGCGGCTTTGGACATGGTGCTGTTCTACTTGTTCTTCGAAGGCGGCCTGATCCCGATGTTCCTGATCATCGGGATCTGGGGCGGGGCGAACCGAATCTATGCGTCCTTCAAGTTCTTCCTCTACACGTTCTTCGGCTCGGTCCTGATGCTCGTCGCCATGGTCGCGATGTACGTCGACGCGGGCACGACCGACATCCCGTCGCTCCTGAACCACAACTTCGCGACTGAAGCGTTCCCGATCCTCGGCATCACCATCATCGGCGGGGCGCAAACGCTGATGTTCCTCGCGTTCTTCGCGAGCTTTGCGGTCAAGATGCCGATGTGGCCCGTCCACACCTGGCTCCCCGACGCGCACGTCCAGGCGCCCACTGCCGGGTCCGTCGTCCTCGCCGCGATCCTCCTGAAGATGGGAGGCTACGGCTTCCTGCGCTTCTCCCTGCCGATGTTCCCCGTCGGGTCCGAGGTCATGGCCCCCCTGGTTCTGTGGCTCTCGGCCATCGCCATTGTCTACACTTCGCTGGTCGCGCTCGCGCAAACCGACATGAAAAAGCTCATCGCCTATTCGTCGGTCGCCCATATGGGCTTTGTGACCATGGGCATCTTCGCGGTGAACCAGCAGGGCGTCGACGGCGCCATCTTCCAGATGATCAGCCACGGCTTCATCTCGGGCGCCCTGTTCCTGTGCGTCGGCGTCGTCTACGACCGCATGCACACCCGCGAGATTGAGGCCTACGGCGGCCTCGTCAACCGCATGCCGATCTACGCGATGATCTTCATGCTCTTTACCATGGCAAACGTCGGCCTTCCCGGTACCTCCGGGTTCGTCGGCGAATTCCTGACCCTCATGGGCGTCTTCCAGGTCAACACCTGGGTCGCCGCCGTCGCCGCGACAGGGGTGATCCTGTCGGCGGCCTACGCCCTCTGGCTCTACCGCCGCGTCGTGATGGGCGACCTGATCAAAGAGAGCCTGCGCAACATCACCGACATGGCCCCGCGCGAGCGCTGGGTCATCGCGCCCCTGGTCGTCATGACCCTGCTGCTGGGCATCTACCCCAGCCTCGTCACCGACCTCATCGGCCCGACCGTCGAAGCGCTGCTAAGCGACGTGACCACCGCCCAGGCCGAGTTCCGCGCCGACACCATGGTCGCCACAGGCGAAGGAGATTAACCCATGAACTTCGCCGCCATCCTGCCCGAAGTCATCATCGCCCTCTACGCCATGTTCACCCTCGTTGGCGCGGCATACCTGGGCAAAGACGCACTCGCCCGCCCGATCCTCTGGGCCACCGCCGCAGTGCTGTTCGTCATGGGCATCCTGATCCCCACCGGCGCCCCGGTGACGGTCACGGCCTTCGACGGCATGTTCATCAACGACGGCTTCGCCCGCTTCGCCAAGGCGATGATCCTGATCTCGGCGGCGCTGGTTCTCGTGATTTCCGAAGGCTACATGCTCCGCCGCAACCTCCTGCGCTTCGAATACCCGATCCTGGTGGCCCTCGCGGCGGTCGGCATGATGGTCATGGTCTCTGCGGGAGATCTGATCGCCCTTTACATGGGCCTCGAACTTCAATCCCTCGCCCTCTACGTCGTCGCGTCTCTCCGCCGCGACAGCGTGAAATCCACCGAAGCGGGGCTGAAATACTTCGTCCTTGGCGCCCTTTCCTCGGGCCTGCTGCTCTACGGCGCGTCCCTCACCTACGGCTACGCGGGCACCACCCAATTCGCGGGCATCGTGCAAACCGCGACTGAAGGAGAACTCCCCCTCGGCCTCCTATTCGGCCTTGTCTTCCTGATCACCGGCTTCGCCTTCAAAGTCTCCGCCGTCCCGTTTCACATGTGGACCCCGGACGTCTACGAAGGTGCCCCGACCCCGATCACCGCCTTCTTCGCCACCGCGCCCAAAGTCGCCGCCATGGCGCTGTTCGCCCGCGTCATGCACGACGCCTTCGGCGGCGCGGTGGGCGACTGGCAACAGATCATCGCGCTCCTGTCGGTCCTCTCGATGTTCCTCGGCGCTGTTGCCGCGATTGGCCAGACGAACCTCAAGCGCCTGATGGCCTATTCCTCCATCGCCCACATGGGCTTTGCCCTGATGGGACTCGCCTCCGGGACGGTGTTCGGCGTGCAGGCGATGCTCGTCTACATGGCGATCTACGTGACGATGAACATCGGCACCTTCGCTTTCCTCCTGACGATGGAGCGTGACGGCCAATACGTCACCGATATCCAGTCGCTCAACATGCTCTCCAAACAGTCGCCGGGCCGGGCGCTGGCGATGCTCGTGCTGCTCTTCAGCCTGGCAGGGGTCCCCCCGCTCGTTGGCTTCTTCGGCAAGTACTATGTCCTCCTCGCCGCCGTAGAGGCCGATATGGCTTGGCTCGCCGTGGCAGGCGTGATTGCCAGCGTGATCGGGGCGTTCTACTATCTTCGGATCGTGTACCTGATGTATTTCGGGGAAGAGACGGACACCCTCGACCCGGCGCCGTCGCTGGTGCTGACCGCCGTGCTGGGGGTGGCTGCCATCGCAATGGTGGCGGGGGTGGTCAATCTGTTCGGGATTGAAGGGATGGCAGAGGCTGCAGCGGCGACGCTCGTTGAATAAGGGACCGGAAAATCGGGATTTTCCGTCACGATTTCTTCCAAGAAATCGGCTCCCGGAGGCTGCCGTATGACAGCAGACCCAAAGCTCTGGCCCGGCGGCTACGAAAAGATCGTCCTCCGAACCGTCGACAGCACCAACGCCGAAGCCGCGCGTCAGGCACCCCATCTCGGCCGCCCCACATGGATCATGGCATACGATCAAACCCGCGCCCGTGGGCGGCGCGGACGGACCTGGCATCACCCGAAGGGCAACTTTGCCGCCACCCTCGTGATGCGCCCGGGCGGCGTGCCGGGCTGGGCCGCGCTGCGGTCATTCCTCGCCGCCAACGCCTTGTTCGAGACGCTGGCCCTCTACGCCCCCCGCGACGCGCTATCGCTCAAATGGCCGAACGATGTGCTGCTGAATGGCGGCAAGATCGCCGGCATTCTTCTGGAAAGCGCGGGCCTGAAGGGGCAGGTCGACTGGCTGTCTATCGGCATCGGCGTCAACCTGCGTCACGCGCCCCGACCCGAACCCGACGCACATTTCGAACCGGTGAGCCTCGAAGCCGAGGTTGGCGTCCGCGTCTCGCAGGACGAATTCCTCACGCTCCTTGCCGGGCACTACGCCACCGAAGAGATGGTCCTCGAACGCCTCGGCTTCGACCCGATCCGGCAGGACTGGCTCGAACGCGCCGCGAAGCTGGGCGAGGAAATCACCGCCCGCACCGGCAACAAGAGCGTGACCGGAATCTTCGACACGGTCGACAAGGACGGCCACCTCGTGCTGATCACCGGAACCGGCCCGGTGAAAATCCCGGCGGCGGACATCTATTTCTAAGGGCCTCATGAAACACGGACGAGCTTTGCCCCGCGCGGAATCAAGGCCGCAGGCCGCCGCGCATCGACGGGCCCACCCGAGGCCCGGCGATATAACAACCACAAGCGCGTCACTCACAGCAATTGCGGGACCCAACCATAAAGCGCTCAGAACCAGCGCCGGATCGCCGGTCCTGGGCCCGTCAATGCGCGGCTCATCGAAGGGAGGCTAACCCATGCTCCTCTGCATCGACTGTGGGAACACCAACACGATGTTCTCCATTTGGGACGGCACCGCCTTCCTCGGCACATGGCGCGCCTCTACCGAGTGGCAGCGCACGGCGGACCAGTACTACGTCTGGCTCTCCACCCTCGCCGAGGCGCAGAAGATCGACCTCGTGGTGAACGACGTCATCATCTCGTCCACCGTCCCCCGCGTCGTCTTCAACCTCCGAGTCCTCTGCGACCGCTACTTCAACACGCGCCCATACGTCGTCGGCAAACCCGACTGCCTACTCCCCATCCCGCCCCGCGTGGACGAGGGCACGACGGTCGGCCCTGACCGCCTCGTCAACACCGCCGGAGCCTATAACCGGCACGGCGGCAACCTGATCGTCGTGGACTACGGCACCGCCACTACCTTCGACGTGGTGGACGATGACGGCGCCTATGTCGGCGGCGTCATCGCACCCGGCGTAAACACCTCGCTCGAAGCTATCCACGCCGCCGCTGCCGCGCTGCCCCATGTCGACGTCACCAAACCCCAGCGCATCGTCGGCACCAACACCGTCGCCTGCATGCAATCCGGTATCTTCTGGGGCTATGTCGGACTGGTGAAAGAGGTCTGCGCCCGCATCAAGGCCGAACGCGACCGCGACATGCGCGTGATTGGCACAGGCGGCCTCGCCCCGTTGTTCTCGCAGGGGGATGTGCTATTCGACACCATCGAAGACGACCTGACGATGCACGGCCTCACCGTCATCCATAAGTACAATAAGGATAATTCAGGATGAGTAGCGAGCGGTTGATCTACCTCCCCCTCGGGGGCGCGGGCGAGATCGGGATGAATGCCTACGTCTACGGCTATGGCAAGCCGGGGAAGGAGCGGCTGATCGTCGTCGACCTCGGCGTTACCTTCCCGAACATGGACACGTCACCTGGGGTGGACCTCATCTGGGCCGACATCGCCTGGCTGGTCGAGAACCAGGACCGCATCGAAGGCATCTTCATCACCCACGCCCACGAAGACCATATCGGCGCCGTGGGCCACACCTTTTCGCAGCTCCAAAAGCGCATCTACGCCCGGAAATTCACCGCCCACAACGCCCGCCGCAAAGTGGACGACGCGGGCGGGGACCCCGACGCCGTCGAAACCGTCGGCCCCTGGCCCCACCAGATCGACGTGGGGCCGTTCAAGGTTGGCTTCGCCCCCATCTCGCACTCAATCCCCGAGGCGTCCGGCCTCGTCATCGACAGCCCCGCAGGACGCATCGTCCACACCGGCGACTTCAAGATCGACACCACCCCCGGCGTCGGCGAACCCTTCGACCACGACCTCTGGGCCGAGATCGCAAAGCCCGGCATCCACGTCCTCGCCTGCGACTCCACCAACGTGTTCTCGCCAAAGCCGGGCCGGTCCGAGGCCACCATCGCCGCGCCCATCGAAACGCTGGTCAGAAACGCCCCCCGCATGGTCGTCGCCACGACCTTCGCCTCCAACGTCGCCCGCGTGAAAACCCTCGCCGAGGCAGGCCGAGCCGCAGGCCGCTCCATCTGCCTCCTTGGCCGCGCCATGCGCCGCATGGTCGACGCCGCCAAGGAAACGGGCGTGCTGGCGGACTTCCCGCCCACCGTCTCCCCCGAAGAGGCCGCCGAGATCCCGCGCGAGAACCTGATGCTCCTCGTCACCGGCAGCCAGGGCGAACGCCGCGCCGCCTCGGCCGCCCTCAGCCGCGGCAAGTACCTGGGGCTGGAGATGAAAGAGGGCGACCTCTTCCTCTTCTCCTCCAAAACCATCCCGGGCAACGAACGCGGCGTCCTGCACATCATGAACGCCTTCTCCGAACTCGGCGTCGACGTTGTCGACGACGGCGGCGGCACCTACCACGTCTCGGGCCACGCCAACCGCCCCGACCTGGAAGAGATGCACGCCCTCGTCCGCCCCACGATCCTGCTGCCGATGCACGGCGAACACCGCCACCTCCGCGAACACGCTCGCCTCGCCACCGAGAAGGGCATCGCCTCGATCATCGCCCCCAACGGCACCATGGTCGACATCACCGGCGACACCCCCACGGTCGCCGAACACATCGAAGCAGGCCGCACCTACCTCGACGGCGACATCCAGATCGGCGCCTACGACGGCATCGTCCGCGACCGCATCCGTATGGCACTCAACGGCCACGTCACCGTCACCGCCATCGTCGAAGATGGCGAACCTCTCGGCGACCCGTGGTGCGAACTCCGGGGCCTCCCCGAAACCGGCCGCTCCAATGCATCCCTCGTGGACGTTCTGGAAGAAGACCTCTCCCAGTTCCTCGGTCGCGCCAAACACAGCACGCTGTCGGACGACGACAAACTCGAAGACGAACTCGCCCGCATCGTCCGCAACTCCGCCCAGAACGAGATCGGCAAGAAACCCGAAGTCACGGTCGTCATCAGCCGCGTGTCGTAATGCGCTGGCCCCTCCGCCTCCTCGCCCTTGTCGTCATCCTGTTCGCCGCCCTCTGGCTGGTCCCCCAACCCTCCCACGACCGCAACTGGGCCGCCGACCACGCCCGCACGTCCACCACCACACCCACCATCCCGATCATCCTCTCCGACGTCCGCGACTGGAGCTACGCCGAAGACGGCACCGTCACCGACGAAAGCTGGATCACGGCCGAGGTCGACCCCCGCAACCTCACCCGCGTCTGGTTCGTCGTCGAACCCTTCACGACCTACGAGGCCGTCGCCCACACCATGCTCGCCTTCGAATTCACCGACGGCACGGCCCTCGTCGCCTCGGTCGAGGCACGCCGCGAGAAGGGCGAAACCTACCAACCCATCCGCGCCGCCCTGATGCCCACGTTCGAATACCTCGTCGTCTGGGCCACCGAACGCGACATGTACGCCAACACCGTCTACTGGGCGAAAGGCGAGCTGTTCATGTACCCGCTCGACCTCAGCACCGAACAGGCCCAAGCGATCCTCGGCGCCATGCTCGACCTCACGCAATCAGTGGCCGACAGGCCGCGCTGGTACCACACGTTCTTCTCCAACTGCGCCAACGTCCTCGCCTGCACTGTCAACGACCTGACCCCGGGCGCCGTCCCCCGCTCCCTCGCCTGGTATCTGCCGGGCTACGCCGACAGCTACCTGTACGACCTCGGCTACATCCCGGGCGACAGCTTCACCGCCGCAGAAGCCAGCGCCAACGCCACCGAAGCCACCAAGACGGCGCTGCCCGGCCCGCCCGTGGCATTCCCAACCCGCCTGCGCACGGCATTGAACGACCGATAAGCCCGATTAAAATTTGGGCATACGCTCGGGTTGGCGGGCCTGCCCCGATGCGCCTATCCTCCGCAGGATCAACCTCGGGGAGAGCAGCATGATTACGAAGTCGGGAAGCGCCCACTGGGCCGGAGGCCTGCGGGACGGCAAAGGAACTGTGACAACCGAATCCGGCGCGCTCAACAAGACGGTCTACACCTTCGCGAAACGGTTCGAGGACGTCGCAGGCACCAACCCCGAAGAGCTTCTCGCCGCCGCACACGCCTCCTGCTTCTCGATGGCCTTGTCCAACATCCTCAGCGACTACGACATGACCGCCGACGCGATCGACACCTCCGCTGAGGTCACCCTCGACCCGGCCAACCTCCAGATCATCGAGGTCCAGCTCACTTGCAAAGCCCGGATCCCCGGCGGCGACGCCGACAAATTCGCCGAAGCCGCCGAGAAGGCGAAAGAGGGCTGCCCAGTCTCAAAGCTCTTCAAAGCGCGGATCACACTCGACGCCAGCCTCGACTGATCATTCGATGGTGACATCCGCTTTGATTTCAACAGGAACCCGCTTTTCCTCCGGAGCGTTCAAATCGGTGAAGCGGTAGATCAGGGTGTAATCCCCCGGATCCTCAAGATAGATGCCCGCTCGAAAGAAGTTCTGAAAGTAATTCGCGTCGATCGGGACCCGGTGCGACACCTCGTAATCGTAGGTATGCAAGTTGTCGATTTTCTTCGATGACTGTGCAGCGACATCGATGATCTCAAGATCCAGACGAACGTTGATGCTCGCCCCCGGGGCCCCGGCATTTGCCCGCCGAAGGAAATCAAGCGTTGTCTGAAACAGGATTTCCTCCTTCGGCGCAAATGTCCTGCTTTGCCGGATCGCCCGTTTGTTCGGGTCGTTCAGATCGATAAACTTCCAGCCAATGGAATAGGCCTCGGGCATCAGGGCCTGCGTTTTCGCTGCCGTTTTGTCGATCGCCGTCCCGCTCAGGTCCCGCTCAAAGACCGTGCGGATGGTCTCGGCGTAACACGCCTCGCGATACTCGGGGGTCGTGAACATGTGGGTGTAGGGGGCATACGCGGTCGGTCCCATGACAGTTTGAAACACGCGGCATCCGGGCTGTGACACCAGCAACTCCGATCCACGGAAGGTGTCGTTGTCGTCCCGATTTGCTTCGAAGGCGTCAAGGGCTGACGTGAATTGCGCCAGATCCACGCTGAATTCATTCTTGGTGACCACCACGACGGTTTCCGGAACCGGCTTGTTCGCGGCCTTCACCGTGGTTTCAATGCGCTCCGGCCCGGTATCGGGCTGCGCGATAAGGGTGATGGCATCGCGATATTGTGCGCTGACAATCCCCGTCCAAAGCTCCGCGTCGAATGTCCCGTTTGCGTCAGCATTCCAGAGGACGAAGTTGATTGGAGGCTCGGTCGCGGTTGCAGAGGTGGCGTACCCGACAACACCGGCGAAAGTGAGTAACATGCTGGTTTTCATCAAACCGACGTATGCAGCGTCGTCGGGTGTTCAATGCAAAGTGCTTCGAACCGTCAGCGAAGAAACGCCGACGGAGCCTCGAAAAAGTTTTAACTTCAGATGGTTAGGAGGCGAGCCGCTCTTCGAAACTCTTCTCGATGAACGACGGCATGTGATCGCCCATGCCGATGACCTTGGGGTCATCATCCCGCCGTCCGCGACCACGTCCACCGCGTGACCGCCGCGAGGTGCCCTTGTCCTCTTTGGGGGCGGGGGCCTCTTCGACCGCCTGCACCTCGGGCTCTTTCGGCGCCTTCATCGGGCTGTCCGCGCGTGGGATTTCCTTCGCGATCAGCTTCTCAACGTCCTGCAAGTTTCGCTCGTCTGCCTTCGAACATATCGTGATCGCCTTGCCTTCGCGCCCTGCGCGACCGGTCCGACCGATACGGTGGACGTAATCCTCGGCATGCGAGGGGACGTCGAAGTTGAAGACATGGCTCACCGCAGGGATGTCCAGCCCGCGCGCCGCAACATCAGACGCAATCAGCAGGCGGATCGCGCCTTCGCGGAAGCCATCCAAGGTCTTCATCCGCTGGGACTGATCAAGGTCCCCGTGGATCGGCGCGGCATCGTATTTGTACTTCTTCAGGCTCTTCGCGACGATATCCACGTCGGTCTTGCGGTTGCAAAAGATGATCGCGTTGGTGCATTTTTTGCCTTCGCGATCAATCAGTTCTCGCAACAGCCGCCGCTTCTCGCTGGCCGCGCGGTCGCGCCGACCGCCTGCGAACATCACCACCTGCTGCTCAATCGTCTCCGACGCGGTGGCCTGCCGTGCCACCTCGATCTTTGCTGGGTTCGACAGGAAGGTGTTCGTGATCCGCTCGATCTCGGGGGCCATAGTGGCCGAGAAGAACAGCGTCTGGCGGGTGAATGGCGTCAGGCCGAAGATGCGCTCAATATCCGGGATGAACCCCATGTCGAGCATCCGGTCCGCTTCGTCCACCACCATCACTTCAATGCCGGTCAGCAGCAGCTTCCCGCGCTCGAAATGGTCCAGCAGACGTCCTGGGGTGGCGATTAGCACGTCCACGCCCTTGTCGATCAGAGCGTCCTGCTCCTTGAACGACACGCCGCCGATCAGCAGCGCCTTCGTCAGCTTCACGTGCTTGGAATAGGTGTCAAAGTTCTCGGCCACCTGCGCTGCAAGCTCCCGCGTCGGGGCAAGAACCAGCGACCGCGGCATCCGTGCCCGCGCGCGCCCGCGGGCGAGCATTGTGATCATGGGCAGCGTGAACGACGCCGTCTTACCGGTGCCCGTCTGCGCGATGCCCAGAACGTCGCGGCCGTCCAGCGCGGCAGGTATGGCACCTTCCTGAATGGGGGTGGGGGTTTCGTATCCGGCCTCTTCGACGGCCTTCAATACTTTTGGGCTAAGCTTCAGCTCAGAAAACTTGGTCATGTACGTCCGTGGTTTACGGACCGTCTCATGGCCCGTCGGCAAAAGGCGAGACCCGTATGGTCGACACTTGCTCATGCAAGCCGCCTCGATTGGCGCCCTCCTACACGGATGGCGCCGCAACGTCAATTGTCGCCGCGCTGCAGCGCGATTTTCTTGTTTTAGGCAACGAAGCGTGCCCGGCTGGTGTCACTCGTGCGGAAGCAAGCGGTCGCCAAACAGAAGGTGCTCGCGTCCGCCGGTGCTTTCAAGCTGCACGGCGTCCTTCAGGACATACGCTTGAAACGTCTCGGGGTCGTCGATGAACTCCAGAGTGCCCCGCACCCGCAACGGCGAGAACTCCGGCATGTCCGGCAGCGGATCCCGCATATGAACCTCAAGCCCCGGCCCATATCCGCCCCCGCCACAGAACGGGCAATCGGCGGGATATTCGGACAGGATCAAAATGGTCATCTCGGCCTGGGCGATGATCGGCACGAGGTATCCTTCGATCTCAAAATCATCCCGCGCGGCGGCAAGCTCGTCCGGAAACGTCTTCTCCGCCCGCCATTCGTCGCCATTGACGACCTCTTCGACCCGAACGGAATACAGTAAATCCCACGCCTCTTCCGTGGCGGCGAGGGGCGTGGCGAAGAAAAAGCTAGTGGTTATGCCCAGCGTGAGGATGCTCAGTCGTGCCTTCGGCTTCGACGTCCACATGAACTTCAACCTCTCCCACCGGCTCCAGCACCAGATGCATGTCGAACGATGCGCCCGCCACGGGCGCCGGGTCCATCCCGTCGAGTAACAGAAACGGCCCCGTCGGAACAAGCTTCAGCTCTGTCCCCGCCGGAACCGGAAACGCCCCGATCTCAATCGCCGGCATTCCGTCCGTCTTGAAATCAAGCCCCGCCACAACGGCATCACCCGCCCCATGGACCTCTGCACCGACAAGGGTGATGTCCACATCCCCCTCATTCTCAATGTCCAGATAAATCCGCACCGCCCCATCCACCGGAGGCGTCGTCCAAGCGTGCAGGATCCGGATTCCGTCCACCTCTGCAAGGTGATCCGAGTGATCGTCATGCTCCGCATGCTCAGCGTGATCATCATGGTCGTGCTCATGATCATGGTCATGCGTGTCAGATGCCATCGCAACGGAGGCAGCGAAAATCAGCGGGAGGAACAGGAGCTTCTGGGTCATGTTGCCATGTTATATTGTAACGTTACCCGGTTCAATCGCCCACTGCATGCGGCTTCTGTGTGACAGTCCCGGCGCCCAACCGCGGATTGGTCCTCGACCCGGAAATATTGCCATAATTTCGCCTAAGATTTGAGTAATCCTGCCCAGATGCAAGGTTGAAAGTGTACAGTTATGGATTCCAAACTGGATAGTTTCGCGGGCCACCGCGTGCCTGCCGGGAAAGAGGAACAGCAAGCCTCTCTCCTGCAAGAAATGCTCCCCTTCCTGCCCGACGCGTTCGACGACGCCCTCCCGCTTTACGTCACCATCGGGCTCCTGATGATCGTCGTCTCCCGCGCCGCCCGCCGCAAGATGAAGGCGCGACCCTACACACCCCCCTCGCACGAAGTCCTCGTCCGCCGCTCCGTCGCCCAAAGCCTGGGCAGCAATCCCGAGCTCGGCGCCTATGGCGGCTACTGGGGCGACGCCGAATCGGTGAAGAAAGCCCAAAGCCGCTAAGGCGCCTCTGTGGCGCGGTCGGACGGCGATCGGACAGCAAACAGGCGACATTTTGGCATTGTTCCCAGCCGCTTGATGAAGCGCCGCAACCGCGGCGCGTTGTCTTTCTAGATCGCCGATTTTGTTAAGGAAGAGTGAATTCCTTCACGGGCAAGCCCTGCGCTGATCCCCTAAAACTTTCCTCGGGTGGCGAATACGAGGAACGATTAAATGAATATCATCGCAAAGACGCTCACTGCCGCAGCGTTCACGCTTGTCGCCGGAGCCGCCTCCGCCGCCACCGTCACAACGACCTTCTCGGTCACCGGCCTTTCGGGCTCCGGCTTGTCACAACTGGGCCTGTCCGCTGGCGACACGATCTCGGGCTCGGTCACGTATGACACCGACTGGGATCAGACGTACGACTATTCCAACAACGGATACGCCTACGAATACGGATACAGCACAGGGGATGACTCGGTCGTCAATGCCGGATCGGCAAGCGGTTCAAGCTCCGACACCTATGCGTACGCGTTCGATGGAATCTCCGATGGCACGTCGAACATCTATGATTACGTGTACTTCTACGGGTACGATAACTTGAACGGCTCGGCAGGCATACTGGACTCGTACTTTGCCGTCTATTCAATCGACAATGACGAGACGACGTTCAGCGGTCTCACCCCGACAGTCGCGGAAATGAACGCGCTCGACACCGACTACTTCTACTTGTGGTTCCGCACCAACACCGGAACCTACTACATCTACGGTGACACCGTAACATGGGGCGTCGCCACGGTGCCGCTGCCTGCCAGCGCCCTTTTGATGCTCGGCGCACTTGGCGGCCTTGGCGTGATGCGCCGTAAACTGGCTTAAGCCGCCCAGCCCGTGCCTTGGCGCGGGCTACACCATCATTTCCTTGGTGGCCGAAAGTTTGAGGTCCGGGTGGTCGCGTTCCACCCGGTCTATATCCCATTGTAAACGCGTCAGATAAACGACGTCCCCGTCGTGATCATGCGCAATGTGCCCTTTGTTCGCATTTGCAAACGCGTCCACGGCATCCCTGTCACCAGACACCCACCGCGCCGATGTGAACTGCGAGGCTTCGAACCGCACCGGCAGGCCGTACTCCATCTCAATCCGGCTCGCGAGCACCTCAAACTGAAGCTGCCCGACGACACCCACGACAAACCCCGATCCGATCAGTGGCTTGAACACCTTCGCCGCGCCTTCCTCGGCAAACTGCATCAGCGCCTTGTCCAGATGCTTGGCCTTCATCGGGTCGCCCGCCCGAACCCCTTGCAACAGCTCTGGCGCGAAGGACGGAATGCCGGTGACCCGCAGCGCCTCGCCTTCGGTCAGCGTATCGCCGATGCGCAGCTGCCCGTGGTTCGGGATGCCGATGATGTCACCGGCCCAGGCCTCCTCCGCCAGCTCGCGGTCGGATGCGAGGAACAACACAGGGTTCGACACCGCCATCGGCTTTTTCGACCGGACGTGCGTCAGCTTCATGCCCCGTTGGAAATGCCCCGACGCAAGCCGAAGGAACGCCACGCGGTCGCGGTGTTTCGGGTCCATGTTCGCCTGCACTTTGAATACAAACCCCGCGACCTTCTTCTCATCCGGCGCCACCTGCCGCGGCTCTGCGGACTGCGGCTGTGGTTCAGGCCCGAAATCACCGATCCCCGTCATCAGCTCCTTCACGCCGAAAGAGTTGATCGCCGAGCCGAACCAGATCGGGGTCAGCGTACCATCCAAAAACGCCTCCCGGTCGAACCTGGGCAGCAACTCCCGCGCCATCTCGACCTCTTCGCGCAACTGCTCCAGCAGTTCGGCCGGAACATGCTCTGCCAGTTTCGGATCATCCAGCCCGTCCAGCTTGATCGACTCCGCCACCTTGTTGCGATCCGACCGCTCCATCAATTCCAGCCGGTCATTCAGCATGTCGTAGGATCCGACAAAGTCCCGTCCCATTCCGATCGGCCAAGAGGCCGGGGTCACATCGATGGCCAGGTTCTCCTGGATTTCATCAATGATCTCAAACGTATCGCGGCTCTCCCGATCCATCTTGTTGCAGAAGGTAAGGATCGGCAGATCCCGCAATCGACAGACCTCGAACAACTTTTGCGTCTGGGATTCCACCCCCTTGGCCCCGTCAATCACCATGATCGCTGCATCAACGGCCGTCAGCGTGCGGTAGGTGTCCTCCGAAAAGTCCGAGTGCCCCGGCGTATCGACTAGATTGAAGCGATACCCATCGAAATCGAACGACATAGCAGAGGCCGAAACCGAGATCCCCCGATCCTTTTCCATCTGCATAAAGTCCGACCGCGTGCGGCGAGCTTCTCCCTTTGCGCGAACTTGCCCGGCCATCTGGATCGCCCCGCCGTACAGCAGGAACTTCTCCGTCAGCGTCGTCTTCCCCGCGTCTGGGTGAGAGATGATCGCAAACGTGCGGCGCCGAGCAATTTCCGGCGGCAAAGTCGGGGTGTTGGAGCTTCGATCAAGCATGCGCGCCCATATAGGGAAGGCCGTGCGGGAGGGAAAGCTTGGCTGGTTTTGGTACCTCCTTTTTTCTGTGTTGACGAATCCGAGTGTATCGCAGAAGCTGAGAACATAACAAGAACAAAGTCACGAGGTTGAGCGTCAAACCATATTGAGGGGAGATTTCTAATGACGACGAAAGAGGTTGCTGAAGCGCTGGTGGCGCATTGCCGGAACGGGACGGAAGCTGAGGGGTTGGCGACGCTGTACTCCCCTCAGGCCGTCTCGGAAGAGGCGCCGGGATCGCCGGGAGCTGAAAACGGGCCTGCCGAAGGGGTCGAGGCCATCAAGGGCAAGCACCAGTGGTGGGATGAAAACTTCGAAGTACACGGGGCCGAGGTCGACGGGCCGTATGTCCACGGCGACATGTTTGCGGTGAACTTCGGGATCGATGCTACCGAAAAGGCGTCGGGTCAAAGGTGGCAAATGAAGGAGGTTGGGCTCTACCACGTGGCCGACGGCAAGATCGTGAGAGAGCAGTTTTTCATGGCGCCAATGGGCTAGATCCAGCGCCGGGTTGACGAAAGGAGTTCGGCGTAGTCCTCGCCGAACTTCCGCAGAAGGAAGCGTTCTTCTGGCAGGACAACGCCATAGTGAAGGACGCCCCAGAGTATCGGGGTCGCAAAGGCCGCCCACGTGTTAGAAAAGATCAATGCCAGCGAAAAGAGTGTTAGTGTCAGCGCAAGATACATCGGGTTCCGCGTAAACTTGTAAATCCCTGCAGTCACAAGCTTTTCCGGGCTCTTATGGGGGCTGATCGGTGTTCCGATCCGCAGAAAAAGCCCCGCACCTGCGGCCCCAACGGCAAACGCGATGGCGAAGAGTACGAGGCCGATCCAGAGGCCCAAGGGAACCGGAAAGCCTACGGGAACAAGCAGGTACAGCCCATAGCTGGCGATCACGGCAATCGCGAAGGCGATTGGCGGGTAAATCAGGATATCCGGGTGATCGTCGGGCATTCGGGCTTTTCTGGCGGCGTGGCCTGTCATAGGCACAGGGCGAACGGTTTCGGGAGGGTAACATGGACCTTGGCATATCTGGAAAGCACGCAATCGTGTGCGCGGCCTCAAAAGGCCTCGGGCGCGGTTGCGCCGAAGCGCTCGCCGCAGAAGGCGTTCATCTGACGATCAACGCCCGCGGCGCCGAAGCGCTCGAAGAACGCGCCGAAGCCATCCGCGCCGCCCACGGCGTCGACGTAAAAGCCGTCGCTGCCGACATCACCACCGAAGAAGGCCGCGCCGTCGTCCTAGACGCCGCAGGCGCCCAGGTCGACATACTTGTGAACAACGCCGGCGGCCCACCCCCGGGCCTATGGAGCGATTGGAGCCGCGACGACTTCATCAAAGCCCTCGACAGCAACATGCTCGCCCCCATCGCCATGATGCAGGCGGTCCTCCCCGGCATGATCGACCGCGGCTGGGGCCGCATCGTCAACATCACCTCACAGTCCGTGAAGGCTCCCATCCCCCAACTCGGCCTCTCCAACGCCGCCCGCACCGGTCTCACCGGTTTCGTCGCCGGAACCGCCCGCCAGGTCGCCGAAAAAGGCATTGTCATCAACAACATCCTCCCCGGCATTCACGCAACCGACCGCGCCGACGCCCTCGACGGACCCGTAGCAGAGCAAAAAGGTATCCCCATCGAAGAGGCCCGCGCCGCCCGCGCCGCCACCATCCCCGCCCGTCGCTACGGCACCATTGAAGAGTTCGGCGCCGCCTGCGCCTTCCTCTGCTCGGCCCACGCGGGCTTCATTGTCGGCCAGAACCTCCTGCTCGACGGCGGCGCCACAAACGCAACCATCTGACCGCTTGCTGTCACCGCCCGCCGCTGCTACGCGCATTGCCTGATAAATTTCATCGGGATAGCGGTGACACCTCGGCTTGAGATACGCGGCCTCACCCGCCGCTTCGGCGACCGTGACGTCGTGCATGACGTCTCCCTCAGCGTGAGCGCGGGGCAGGTCATGTGCCTCCTCGGCCCCTCCGGCTGCGGCAAGTCCACCACACTCCGCATCGCCTCGGGCATCGACCGCCAGGACGCCGGCGACGTCCTCGTCGACGGCGAACCCGTGTCCTCTAACACCCGCCATGACCCCCCCGAATCCCGCGGCATCGGCCTGATGTTCCAGGACTTCGCCCTGTTTCCCCACCTCACCGTCGCTGACAACGTCGGCTTCGGCCTCAACGGCCCCAAACCCGCCAAGCAAGCCCGCATCGCCGAACTCCTGCAACGCGTCCACCTCGACACCTACGCCACCAAATACCCCCACCAACTCTCCGGCGGCGAACAGCAACGCGTCGCCCTCATCCGCGCCATCGCCCCGAAACCCCGCGTCATGCTGATGGATGAGCCGTTTTCTGGCCTCGACAACCGCCTCCGCGACGGCATCCGCGACGAAACCCTCGACATCCTCAAAGAGGAAGGCGCCGCCGTCCTCCTCGTCACGCACGAGCCCGACGAAGCCATGCGCATGGCCGACGAAATCGCCCTCATGCGCAACGGTCGCATCATCCAAAGCGGCGCGCCCTACAACGTCTACCACACGCCGACCGACAAGCTATCCGCCGCGTTTTTCAGCGATATCAACGTGATCCACGGCAAAGTTCACAACGCCCAAACCGACACCCCCTTCGGCCGCTTCCTCACCCCGGGCCTCACCGACGGCACGCGAGTGGAGATCGTGATTCGCCCCCGCCACCTCCGCATCGACTTCGACCGCTCGGGCAAAGGCCCATCGCCCACGCCTCAGGACGGCACCCCGGCCCGCGGCACCGTTGTTCGGTCCCGCTTCATCGGCAACGAAAGCCTTGTCGAATTCCGCATGGACTACGACGGCTCGATCCTGAAAGCCGCCGTCCCCTCGGTCTTCCTTCCGAAGCCCGACACGCCCCTCTGGCTCATGATGCGCCGCGACCGCTGCTTCGTGTTTCCCGTGTGAAATCCGCCAAAGACCGGCCCGGTTCATCCACAAACAGATCCGGCAACGGAACCGCCGCCTCAAGCCGATCCAACGCGCGCACCTCGAACCGCCCCTCATCGTCTCTCCACGTGACGACCGACCACGCCCGCGCATAATCCAGCCGCAACGGACGCACCGTCCAGCGGTCCCCAGACCACAGAAACTCCAACTTCTGCCGGGCCCGAATAGCCGCCCGCACCGTAGCCAACGTCCGAAACCGCGCATTCCCCGGGCCAGCAGGCCCAAAGATCCAACCCGTCTCAGCCACCTTCGCTGCCAAGGACCGCGCCGCATCGCGCAAATCCGGGTCCGCCGCTTCTCCGACAGCGGCAATGCCGATCTGCAACGCCTCAAGCTCCGCCAGCTTCAGGTTCAGCGGGGGCAGGGCGGCCGGGGTCGGCAGCACGTACCCGCTCCCCCGCGTCCCCTCGATCGGAAGTCCAGCATCGCGCAATCGATCCATGTCGCGATAGATCGTCCGCAACGACACCCCAAAGCGCCGGGCCAGATCGCCCGCCCGATGCCGCGCCCCGTCACTCAGGACCTCGGCAATGTCATGAAGTCTGGTCGATTCGCGCATCACAACTGACATAAACCTGTCAGTTGCACATGGCCAGACCCCGGCAAAGCCGGGATATGAGCCAGAATCCTTGCCGAACTCTTTCTGCCCCGCAGCACCGCCCCTAGAACACACTCGATAGAAACCGCCGGGCGAAGCCCCGGACGCGGGAGAGAGATATGCTGAACAATATCGGACCCATGGGTCTTATCCTGATCGCCGTCGTCGTGCTGGTCCTCTTTGGACGCGGCAAGATCGCCTCGCTGATGGGCGAGGTCGGCAAAGGCATCACCGCCTTCAAGAAGGGCGTTTCGGATGAGAAAAAGGAAATCGAAGAAGCCGCAGCGGCCAGCGTCAAGGACGTGACGCCGGACGCGGAAGACACAAAGGACAAGGCGTAAAGCCGGTCCATGTTCGACATCGGATTTCTTGAACTGCTGATCGTCGGCGTCGTGGCGCTGATCGTCGTTGGTCCGCGCGACCTGCCGGGCATGTTCCGCACGCTGGGACGCTTCACGGCGAAGGCGCGCGGCATGGCGCGAGAGTTCACGCGCGCGATGAACGAAGCCGCAGATGACTCTGGGGTGAAAGAGACGGCGCAAGGTCTCAAGACGCTGACATCGAAAAAGAATCTTGGCCTCGATGCACTCGATAAGGCAGCCGACAAGTTTGAGAAGTGGTCACCGCCGACCAGCAAGACCCCACCCAAACCAGCGGGCAAACCGGTCGATCACGGCATCAAGGCCGAGGATCTGGCCATGCCGGCGCCCGAGCCAAAATCCGAGCCAAAGCCGGAATTCCAGCCGTTTCAGGTGCGCGAGGGCCAGCGCAAGAACCGCCCCGTCAAGAAGGGCAAAAGGGTGCTCTGAATGACGCAGACCGACGAAATCGACGACAGCGCCGCCCCGCTGATTGAGCATCTGGCCGAGCTGCGCACGCGCCTCATCCGCGCCGTCATCGCATTTCTGATCTGCATGGTCGCGTGCTTTTCCATAGCGCAGCCCATCTTCAATTTCCTCACCGCGCCCATCTGCCGCGAGCTTGCGCAGCTTGGCCAGGACTGCGACCTGATCTTCATCAGCCCGCAAGAAGGCTTCTTCGTCGCCATCCGCATCTCGATCCTCGGGGGCTTCATGCTGGCCTTCCCGTTCATCGGTTTCCAGATGTGGCGCTTCGTGGCGCCGGGCCTCTATCGCTCTGAAAAAAGTGCGTTTTTGCCGTTTCTACTGGCCTCGCCCTTCATGTTCTTCCTCGGCGCGGCGTTCGCCCTCTACGTGGTGACGCCGCTCGCCTACGACTTCTTCCTCGGCTTCCAGCAATTCGGAAACGACGGGGAGGCCGTGACGACCGAGGGCGCCCCGGCCAGCGTCCTGTTCCAGGGCTCGGCACAGGCGTATCTGTCGCTGACTACCAAATTCATCGTGGCCTTCGGCCTCTGCTTCCAGCTTCCGGTGCTCCTGTCGCTCATGGGCAAGGCCGGGCTTGTGACGGCGCAGGGCCTCGCCAATGTGCGCAAGTACGCCATCGTCGGCATTCTGGTCCTCGCGGCGCTGGTCACGCCGCCGGACGTCATCACGCAGATCATCCTCTTCGTCGTGGTCTATGGGCTCTATGAGGTTTCGATCCAGATCGTGAAACGGATTGAAAAGAAGCGCGTCGAAAAGCTGCGGGAAGAGGGTGTCCTCGACGATGACGAAGACCTCTACGACGATTTCGAAGACGACGCCAAAGCATGACCGACCCGCTAGAGCGCATCGCCGCCGCGCTAGAGCGGATGGCGCCCCCGCCTGCCGATCTCCCCGATTTCGCGACGGCGCATGCCTTCGTTTGGCATGTTGCGCCCGACCGGCTTGATCCGATTAACAGCGTGAACCGTGTGGACCTCCCACTGCTTGTCGGAATTGACCGCTCGCGCGACACGTTGCTCGCCAACACCGTGCAATTCGCAAAGGGCCTTCCTGCGAACAACGCGCTCCTCTGGGGCGCGCGGGGCATGGGGAAGTCGTCGCTCGTGAAGGCAGTCCATGGGGAGGCGGTGCGCCGGGGCCATGACCTCAAGATCGTTGAAATCCAGCGCGAGGACCTGCCGTCGATTGGCCGCCTCCTTTCCCTCCTGCGCGGGGCCGATGGGCGTTTTGTGCTGTTCTGCGACGACCTTTCCTTCAGTCAGGACGACGCCCACTACAAATCATTGAAGGCCGTGCTCGATGGCGGGGTTGAGGGTCGCCCCGACAACGTCATCTTCTATGCCACCTCGAACCGCCGCCACCTGATGCCCCGCGACATGATCGAGAATGAGCGTCAGACGGCGATTTCCCCATCCGAGGCAACGGAAGAGAAAGTCTCCCTCTCCGACCGCTTCGGCCTCTGGCTCGGCTTCCACCCCTGCACGCAGGACGAATACCTGTCGATGATCCGCGGCTACTGCGACGCCTTTGGCATCCAGATCGACGACGAAACCCTCCGCGCCGAAGCCATCGAATGGCAAGCCACCCGAGGCTCCCGCTCCGGCCGCGTCGCCTGGCAATACGTCACCGACCTCGCTGGTCGTCGGGCCGTAAAACTCCCCGGATAACCGGTCCCCAAATCCCTTAATTGAAATTCACAAGCAAATTCAATGACCTGCAAGCGGTCCCACTGCGGGACCACCCGCACTCCTTCTTCTTTTTCATAAATATCCCGGGGGGTCTGGGGGGCTGGCCC
>JBCCXY010000040.1:0-26495 GCA_039190895.1 Pseudomonadota bacterium | reverse complement strand
GGTCGCTGATCCAGGGCGCACACCAAGGCGCCATCAGGGATCGCTTTGCGAAGCAGGTCGGCCTCGGCGGCCATGCCGCCGCCTTTGCGATCCTCAACCTCGGCGATGCCAAGCGGGCCAAGAGACAAGGGCCGCCCAACCCGGTCAAACCGGGTCCGGTAGTCATCGACCAGCGCCGCTTCGGGGCCGCCCTTCAGACGACCCACAGCGCAAATGGTCAGGCGCATCAGGGTGTGGCGGCTTCCGGCTGGGCCGGGGTCATCCACATTTTCTCAAGCTGATAGAACTCCCGCACTTCTGGGCGGAAGACATGGACGACAACGTCGCCCGTATCGATCAGCACCCAATCGCCGGCATCCTTGCCTTCGACCTTGGACGCGACGCCCGCCTCGTGCTTGAGACGATCCACCAGCTTTTCCGAGATCGCAGCCACCTGACGCGTCGAGCGGCCCGAGGCGATGACCATATGGTCCGCCATCTCGGACTTCCCGGCGAGGTCGATGACAATCACGTCCTCGGCCTTGTCGTCGTCAAGGGATTTCAGGATCAGGTCGAGCGTCTCTTGCGACGCCTGAGTCGGACCGCTCATGGGCCGGTCCTGGGCGGTCTGGTCACGGACCGCATCGTGAACATGAGACAGGACATTGTCCTCCTACGTTGCGCGCCGATCAGCCCCGGCGCCGGACATATGCAAAAAGGTAAGCGGGAGATTATGAAATCTCAATAACGGTCACGCGGTTTTGGTGTGTCGCGGCGCGACAGACACAACTTCTAGTAGTCACGCTCAAAAAATACGCCAATTCCGGTGCGCCCATCGCTTCCCGCTGTGCCCTTAACCGTCACCGATGGCGTCAAATCGAGGTTAATCGACACGTTTGCCTCCCCCTCGGACCCCACCGTCACGTCGGTGTAGACGTTGTCCGAGATGTACTTTCCGGCTCGCACAGCCGTCCCGCCTTCTTCGTCCGAGGTGACATCCAGGTCGTCCAACCCAAAGTTCTGGCGCAGGTTCGCGAGGATGCCACCACCACCCCGCCCCGCCAGAGTGGCGACCGCTGAAGCAAGTTGCGCGGCCTGCAGCGGGGAGAGGTTATCGAGCCCACGGTCGAACAGCAGGCGCGAGACGACCTCATCCTGCGGTAGGTCCGGGTCCGACAGGAACAGGACCTCGGGCGATGAGGCCACTCCTTCCACGACAATGCTGATCTTGGTGTCGCTCGTTTCGGTGGTCGCGACGAGGCGGACGAACGGGTCAAAATCGCCCTGCAATGTGACCCGGCCCTCAGTCAGGTCCAAGCGTTGCCCGAGGATATCCAACCGCCCCCGGATCAATTGAAATGCCCCCGACGGGATGATCTGCGCGGTAGAGCCTAGCAGGCGCAGGCTTCCGCCAAGCTCGGCATCCAGCCCGCGACCGCGCAGGAAAATCTGGCTCGGCGCGTTGATCGTCAGATCCAGCGGATACGCTGCCCCACCGCCGCCGGACGACGACGAAGACCCGCTCGACAGCAACCCGGCGCGGGCGCGGGTGGCCCGCACGGCGGCAGGCTCGCCCACATGCTGAAGATCGGGAATGTCCCCGACCCCGGTGAGACCGGTGGACGGGATCCGCAGCTCCGTCTCGTTCAGCGTCAGCCCGCCCGAAATCCGTGCGCCGCCGGTCAGCGGCCCGGCCACCCGGATTTCGCCGTCAACCGACGTGTCATACAACTCCGCATCCTGCAGGCGCACCGACGACAGCGTCACCCCAAGGTCCGCCGGGAACGGCCCCGACAGCCCCAACCGACCGTTCGCCTGCAAGCCACCACCGCCGACCACAGCGGCGCTCGCGTCAATCGACGCGCTGCCGCCCGACAGGGCGATGTTCGCGGCAAGGTCGCTCAGCGCTGCGCCAAGCGTTGGTGCGCTGAACCGCCCGCCGGAGGTCGAGACGGTGCCCGAAACGCTGCTGAGTGCAGGTGGCCCCGCGACCCGCAGGTTGAACGCGGCCTGCCCCGAAACGGCGCGCGGGGCGATGAAGCGGTTGGCCAGCTCCAGCGGCGCATTGCCGGTGATGCCTAGGTTCACCGTCGACGCATCCGGCGCCGCCTGACCCGACACATCCGCAGCGATGCCGCCCGGCCCGGAGGCGCTGATATTGATGGAGTAGTCACTGTTTCCCGCGGGCTGCGACACCGTCCCTCGCGCCGACACGACCCCCGGAAACCCCGCCACGAACCGCGCGAGGTTATCCAGCCGCGCATCAAAGGTGACGCTGCTGCCGCTTTCCCCAAGGCTCCCGCGGGCCGTGGCCGTCACAGCGGACGTGTTCAACGCCAGCGACGAAATCTCAATCGCCCCATCTGCACCAGTCACCTGAACCGTGGCCGTCGACCGCCCCCGGGTCAAATCATCCATTGCCGGGATGCCAAGGCGCAGGTTCGTCCCCTCGGCACTCGCATCGATTTCGAAGCGCGACAGGTCAGGCGCGAGGCGCCCCGCTGCGCGGCCGGCGAGCATCGGGCTCTCGAAGCGGAACGTTTCCACCGCGATCACGTCGCCCTCTGTCTCGGCCGCCACGGCAAAGGTGGCCGTGCCCGCGAGGATCGGTCGGACCTGCGGAACGCCGACCTGCAGGTCTGTGCTGGTGCCCGACGCGGTCAGGTCAAAGGTCGTCAGATCGAATGCCACCTCGCCCTCGGCCCGCGCCTCCACGGCTCCGGCAAGCTGGCGCTGCGCAAGGTCCGAGAACGGCGCAAGATCCGCCGCACGCAGCGAGACCGTGCCGAGCGCCCGATCCGCCGACACGGTCACATCCGCCCCGACATTCGTCCCCGGCCCCGCAATGGTGCCCTGCACATCCCACGCCTCGGGCCCACCCGCCAGCGTCACATCCGCCGTCAGCGGCCCGGGCAGGCCGGGTGCAATCACCCCCGGCTCTGGCAAACGCGCGTCCACGTCGGCACTGGCCGAGCCATCGTCGAAGTACCGCGCCGTGCCGGTCGCGCCGATCTGCGGCCCCGCAATGCTGAAGTCGCGCAGCGTGATGCCCGTTGCCTCGCGCAGGGCCGACACATCCACCGTCACCGCACCGGCCAGCAGCGGATCCGCCTGCGCAACGCCCGTGACCAGATCGGTCACCATACCCCGCACGCGCGCATCGAACGCAGACAGATCGGTCGCGACGGAGCCGGATGCTGTCAGGTTCACCGCCCCGGCAATGTCGCGCCCCAGCCGCGCCCCGAATGGCGCGACGTCCCCGGCCCGCAGGTTCGCCGTTCCGTCTATGACCGGTGCATCGCCGGTCAGGTCAGCACTGCCGTCGAAGCCGCCTGCCAGCGCGTCGCCCTCCAGCCCCACATCGATGGTCCACAGATTGTCGGCGCCCGTGGCCTCCGCCGTCAGGCGCAGCGGGCCGGGCAGGCCGTTGGCAATGATCCCCGTATCGCGCAGCGTCGCCGTCAGATCGACTGAGCCACCCCCGGTCTGCAAGGCGCCGCTGCCCTGCACGGTCGCCGCGCCGCTTTGGGTGGCGATACGGTCGAGGAACGTGCCCTCTTCCGTCCTCCGCAGCGTGATGTCGAGGCCGACATTCCCGGCCAGCAGCCGATCCACCTCGGCAGTCCCAACCGAAAGCCCTGCCCCGTTCCCGGCCAGTGTGGCCGCGAAGGTGCCCGCTACGGGCTGTGCCTGCGCTGTCAGATCGGCGCGCAGACTGCCCGTCAGCGGACGCTCCGCCAGACCCGAGAAATTCGCGAGGTTCTGGATGTCCGCCGACACCTCCGCCAGGATCGTCAGCCCGCTGTCATCTGGCGCGAGCGACACGTTCCCCGCAACGCCAAAGGTGTCGCCGCGCAGGGTCAGGTCGGCGATGCGGACGGGTTCGCCTTCGGCCCAGGTGATCTGCGTGCTGCCTGTCACCTCTTCCCCCAGCGCGGCCTGCGCGTCCGGGTCGCCGAGGTTCACCGCCGTTGCCGCGAAGTCGAGCGCGGCCGACACGCTTGGCGCGTCTCCGGCGACGATCTGCCCGGTGCCGGTCAGCCGCAACTCATCGGCGCCGACGCCGCCCCGGTCGAGGCCCACGACGGTGATCGCGCCCTGCCAATCCTCGCCCTCGTCCGCGTCAAACGCGATGTCCAGCGTCGCCGCGTCGATCCGCAACGGGGTGCCCGCGACAGGCAAGGTCACCGGATCGCCGTCGGTGGGCGCGATGGTGCCGTCGAGGTCGATGAACGTCGGCACGCCTTCGGCCCCGATCACCACGTCGCCCTCAAGCACCATCTGCGCGGCGGCAAGCGACAGGTCAGACAGCGACAGCGAGCCGTCCGGCCTCTGCGTGCCCTGCGCGGTGAGCGAAACGTCGTCCCCGAAGAACTCCCGATACTCCGGCAAGAACAGCGGCGCGACATCGCCCTGAAGATCAACCCGAAAGCCCGAGCCCTGCGATACGCCAAGGTTCCCGGTCACCCGGTCCTCGCCATCGGTCGCCAGCTTGAGGGCGGCGTCGAAATCCGCCAACGGCCCCTCGCCACCCGCCTCAAGCCGGATCGACGGGGCACCGGGCAAACCGGCCAGCGTGGCAATGATCCCGTCCTCCGCCTCGGCCACGAGGGCGGTGATGTCGAGGACGCTGGTCGCATTGTTAAAGCTGCCTTCAACCGTGAAGGCGCCCTGCGTCCCGTCAATCCGGGTCGCCACGATGTTGCCCTGACCCTCGCCGTCTTCCAGCGACAGGGCGCCGTCCAGCGAGAACTCCACCGGGATGCCGAACAGGCCCTCGCCAATGGTGACGCGCTTGGCCGACACCTCACCGATTTTGATTGCCACGGGCAGTTCCGGAAGGCTGAAGCCCGTCGCCTCGGCAGAGGGCGTTCCGTCCGCTGGCAGCGGGGCGCGGGGGATGCGGATCTCTCCGGCGCGCAGATGGCGGACCTCAACTCGGCCCTGCAGCAGCGCGGTGCGGGTCCAGTCAAGCTCCACGTCGCGCAGGGTCAGCCACACGCCATCGGCGTCGGCGATGGTGATCTGCTCCACCGTGGCAACCGACGACAAGGCGCCCGCGAATCCGTCGACTTGCACCGTCCGGCCTTCGCCCGACAGCGCGTCCTCCAGCGTCCCCGCCAGAAAATCCTGCGCCGGCGCTGCGGTCGCGCAGGCGATGAGGGGAACCGCGAGGAGGTGCCTCAAAACGCCTGCCCCACGCCGATATAGACCTGCACGCCTCCATCGGTGTCGCCACCCACGGGCACGCCCACATCCAACCGGATCGGCCCGATCCCGGTGTCGTAGCGCACGCCCAAACCGGCGCCCGCATGGCTTTCGCCCCCCGATCCGGGGGTGCTGTCGGCGCTGATATGGCCCCAGTCGGCGAAACCAACGGCCCAGATGTTGTCGGTCACACGGTAGCGAACCTCGGATTGCAGACCGAGAAAGCTGCGCCCGCCAGAGGAGACACCGCCGCCAAGGTCGATCTCCAGCGACTGGTACGGCTGGCCGCGCACCGTCCCGCCGCCACCCGAGTAGAACCGCAGGTCGTTCGGCAGGCCTGTGATCGACGCGCCATAGATCGCGCCGGCCTGCACCCGCGCTGCCACGACGAATTTGTCGTCCCCGCCAAACTGCTGATACCCGCGCAGGTCGAGGGTCGACCGCGTGCCGGATTCTGACCCCGATAGCCCGAAATATGGGGCGATCTCGGCGTCGACATACCAGCCGTCCGTGGCGTTCAGCAGGCTGTTGCGGCGGTCGATCGTGACGCCGATCGGCAGCGCCAGATGGCGGAAGGTGGTGTTGCCGGTGTCGTCCGTCTCATCCGACAGGGAGTACTCCAGCGCGATCCGGCCCGTGATGTCCTCGTCAAACCGCCGCAGAAACCCGAATCCCAGCTTCACGGAATCGGCGGAGTAATCCGGCTCATTCACGCTCGCGAGTTCAAACGTCAGGAACGCATCGGTGTCCGCCGAGGGCGTCGCCGGGCGCGTAAGTTCCAGATCGAAAGAGAAATCCTCGCCCCCGGTATCCCCCGCAATCCCTGAGATCTCGGCGCCGACCCGAAACCGCTCGGCCCCGCCAAGCAGGTTTCGATGCAGCCAGAAGGCCGACAGTGTCACGCCCTCATCGGCCAGGTACTCCGCGCCAAACCCAAAGCGGCGCGGCTCGCGGTCAACGATGCGCGCGGTGACATCCAGCGTGCCATCCGGGTTCGCAGTATCGGCCTCGATCAGCGCGACCGAGCTGAAAACGCCTGTGTCCCGCAGGCGCTTTGCCGTCCGGTCGAGCTTGTTGGGATCAAACTGCTCCCCCGTCGGGAACCCGGCGATCTTGCGAAGGCGTCGCTCACTGACGCGACTGTCGGCATCCAGCCGCATCTCGCCGAAGCGCAGGCGGGGGCCGGTGTCGATTGTGACGCTGGCGTCCAGCGCATTTGACGGGTGATCCGCCACGATGCGCTGGCCGCCCACCGTGGCCTTGGCGTAGCCAATCTCGCGCCATGTGTTGACCGAGGCATCCACGGCCTCCTGAATCACCCCCGACTTGGCAGGCTGGCCGACGGCATAGCCCTCAGGCAGGGTCGAGGTGTCAAACACCGGGGCAATATCGGCTTGAGAGAACCGGTACAGCGGACCGGGCTGCACCTGAATGACAATGCTGTCGATCTGCGACGGCGTCCGCAGCGGATCAATCGCCGCCGCCTCGCGCCCGTCGACGAGGATGTTGACGACGCCGCCATAGTACCCCTCGCCATACAGCGCGCCCACCATGCGGGCATAATCCGCCCGGGCGGCGGCCAAAAGCTCCGTCGGGTCGGTCACCTTGTTGCGGAACGCCTCGTTCACCACAGACGCCGCGCCGAGCGCATCGGCCACCTCTTCGGTCGCGCCTTCAGCGACCAGCCGAAACTCGTCCAGGGCGCGGGCGGCAGGCGCTGAGAGCGCCGCGCTGACCGCCAGGGCAACCAGCCACGCACCTTTACCGAACTTCACCGACTCAACCTCTCCCAGCATGCCGCTAACCTAGAGCGCCACGTCGGGAGAGACCACCGGAGTTCTGGCTTTCCCCTAGGTCAAACCGGATTACACGGCGGAAGGATGTCTACACCTGCTGCTGCAAGAATGTCCTCGACCGAGGCATTCCGAAGAAGCGGGCGCAGTGGCGCATTCGCCTCAGTCCGCAGGTGAACCGTCAGGGTCGCATCCTCGGCCGGGCCATCGCCCACGCGACACCCTTCCACAGAAACGCCAAGAGAACCGCTTGTCCCGTCCGGATCTTCAGACTCCCACTCGCGCGCCTGGGCTTGCAACGCCCGCAGCGCGTCGAGGCGGGCCGGATCGATCCGCCAGACCTCGCCGTCCCGAACAAGGCGAAAGCGATCTCCCACGGTCTCATCCCCACGCGCAGCGGTCAGGGAAAGCCAGTTTTCGGTCGTCAGTCCCAACCCCTCTGGCAGGTCCACCACAACGGCGAACCCGGCGGGGTCGGCCGTCAACGGATCGTAGGTCGCAAGCCGGGCAACGGTGCCAGGAACGATGGAACTGCATCCGGAGAGGAGCAGGGCAAGAAACAAGGGGCGCATGGTGATTTCCTATTGATTCGATATTTTGTTAATGTAAAACAATAAATATTTGCCGCTGTAAATGGAGCTTCTGCATGCCCGCCCGCACCTACATCCTCGCCGATCTGCTATACATCGGGGCGTGGTTGGCCCTTATCGGCCTGCCCCTCGCGCTGCTCGCGTCGTTCCTGTTCGGCGACCTCGCGTCCTCTGCCCAGCACGCGTTCCCGGGGGTCACAGTGGCAGAGCCACTGGCCAGCACACGCGCCCTGTTCGTGCTGCTAACCGGGTTGGTGCCGGGGCTCGCGGTCCTTTATGCCATCTGGCAATGTCAGGCCCTGTTCAAGCTGTACAGGTTGGGCCACACGCTCAGCGCCGAAGCAGCGCAGCGCATTCGGCAGATCGGGATGGGGTGCCTCGCCGCCGCCCTGCTTTCAATCCTCGTCCGCCCGGTTCAGGTGTTGATCCTGACCGCGGCCAATGCCCCGGGGGAGCGTGCGGTGGCGATCTCGTTCAGCTCTGGTGATGTGGGCTTCGCGCTCGCGGGCGGGCTGATGATCGTGATCGGCGCAACCATGGCCGAGGCCGCCCGTATCGCGGAAGAGCATAAGGCCATCATCTGATGGAGATCGTCGTGCGGCTCGACGTGATGCTCGCCAAGCGCAAGATGCGCTCCCGCGAATTGGCGGAGCGCATCGGGATCACCGAGCAAAACGTCAGCCTGCTGAAGTCCGGCAAGGTAAAGGGCATCCGCTTCGACACGCTGTCGAAGATCTGCGACGTGCTCGATTGCCAGCCGGGCGACCTGCTGGAAGCGGTTCACACCGGGTAAGCGACCTCGTTCCGGCGATTCCATGGGACGGTGAACGGATCGTCATAGAACAGCGACCGGAACGGGCCCGCAGGCGCGATCCCGGCGTCGTTCATCGCCCAGCGCAATTTGGTCGCCTTCTCTTCGATCCGCCCGGCACCCGCCCAGCCGCTGAACTGATGCACGGCGAGGGTTTCTGCCGGGTGCTCCACGATCCGGATCGCTGCGTTATTGGGCACCGGCGCGGTCTCTTTCGTCCATCCGCTGGGGAACATGAACGTCACCGTCCACGCATCGGACCCATCCGCCGCGGTTTGCGTGACCGGCACCGTCATCGCCACCTGTTCCGGGGTCTGCGCCACGGGCACTGTCATCGCCACTTTGGCCGATCCCTGATTTGCGCCAAAGATGTACCCGGCGAGGATTCGAAAGCCTTGCCCCAACGCCTTATCCCGTGTGCCCTTCACGGTCACAGCGGCGAGGAGTTGCGGCGCGTAGTCCCGCACCTCGAAGTCGGGAAACCGCTGCGTGACCGCGTGGGTTGGGGCCTGGTAGGATTTGTAGGTCTGATTTGCCATCGCGGCGGTGCCTCCGACAAGGGCGGCTGGCAGGGTCAGAACGAATGCGCGGCGATCCATGGTGCTCTCCAGTGGGGACACATTGTATACGCAGCAGGGAGCGTATCGGTTCACGCGCCGACTGACCGCTTGTGGATGAATTCCGGGCGCACTATTTTCCGCCAGATGAATCGGTTCTTCGATATAGGCGACAGGGCGCGTTTACCGTGGCGGTTCCAGGCGAACCTCTGCAGCGCGCTGGGGCGACTATAGGCGCGGGTCTCCCGCACCCAACTCACCTCGCCCCAACCAACACGGAGACATGCGCCATGGCTGGCAAAACGCTTTACGATAAAATCTGGGATGCTCACGTCGCTCACGAAGCCGAGGACGGGACGTGCCTTCTGTATATTGACCGCCATCTCGTGCACGAGGTGACAAGCCCGCAGGCGTTCGAAGGGTTGCGGATGGCAGGGCGGGGCGTGCGCGCGCCGGACAAGACCATAGCAGTACCGGATCACAACGTGCCCACGACGTGGGATCGCGAGAAGGGCATCGACAACGAAGAAAGCCGCATTCAGGTCGAAGCGCTCGACAAGAACGCCAAGGATTTCGGCATCCACTACTACCCCGTGAACGACATCCGTCAGGGGATCGTCCACATCGTCGGGCCGGAACAGGGCTGGACGCTGCCGGGGATGACCGTGGTCTGTGGCGACTCGCACACGGCGACCCATGGGGCGTTCGGCGCGCTCGCGCACGGGATCGGAACCTCGGAGGTGGAGCATGTGCTGGCCACCCAGACCCTGATCCAGAAGAAGTCGAAGAACATGAAGGTCGAGATCACGGGCAAGCTGAAGCCCGGCGTCACGGCGAAGGACATCACGCTGACCGTCATCGGCAAGACCGGCACGGCGGGCGGTACGGGATATGTCATTGAATACATGGGCGAAGCCATTCGCAACTTGTCCATGGAAGGCCGGATGACGGTTTGCAACATGGCCATCGAGGGCGGGGCGCGCGCGGGCCTGATTGCACCCGACGAGAAGACGTTTGACTACGTCATGGGCCGCCCCCATGCACCGAAGGGCGCGCAATGGGAGGCCGCTTTGGCCTGGTGGAAGACGCTTTATTCCGACGACGACGCGCATTGGGACGAGGTCGTGACCATCCGCGGCGAGGACATCGCCCCGGTCGTGACCTGGGGCACATCGCCCGAAGACGTCCTGCCGATTACAGGCGCCGTTCCCGCGCCCGACAGCTTCGAAGGCGGCAAGATCGAGGCGGCGCAGCGCTCGCTCGACTACATGGGCCTGACGCCCGGCACGCCCCTCAGCGAGATCGAGATCGACACGGTCTTCATTGGCTCCTGCACGAACGGGCGGATCGAAGACCTTCGCGCGGCGGCAGAGATCGTGAAGGGCAAGAAAATAAAGGACGGCATGCGCGCCATGGTCGTCCCCGGATCGGGCCTCGTCCGGCTGCAGGCCGAGGAAGAAGGGCTGGCCGACATCTTCAAGAGCGCGGGCTTCGAATGGCGCCTCGCGGGCTGCTCCATGTGCCTTGCGATGAACCCCGATCAGCTCACCCCCGGGGAACGCTGCGCGGCCACGTCAAACCGCAATTTCGAAGGCCGTCAGGGCCGCGGCGGACGCACCCACCTGATGAGCCCCGCCATGGCCGCCGCAGCCGCCGTCACCGGCCGCCTCACCGACGTTCGGGAACTTTAATGCTCCCGAACGTGACGAAATTCACTGTTTCCCATGGCGTTATCCCTTAGTTGGCACCGCGTACGCCCCATTTCCGCCTGCATTCAAGCTTAGCAAGGGGTTAATCGCGACCCCGGCTGTCGGTCTGCTCCGGCAGGGGTCCAACTGAGTGATAGGTGACCCATGAGAGTTTCGTCGAGACTCGCTGCCATCTCTGCCCTGACCGCCGCGCTTCTGGCCGGACCCGCGTCTGCGGCCACGTTTTACGTCAACACGATGGGCGCCTGGGACGACCCCGTCGGTGGGACAGACGTGACCGGTGAGGGCACAGGCCAGCTGAGCTGGGGGGAACCGGACGGGAATGGCGGTCAAAGCGGATACTCCTTCGGCTCCGGCTTCATGTTCAACACCGTGAACCTCGGCGAGGAATTCTCGCTCGGGCGGTTCGCGCATCGCAATTACCGCATCAACGGCGACAGCATCTCGTCCGTTGATCTGACGCTGACGTTCACCGTGATGAATGTCGGCACGTTCAACTCGGTCATCAACTTCACGCATGAAGAGACCGAGAATGATGAGCCCTGCGCCTATGGCAGTCCGAACGCTCACGGCTGCGCGGATCGCGTCACAGCCACAATGAACTACGATGAATCCGATGCATTCACTGTTGGCGACACCGACTATTTCTTCTCGTTCATCGGCTTCTTCGATGGCAGCGAGACAGTGAATGAGTTGCTGACGGCCGAACAGGTCGCCACGACCGTCGACATGCGCGGCGTCCTTCAGGTGCGTCCCGCGATCGAGCCGACAGTCGACAACGTCATCGCAACGCCCTTGCCCGCCTCTTTCCTGGCTCTGCTCGCGGCGATTGGCGGCCTCGCACTGGTCCGGCGCCGCGCCTGACGCTTATTGCCGCGACCTCCGATTCCCGCTAGGACCGACCGGTCTTGAGTGGTGGTCGGAGAAGGCACATGGACAAGTTCACAACGCTGACGGGCACGGCGGCCCCGCTGCCGCTGATCAATGTCGACACTGACATGATCATACCCAAGCAGTTCCTGAAAACGATCAAACGGTCGGGCCTGGGCAAGAACCTGTTCGATGAGATGCGCTATGACGACGACGGAAACGAGATCCCCGATTTCGTCCTGAACAAACCCGCCTACCGCGATGCCGAGATCCTCGTCGCGGGCGACAACTTTGGCTGCGGCTCCAGCCGCGAGCATGCGCCCTGGGCCCTTCTCGACTTCGGCATCCGTTGCGTGATCGCGCCCAGCTTTGCCGACATCTTTTACAACAACTGCTTCAAGAACGGGATTCTCCCCATCGCGCTGCCGCAGGACGAGGTGGACAAGCTGATGGACGATGCCGAACGCGGGGCCAACGCCAAGATCACCATCGACCTCGAAAACCAGACGATCCACGGCCCCGACGGCGGCACGATCCATTTCGAAGTGGATGCCTTCAAGAAGCACTGCCTGCTGAACGGCCTCGACGACATCGGCCAAACGATGGAGAAAGCCGCCGCTATCGACACGTTTGAGGCCAAGGCCTCTGCCGACCGCCCCTGGGTCTAGACGCGTCGCGGTTAACCGTACCGCGACGGGTCTAGTGGGAAAAACCAAAGCGAACGCAAGATGTTGCGGCCCTTCACGAAAGGGCCGCTTTTCGCTCGCAATTTGATGCAATGCCGCACCAGTTTCATCACGAAAATGCCGCAGAGTTCGCGCACCCTCAGCCTTGTTATTGCCGGCGCTTGGCGAAAGGTGGCAAAAATTGGGCAAGAATGGGGCAAAAGTCCGAACCAATCGGCAGGCAATAGAGCCGCGCGACCGCGTCGCCGCGGCCTTTATGTGGGGCAGAGCAGAGTGATTTCGCGAATTGCGACAGTAGCGTTGCGCGCCATCGTTGTGATGCTGTTGATTGTGACGCCCTCCCTCCTCTTGCCGAACACGTCAGCGGATGTGGCGCAGATCGTCACGCTGATCGCGATCTTCGCAGCCTCCCTCGTCGTCTTTGAATACGCCTCCTCCTACCCCTGCCTGATTGAGTTTCGCGAAGCGCCCCCCTTCAACCGCGTCCGCTTTGCGTCGCTGTTCATCTCGGTCCTGCTGCTGACCCTGCTCATCCGTGGGGCCTATGCGCCGTCAAGCCTGACGAACCTGATTGCCGCCGTCGGCACGCTGGTGGGCGAAGCTATCGACTTCCCCTACAGCCCCGTGCGGCTCGTTGTTCTGATGATGCCCGAAGACACGAGCGCCGATCAGATCTCTCTCGTCCGGACGGCCGCCGGGATCAGCTATCTCGTGTCGCTGCTCACCTTGGCGGTCTTTATCATCATCATTCGCCTCCTGAACTGGCCGACCCGCTCGGGCGCGTTCAACGTCTGGGTCAACCTGCCCACCTTCGACCCCACCGCAGGCGGCGACGTGGTGGAGCGGTTGGAGCGTGACGCACGCTTTAACATTGCGTTAGGATTTCTGCTGCCATTCTTGACGCCAGCGGTGATCACGGCGGCGGGCAGCTTGTTTGGCACGCTGTCATTGACCAATCCGCAGACCCTGATCTGGACGGTGGCAGCGTGGTCGTTCCTCCCGGCATCTCTCTTTATGCGCGGCATCGCCATGGGGCGGATCGCGTCGATGATCGAGGACAAGCGCCGCGTCAATGCCGCCCGCGCCGAGAAAGAATACATCGCAGCCTAGTCCTGGGCCTCGCCCTTTGCCTCGTAGCCAGCCTTGCGGGCGCCGCAGAGGCCATCCGGATTGCCACCCTCAACACCGGGCTGGAACGCGACGCGCCCGGTCTATTCCTGCGCGACATTCTCAAGGGCGAAGCCGAAGACATCCAACACGCCGCCCGGCTGATCGCGCGCGCCAAGGCCGATGTCATCCTGCTGCAGGGCGTCGACTGGGATTACGAACAGGTCGCGCTCACGGCCTTCCGCGAAATGGTCAACGCCGAGGGGGGCGCGGCCTTCACCCACCAGTTCACCACGCAACCGAATGCGGGGATGCCGACGCTCGTCGACCTTGATGGTGACGGCTACTTGCGTGGGTCTGCCGATGCCGAAGGCTTTGGCGCGTTTCTCGGTCAGGGCGGCATGGCCGTCCTGTCGCGCTGGCCGGTCGAACTGACCCAAGAGCTCAGCGACCTTGCCTGGTGGCAAGTGCCCGATACCGCGCTTTTGCCCGAAGATCCGGGCTACGGGGTGCGACGGCTGTCGTCGGTGGGACACTGGATGCTGACGGTCACACCTGACGACGCGCCACCCTTCCAGCTCCTGGCGTTCCACGCCTCGCCCCCGGTGTTCGACGGCCCCGAAGACCTCAACGGACGCCGCAACCGGGATGAAATCCTGCTGTGGGCGCATCTGCTGGACGGGCGACTCGAAGCGCCGGCACCCGACGGGCGCTTTGCCATCCTCGGCGTGGCGAATGCCGATCCGGAAGACGGCGACGCACGGCGCGACGGCATCCACACGCTCCTGCGACACGACGCACTTCACGACGTGGGCCCCCGCAGCGAGGTGGGGGAGGCGCTCGCCGAACGGGATAGCGGTGTGAACGACAGACACTCCGGCGACCCCGCCCTGGACACCGCCAACTATGCCGATGACGATCCGGGCAACCTGCGGGTCGACTACGTGCTCCCCTCCGCCGAGTGGCCGGTTGAAGGCGCAGGCATCCTCTGGGCCGACCCTGGCGACAATGAAGGCCCCGCCGTGCGGCACGGCGTCGTACGGGTCGATCTCGCCCGGTGAGTTGACGCCCCACGCACACGGGTCTACCCGAGGCACGCAAAACGCATTTAGGGGACCCGCCGCATGACCACGCCATCACTTCTTATCCTGCCGGGGGACGGCATCGGCCCCGAAGTCATGGCCGAAGTCCGCAAGGTCATCGCCTGGTTCGGCGACAACGGCCTGCCCTTCGAGGTGTCCGAAGACCTCGTCGGCGGCATCGCCTACGACACCCACGGCAAACCCCTGTCGGATGAGACGATGGCCAAGGCCAAAACCGTCGACGCCGTCCTGCTCGGCGCTGTCGGTGGCCCGAAATATGATGGCCTCGACTTCGCCCTTAAGCCCGAACGCGGGCTGCTGCGGCTGCGGAAGGAGATGGACCTCTATGCCAACCTGCGCCCCGCGCAGTGCTTCGACGCGCTGGCCGATTTCTCGTCCCTGAAGCCCGAAGTCATCGGCGGCCTCGACATCATGATCGTCCGCGAGCTCACCTCCGGCATCTACTTCGGCGAACCCCGCGGCGTCCACAAAGAGGGCAACGAGCGCGTCGGCGTGAACACCCAGCGCTATACGGAAAGCGAGATCGCCCGCGTCTCACGTTCAGCCTTCGAACTCGCCCGGCGCCGGGGCAACAAGGTCTGCTCGATGGAAAAGCACAACGTGATGGAATCTGGATTGCTCTGGAAAGAAGTGGTGACCGAGATTCACGCCGCCGAATACCCCGATGTCGAGCTTTCGCACATGCTCGCCGACGCGGGCGGCATGCAACTGGCGCGCTGGCCCAAGCAGTTCGACGTGATCGTCACCGACAATCTGTTCGGCGACCTCCTGTCCGACGTGGCGGCAATGCTCACCGGGTCGCTGGGCATGCTGCCCTCCGCCTCTCTCGGCGCACCGATGGAGAACGGCCGCCCCAAGGCCCTCTACGAACCCGTCCACGGCTCCGCCCCCGACATTGCGGGGCAGGGCAAGGCCAACCCCATCGCCTGCATCCTCAGTTTCGCCATGGCGCTGCGGTATTCCTTCGACGCGGGCGACGCCGCCACCAAGCTGGAAGCTGCGGTTGAGGCGGTGCTCGCCGATGGCCTGCGCACTGCCGACCTGATGGGCCCCGATGGCGGAGGCGCCGTCTCAACATCGGAGATGGGCGACGCCATCATTGCAAAGCTCGCGGCATAGGCGCATGAAAACTGCCATCGTCACCGGCGCGGCGCGCGGGATCGGCCTCGCGACGAGCAAGCTCTTCCTCGAAGAGGGTTGGCGCGTGGCGATGATCGACTGGGATCACGACGAACTGCACGCTGTGGCGGACCCTCTGGACGGCGCCGACGCGATCACCTGCGACATCTCGGACGAGGCGCAGATCGCCGCGATGATCCCGCAAGCCGCCGAGGCGATGGGCGGCATCGGCGCGCTGATCAACAACGCAGGCGTCGCCGATTTCGGCCCCATCGAAGAGACCGACTTCGCCCGCTGGCGCGACGTGATGCGCGTCAACCTAGACGGCACGTTCCTGTGCTCTCAGGCTGCTATCCCCGAGTTGAAGAAGTCCAAGGGCGCCATCGTCAACATCGCCTCGATCTCGGGCCTGCGGGCAAGCACCCTGCGCGTGGCTTATGGCACCTCGAAGGCGGGCGTCATGCAACTGACGCTGCAACAGGCCGCCGAGCTGGGCGAATACGGCATCCGCGCCAACTGTATCTGCCCCGGCCCGGTGCGCACGAAACTGGCCATGGCCGTCCACTCGCAAGACATCATCGACGCTTACCACGACGCCATCCCGCTCAATCGCTACGGGACCGAGCGTGAGATTGCTGAGGCCATCTGTTTTCTCGCCTCCGACCGCGCGAGCTTCATCACCGGTCAGATCCTATCCGTCGACGGCGGCTTCGAAGCCACTGGCATTGGCCTGCCCGCCCTCCGCACCTGACCGCATGACATCTTGTGATCCCTCGCATCAATGACTTGCGCGGGGCCCGAGCCCGTCCCACGTTGACCGCACGGACGAGGGAGGCCTTGGATGGATTGGTCGTGCAAATGTGGAGCCCTGAAGCTGCAGGCCGAGCCGGGGCGCGGCACACGCATCGCCTGCTATTGCAAGGACTGTCAGGCCTTCGCGAAAGCCATCGGTGCCGCTGACACGCTTGACCCCCAAGGGGGCTCTGACCTTTACCAGACCGCGCCGGACACGATCACCGTGGTTGAAGGCGCCGAACATTTGGCCTGCCTGCGCCTGACCAACAAAGGCCCCCTCCGATGGTACGCGGCCTGCTGTGGCACACCCGTCGCGAATACCCTGACCACCCGGCAAGTCCCGTTCTCATCACTTGCCGTCACCGGCTTCGCCGACCCAAGCGCTCTCGGCCCCGTTTCGGCCCAGGTCAACCTGTCCGGCGCGACCGGACACGTCGAAACCACCGACACGCGCATCCTGCCACTCGTCCTGAAGTTCATGGGCCGCGCCCTAATCGCGCGCGTCACCGGCCGCCACCGCAAAACCCCGTTCTTCGACAGTACCGGCACCCCGGTGGCAGAGATCCGCTGGCTCACCGAAGAAGAGCGCGCCAAGGCCTACGGCTAGAGCTGGCAACCTCTACGACATGCGCGAAGCGCGCATCTGATCGAGCCGTTCGGCGAAGGCGCCCTCGTCGAGCCCCTCAGACAGGGCGCGCCGGAAAAATGCGGCTTGGGTTTCTGGCGCAAGTCCGTTTACCGGCGGGTCGCGGTCAAGGTTCGTTGGAAACGAATAGCCTTCGGCGGTTGCGGCAATGGCAGCAGACAATTCGGCGGCACTCAGCCTGCCGTCCTGCTTGGCTCTCACCGCGTGCGGGAACAGCAACTTGCACATCTTGTCCCGGTCGACCGTCTCCATCGCGCGACCAAAGGCCGAGGATACCTGCAACAGGTTGGCAAAGCGGTGGATGTCCTGGCTCGTGTTGGCGCCGGCCGCGTGAAACACAGCCGGGTTGAAGAACACCGCATCCCCCTTGGACAGCGGCACCTGCACCTGCCGTTCTTCGAAGAGCGCCCGGAAATCGTCCCGCCGCCACGCCACATAGCCCGGGCGATACGCTTGCGAAAACGGCAACAGCTTCGTCGGGCCGCTGTCCAAGGGCATGTCACAATGCGCCACCGCACCTTGCAGCGTCAGAATGGGTGACACGTCGTGGACGTGGGCCGGATATGTGGCGCTGTCCGCCGCGGTCTGAAATCCCAGATGATAGTCGCGATGCGCTTGCTGTGCGGCGCCGCCGGGATGCACGAGGTTGACCTGTGCCGTCATCTGATAGTTCGGCCCAAGCCATGCTTCGCAGATTGTCGCAATGGCGGTATTGGCAAAGTAATCGAGGAACACGTCAGGCGCGGCTTCGCAAAGCTTTTGAAGCGAGTTCCAGATCCGGTCGTTCGCGCCCGACGCCGCGAAATGATCACCCGCGCCGCGGCCGCCCAGTTTCTCTTCGGCGATAATGCCCTCGTAAACGGCGGTCGCCTTATCCAGCACGGATGTGTCGGGATAGGCGCCCTTCAAGGCAACAACGCCCGCACCGTCGCGCAGGACATGCGCCCATTCCGCCATGATCCCTCGACGGGTCCGATCATCCTCAAGTGCCTGACGCAGGTCCGCCATGGTATAGATCGGGATATTGCTTTCGATTGCAGCCGCATGCGGTACCTGCTGGCTGCGTGTCGTTTGATCGATAAGTGCCGTGAACGCCCCCAAATCACAGGTATCGGGATCGTAGTAGGCCGTGGTTTCAACGATATCCCTCATGACAGCTCCTCCCTTGTCCCCAAAAGGGTACAGGCATGGGCATTGAGTTGCGCGCAAAAAAGAACGGCAAAGCACATTGGCACCACCGCATTTGGCGCCATTGCTTGAGCCAATCAATTCCTGATACCCCTAGTCCGACGCTTTAGGAGGGGGTCCCATGACTGAGCTTTTTGACGACCGCAAAGCGCGCGCTTCGGCCTGGTTCAGAGAGCTTCGGGATCAGATCGTGGCGGCGTTTGAGGGACTGGAGGACAGCCATTCAGGCCCCGGCCAAGCGGGGCGTTTTGAGGTGTCCGAGACGCAACGACAGTCCGAAGATGGGTCGGACGCGGGCGGAGGCCTGATGAGCGTCCTGCGCGGTGGACGCGTGTTTGAGAAGGTCGGCGTCAACGTTTCGACCGTCTACGGCACGCTGGGCGAGCGGGCGCAGGCCGCGATGGCCGCGCGAAAGGGCATCCCCGGGATGAAGGACGATCCGCGCTTCTGGGCCTCGGGCATCAGCCTTGTCGCCCATATGCAGAACCCGCATGTCCCCGCCGTGCACATGAACACGCGCATGTTCTGGACGCCCCAGGCGTGGTGGTTTGGCGGTGGCTCGGACCTGAACCCCTGCATCGAATATGATGAGGACACCGCGCATTTTCATGCCGTCCAAAAGGAGCATTGCGCACCGCATGGCGACGACCTGTACGAAACGTATAAGGCGTGGGCGGATGAGTATTTCTACATCCCGCACCGCCACCGCGCCCGTGGTGTGGGTGGGATTTTCTTTGATGACCGCTGCACCGATGACTGGGACGCGGATTTCGCGCTGAGCCAGGACGTGGGCCGGGCGTTTCTGCCCGCCTATGTCCCGCTGGTAGAGCGGCGGCGGGATCAAACCTGGACCGATGCGGACAAGGATACGCAGCTTGTGCATCGCGGGCTCTATGCCGAATACAACCTGGTCTATGACCGCGGCACGAAGTTCGGACTGGAGACGGGTCACGACGCGAATGCCGTGTTGATGAGCCTTCCTCCGCTCGCAAAATGGGTGTGAGTCGGCGGGCTCACGCGGGTTTGACCGGATGAGATACCCCATATGGTGCAATCCACGCAGGATGCGCTATATGTTCCGTTAATGACCAATTGAAGAAAGTCGAGCATCCTGTACCCGATGTTTGTACGTAGCCTGTTCCTCCTAAGCCTCGTCGCGGCGGCCCCTGCGGTCGCGCAGGATGTCGAGGTGAGCGCGGCGTTGTCCGGCCCCGGACCGGCGCCGTCGATTGATGGGGATTGGTCGGGCCCGTCGGTGGGTCTGAGCTTTGGGTTTCTGGACGCCGACACCTCGGGCGCTGCGGATTTGACCGGCGATGGCGTGATTGCCGGGGTCCGCGCGGCGTACGACTTTGATTTCGGGGCAACGGTGGCCGGGGTCACTTTGCAGTATGATCTCGCGGACGTGGACCTGGGCGGCGTGACGACCATCGACAGCGTGTTCCGCTTTGGTGGTCGCGCTGGGATCGATGCGGGGAGATCGTGGTATTACCTCACCGGTGGCTGGGCGCATGTGGATACGTCCAATCCTGCGGTTGGCGATGGCGATGGGTATTTCGCCGGGGTTGGCTATGAGGTGTATCTGACGGATCGCCTGACGGCCGGGGCCGAGGTCATCTATCACGACGTCGACGACTTCAGCCTGGACGGGCTGGATGCGGAGGCGACGACGTTGAACCTGTCGATCGGGTTACGGTTTTAGAGGCCGCTCTCTCAACTGTTTGCCGAGCCGCGCCATCGACAAGCCCAGGACCGGCGCTCCCACGATTTCTTCAAAGCACTTTATCGCTGTGTCCCGCCGTCGCTCCGGACGACGCGCTGTCGGTTACAATCGCCGGGCCAGGGGTGGGCCGTCCCCGATCTTTCCCAATCCGGCCCGCGGTGGCCTTAATTCCCCGCCAGGAACCGCACGACGGTTGCTCTTTAGGCCCCGGCGCGCACGGTTTCGATCATGAGCGACACGTTGTCCGGATCGGCATCCGGTGTGATCCCGTGGCCAAGGTTAAAGATGTGCGGCCCGCCCGAGAACGCCTGCACGATGCGCCGGGTTTCTTCGACAAGAGCGTCACCGCCCGTCACCATGTGTCCGGGGGCAAGGTTGCCCTGAACGCAGCCTTCGGCCTGCACCTTTTCGGCCGCCCAATCCGCTGAGACGGAGTTGTCGAGCGCCACACAATCCGCCCCAGTCTTTTTCGCAAACCCGATGTAGCCATCCCCGGCTTCACGGGGGAAGGCAATGATCGGGATGGTCGGGTGGCGCTCTTTCAAGGCGGCGATGATCTGCGTCGCGGGGGCGACGGCGTAGCGTTCGAAGTCGTCGCCCTTAAGGGACCCGGCCCAGCTATCGAAGAGCTTGATCACCTCGGCCCCCGCGTCGATCTGGGCGCTGAGGTACTCGATGGTCGCGTCGGTGATGCGGGCCATCAGGGCCTCAAAAAGTGCTGGATTAGTGTCTTTCAGCGCGTGCGCGGGCGCCTGATCAGGGGTGCCGCGCCCGGCGATCATGTAGGTCGCCACGGTCCAGGGGGCGCCTGCAAAGCCAATCAGGGTGGTCTCGGACGGAAGCTCGCGCGAGAGAATGCGGACGGTTTCGTAAACGGGCGCGAGGTGGTCGTGGATGGCGTCAGCGGGTTTGAGGGCGTCGAGCCCAGACTGGTCGGTGATCGTCGACAGGCGCGGCCCCTCGCCGGTGACGAACCACAGGTCGGCGCCCAGCGCGTCAGGGATCAACAGGATGTCGGCGAAGAGGATCGCGGCGTCAAAGCCGTAGCGGCGGATCGGCTGGAGCGTAACTTCGGCCGCGAGTTCTGACGTGTAGCAGAGCGACAGGAAGTCCCCTGCCTGCGCTCGCGTTGCCTTGTATTCCGGCAGGTAGCGTCCGGCTTGACGCATCATCCAGATCGGGGGCGTCGGCAGCGTTTCACCCGCGAGGCTGCGCAGTATCGTCTTCATCGGTGTCACCCCTTCGTCGCCCGTTCGGGTCGTCCACGGGCGGCGGGGGAAAGTCAACCCGCTTGCGGTCGCCTGCGACCTATGCGTAGGCATGGCGCCATGGCACTGGACCTTCCTACCCCGTCGAACCCTTTCCGAATTGGCACCCGAGGCTCTCCGCTTGCGCTGGCGCAGGCGCATGAGACGCGTGAGCGGTTGCAGGCTGCGCATGGGCTGCCGTCGGACGCGTTCGAGATCGTGATTATCCGAACGACGGGCGACAAGGTGCTGGATCGACCGCTCAAGGAGATCGGCGGAAAGGGGCTGTTCACGAAAGAGATCGAGGAGGCGATGCTCGCCGGTGGGATCGACATCGCGGTGCACTCGATGAAGGACATGCCGGTGGAGCAGCCCGGCGGGCTTGTGCTGGACTGCTTCCTGCCGCGAGAGGATGTGCGGGATGCGTTCGTGGCGCCCGTGGCGGTGTCGCTGGCGGAGCTGGCGCCCGGGACGAAGGTCGGGACGTCGAGTTTGCGGCGGCGGGCCCAGCTTTTGCACCGGTTTCCGGAGCTGGAGGTCGTGGAGTTTCGCGGGAACGTGCAGACGCGGTTGCAGAAGCTGAAGGATGGCGTGGCGGCGTGTACGTTTCTGGCGATGGCGGGGCTCAATCGGCTGGGGATGTCGAATGTGGCGACGGCGGCGGTTGAGACGGACGAGATGCTGCCAGCGGTGGCGCAGGGGGCGATCGGGATTGAGCGGCGCGGGGATGATGCGCGGGCCGGAGAGATGCTGGAGGCGATTCATCACGGGCCGACGGGTCAGCGGCTGGCGGCGGAGCGGGCGTTTCTGGCGGCGCTGGACGGGTCCTGTGAGACGCCGATTGCCGGGCTGGCGGAGTTGGATGGGGGGTCCCTGCGGTTGCGGGGGGAGATCCTGAAGACGGACGGGTCGGCGGCCTATGCGGACGATCAGACAGCGGCGGTTGAGGATGGGGCGACGCTGGGCGCTGAGATGGCGGCGGGGCTGCTGGAGCGGGCGGGTGACGGGTTTTTTGAGCACCGGTGACGGCGGTCCCCATGGGGACCGGTTTTAAGTTTTTGAATTTGTTTGTTTATTTCGAGGAAGAGTGTGCCGGGTTGAATCCGGGGCGCTTCGGGTTGGGCGAGGGCATGGTTTGAGAGGTGGGACGGTGGGCAGATTGCCCACCCTACCGGCGAAAGAGCCGTCGCGCGCAAGGGGAGTAGGGTGGGCAATTTGCCCACCGCCGCTTGCCGTTAGTCGATCTGGTCGATCAGGGTGAGGACCTGGGGGCCTATTGTGTCGACGATGAGGGCGACGCCTTTGGCGTTGGGGTGGATGGCGTCGCCTTGCATGTATTCGGCGAGCGCTGTTCCGGTGCCCTGGGCGGCGATGGGGGCGAGCATGTCGGTGATCAGGAGTGTGCCGTATTCGTCGGCGAGCTCGGGGTAGATCGCCTCGAACGAGGCCTTGTAGTCGGGGCCGTAGTTGCCGGGGGCGGTGATGCCGATGAGCAGGACGGGGAGGCCTCGGGACGCGGATTCCGCAAGAATAGTGTCTAAGTTCGCGCGCGCCTCTTCGGGCGCGACGCCACGCAAAACGTCGTTGCCGCCGAGGGCGACGATCAGCGCGTCGACCTCATCGGTCAGGGTCCAGCCGATGCGGGCGGCTCCCCCCGCTGTGGTGTCGCCGGAGACCCCTGCGTTGATCAGCGTCACCTCGGCGCCGTTGTCGGCGAGCCAGCGCGACAATTGCGGAACCAGCCCCTCTTCGGGCACAAGGCCGTAGCCTTGCGTCAAGCTGTCCCCCAGCGCGGCAATCGTCACCTCGGCCACCGCCGGGCCGCCTGCACAAAAAACAATGACCGCCGCGAGGTTGCGGGCCCGGGTGATCGCCCCATATCCCCAGGAACCCATGGCAGAGCAGGCCCCTCGCATGACCGATCCCGTCATTTCCCTCACCGACGCCCATCTATCGCTCGACGGCAATGCCGGGCGGGTCGACATCCTCAAGGGCATCTCGCTGGATGTCGCCAGGGGCGAAACACTGGGGCTTACGGGGCCGTCTGGGTCGGGCAAGTCGTCACTCCTTATGCTCATGGGCGGGCTTGAGCGCGCCACGGGTGGGACGGTAACCGCTTTAGGGCACGAACTCACGCAGATGGGGGAAGACGCGCTGGCCCGCCTCCGTCGCGAGCATATGGGGGTCGTGTTCCAATCCTTCCACCTGATTCCGACGATGACCGCGTTGGAAAACGTCGCCCTGCCGCTGGAACTTGGCGGGCAGGCGGATGCGTTTAACCGGGCGGCAGAGGAACTGGCCGAGGTCGGGCTGGCGGATCGGACGGGGCATTATCCCTCGCAGATGTCGGGGGGCGAGCAGCAGCGGGTGGCCCTTGCGCGGGCGGCGGCGCCGCGTCCGGCGGTCCTTCTGGCGGACGAGCCGACGGGTAATCTGGACGGGACGACCGGCGAGAGGATCGTGGAACTGCTGTTCGGCCTGCGGGAACGCCACGGCAGCACGCTGGTACTGGTGACGCACGCGCCCGACCTCGCGGCCCGCTGCGACCGGGTATTGCAGCTACGGGACGGGGTGCTCGACACGCCCACCCCGGCACAGGCCGCCGCCGAATGAGCATGGCGTGGCGCATTGCCCTGCGGGAGTTGCGGGGCGGCCTGAAGGGCTTTCGCGTGTTCCTCGCCTGTCTGGCGCTGGGCGTCGCGGCCATCGCGGCTGTCGGCACGGTGCGTGAGAGCATCAACACCGGCCTTCAGCGCGAGGGCGCGACGATCCTTGGCGGCGATGCCGCGATCCGCTTTACCTACCGTTTCGCAACCGACGAAGAGCGGGCGTGGATGACCGGGAATGCCGACGTGGTGTCGGCGGCGGTCGACTTCCGCTCCATGGCCGTGGTGGGCGAGGATCGGGCGCTGACGCAGGTGAAGGGCGTGGACGGGGCCTATCCGATCTTTGGAGAGGTGGTGCTCGACCCGCCGATGCCGCTGGTGGAGGCCCTGGCAGGGCAGAGCGCCGTGATGGACCGGGTGCTGGCGGATCGGCTTGGGCTTGTGCCGGGCGACACGTTTGCGCTGGGGACCGGGGAGTTCACGCTGTCGGCAATTCTGGAGCGGGAGCCGGATGCGGGCGCCGGTGGATTCAGCCTGGGCCCGCGCACAATGGTGCGACTGGATGCGCTGGAGGGCAGCGGGCTGCTGGAGCCCGGGACGCTGTTTGAGAGCCTATACCGCCTGAAACTGCCCCCTGACACCTCGATTGAGGCGGCGGAAGCAGAGGCGCGGGCGGCCTTTGACGGCGCCGGGATGCGCTGGCAGGACCGGCGCAACGGCGCCCCGGGGCTGACGGAGTTCGTGGATCGGCTAAGCTCGTTCCTTGTGCTGGTCGGGTTGGCTGGTTTGGCCGTCGGCGGCGTCGGTATCTCCGCCGCTGTGCGCGCGTATCTGGAGCGGAAGACGGCGACGATTGCCGTGCTCAAGACGCTCGGCGCCGCACGGCGGACGGTGTTTCAGGCGTATATGATCCAGGTTGGGCTTCTGACGGGCGCGGGGATTGTGCTGGGGCTGCTGATCGGTGGGCTGACGCCGGTGGCCTTCTCGCCGATCATCGAGGCGCGACTGCCGGTGCCGGCGGCGTTTTCGCTCTACGCCCGGCCGCTGTTGGAGGCGGCGCTGTACGGGTCGCTTGCGGCGCTGTTGTTCACGCTGTGGCCGCTGGCGCGGACGGAGAACATTCGGCCCGCCGCGTTGTTTCGCGATGCGGTGATTGGCGCGCGGGGGTGGCCGCGGCTGGTCTGGGTCTTTCTGACGGTTGGCGTCTTTGGCCTGTTGGTGGGGCTTGCGGCGGTGCTGTCCGGGCTGGTGACGCTGACGCTGTGGGCCGCGCTGGGCATGGTCGCGGCCTTTGTCGTGTTGCTGCTGGTGGCGTTCGGGATCCGGCACCTCGCGCGCTGGCTGGCGCGGCGGCGCTGGGGCACGGCCACGCGACTGGCGTTGAGCTCGGTGGGCGGCCCTGGCGGCGAAAGCCGGTCGGTCGTGCTGTCGCTGGGGCTTGGGCTGACGGTGCTGGCGACGATTGGGCAGATCGACGCGAATCTGCGGGGCGCGATTGCGAGAGATCTACCGGACGTGGCGCCGAGCTATTTCGTCGTCGACATTCAGAACGCCCAGTTGCCGGAGTTTCTTGAGCGGCTCGACGCGCAAGGCGGCGTGACCGACGTCGAAACCGCGCCCATGCTGCGCGGCGTGATCACGGGGATCAACGGGCGTCCGGCGGCGGAAGTGGCGGGCGATCATTGGGTTCTGCAGGGCGACCGGGGGATCACGTATTCGACAGAGGTGCCCGAGGACACGGTGATCACCGCCGGGGACTGGTGGGCGGCCGATTACAGCGGCCCGCCGCTGGTCAGCTTCGCGGCGGAAGAGGCCGAGGAGATGGGGCTGTCACTGGGCGATGTGCTGACGATCAACGTGCTCGGGCGGGATATTGAGGCGGAGGTGACGAGCTTCCGGGAGGTGGATTTCTCGACCGCCGGGATCGGGTTCATTCTGTCGATGAACCCGGCGGCACTGTCGGGCGCGCCGCATACGCATATCGCGACGGTCTATGCCGAGCCCGAGGCAGAGGCGGCGATCCTGAGGGATGTGGCGTCGGCGTTCCCCAACATCACGGCGATCCGGGTGAAGGATGCGATTGACCGGTTTTCGGAGGTGCTGCGCGGCATTGCGGCAGCCGTGACGTGGGGCGCGCTCGCGACGTTGCTGACGGGCGGCATTGTGCTGATCGGCGCGGCGGCGGCGGGGGAGCGGGGGCGCACCTATGAGGCGGCGATCCTGAAGACACTGGGCGCGTCGCGGCGGACGGTGCTGTCGAGCTTCGCGCTGCGCTCCGCCGTGCTGGGCGCGGCGGCGGGGCTGATCGCCATCCTTGCTGGGGCGCTGGCCGGCTGGGGCGTGATGCGGTTCGTGATGGAGACGGACTATGTGTTCGAGCCGGTGTCGGCCCTGCTGATCGTCACGGGCGGCATCGTGCTGACGCTGCTGTCCGGCCTTGCTTTCGCGTGGCGCCCCCTCGCGGCCCGCCCGGCGCAGGTGCTGCGGGCGCGCGAGTGATTTCTACTTGACCGGTTCGCGCGGACGCCTTACCTCGCGCGTCTGTGGCGGAGTAGCTCAGGTGGTTAGAGCAGCGGAATCATAATCCGCGTGTCGGGGGTTCAAGTCCCTCCTCCGCTACCAATAAATGCATGGAAATTCTTGATTTATTGGGTCGCGTTGAGTGATTTTGAGTCTTTCAGATAGACACTTTTCATCGACTATGTTGGCCACGGAATCCGTAGCGTCAAAAAATCATGTAAATTCAATTACTTATTCG
>JBCCXY010000039.1:0-27177 GCA_039190895.1 Pseudomonadota bacterium | reverse complement strand
GCGCGAACATCGGCTCGCTCACATAAACGCCGGGGCCGAGGACGTGGACCGCGCCATCGTGCAGGTGCTGGAGCCGACGCTTCTGGCCGTGGAAGGCGTGGCGGAATCCGACTCGGTGGCGACCGAGGGCCGGGCCTATGTGACGCTGGAGTTTGAGCCCGGCTGGGACATGGCCCGGGCGCAGGATGACGTGCAGGCGGCGGTGGATGCCGTATCGAACCTGCCGGAAGAAGCCGACGACGTGAAGGTCAGCCGCCGCCCCTGGCGCGACCGGGTGACAGACGTCGTCGTCACGGGTCCGGTCGGGGTCGCGCAGCTTGGGCGCTTCGCGGATGAATTCACCAGTCGGCTGTTTGCCGAGGGCGTGACGCGGACCACGATCCGAGGCATCGCGGCGCCGCAAACGATTGTAGAGGTCCCCTCCATCGCGCTGATCCGCCACGACGTCACCATGCGCGAGATCGCCAACGCCATTGCCGAAGAGGCGGAGGCCGACCCGGCAGGCGACGTCAACGGCGCCGCGCGCCTGCGCACCGGGGTCGAGAAACGCAGCGCCGAGGATATCGAGGCCATCGTTCTGCGCACCAATCCGGACGGTTCGGCCCTGACCATCGGCGTCGTCGCGACGATCTTTGTCGAAGGCATCGACCGCGAGCGGGCGTATTTCGTCGGCGACAATCCGGCCATCTCGATCCGCGTGGACCGGTCGGATCAGGGCGACGCCATCGAAATCCAGCGCACCGTCGAAGATGTCGCGGCCGAGATGCAGGCAACGCTGCCCGAAGGCGTCTCCATCGATCTGATCCGCACCCGGGCCGAGGCGATTTCGGGCCGTCTGAACATGCTGCTGGAGAACGGGCTGACCGGCCTCGGCCTCGTCGTGCTGCTCCTGTTTCTGTTCCTCAACGCGCGGACGGCCTTCTGGGTGGCCCTCGGCATCCCGGTGGCCATGACGGCGGCGATTGCGATGATGTATCTCGCCGGGCTGACCATCAACATGATCTCGCTTTTTGCGCTGATCATCACGTTGGGGATCGTGGTGGATGATGCCATTGTCGTGGGCGAACACGCGGATTTCCGGGCCCGGCGATTGGGCGAGTCGCCCTCGGTCGCCGCCGAACGCGCGGCGACGCGGATGTTCACGCCGGTCTTTGCCGCCACGATCACGACGATCATCGCGTTTTTCGGCCTGACCGTGATCAGCGGCCGCTTCGGTGACCTGATCGCGGATGTGCCCTTCACGGTGATCGTGGTGCTGGCTGCGTCGCTGATCGAATGCTTCCTGATCCTGCCCAACCACATGGCGCACTCCATCGGACAAGCGGCGAAAGAGCATTGGTACGACTGGCCGTCGCGTCAGGTTAACAAGGGCTTCCGCTGGGTGCGTGAGACCCTGTTCCGCCCGTTCATGGCCTGGGTCATCGCGCTGCGGTATCCGGTGATCGCCGGGGCGGTGGTGCTGCTCACCAGCCAAGTGGCGCTGCTCATCACGCAGGATGTGCAGTGGCGGTTCTTCAACGCCCCCGAACGCGGCTCTGTCACGGGCAACTTCGCCATGCTGCCCGGGGCCACCCGCGAAGACACGCTGGCGCAGATGAAGCTCCTGCAGGATGCCGCGAACACGCTCGCCGAGGAATACGAAGCAGAGCACGGCGCCAACCCCATCGCCTATGCCATCGCAGAGATCGGCGGCAACACGGGCCGGGCGATTTCGGGGTCCGAGACGAAGGATGAGGATCAGCTCGGCTCCATCGCGATTGAGCTCATCGACCCCGACCTGCGCAGCTATTCCTCCTTCCAGTTCGTCGGCGCCCTGCAAGACGCCGTGCCGCGCCATCCGATGGTCGAAACGATCAGCTTCCGCGGCTGGCGCTCGGGCCCCGGGGGCGACGCCCTCGACGTCCAGTTCTTCGGTGCCGAGGCCGAGACGCTGAAAGCCGCATCCGAGGCATTGAAGACCCGGCTCGCCGAATTCCCCGAGGTCTCGGCGGTCGAGGATTCCATGGCCTATGACAAGGACGAGCTTGTCCTCGACCTCACGCCGCAGGGCCACGCGCTGGGCTTCACCATCGACCAGATCGGCGCCACCCTCCGCAACCGCCTCTCGGGCATCGAGGCCGCCACCTTCCCCGACGGTCCCCGTTCCGCTGCGATCCGGGTTGAGCTGCCGCCGGGTGAGACCAAAGCCGACTTCCTCGAACGCACCAGAATGCGCACCGAAAGCGGCGCCTACGTCCCCCTCGCCGACATCGTCACGGTAACGACCGAGACCGGCTTCTCAACCGTCCGCCGCGAAAACGGCCTGCGCGTCATCAGCGTCACCGGCGACGTGAGCGAAGATGACCCCGCACGGGCCGAGGCGATCTCCCTCGCGCTCACGTCCGAGATCCTGCCCGAGATTGAAGAGACCTATGGCGTCGCCTCGCGCCTGTCGGGCCTCGCCGAGCAAGAGAACAGGTTTCTCAATGACGCGATGCGTGGCCTCGTCCTGTGCCTCGCGGGGATCTACCTGACCCTGGCCTGGGTGTTCTCAAGCTGGACGCGCCCGCTGGTGGTGATGTCGATCATCCCCTTCGGCCTCGTCGGCGCGATCTATGGCCACAAGGTGTGGGACGTGCCGATGTCGATGTTCTCCATCGTCGGCCTGATCGGGATGGTGGGGATCATCATCAACGACTCCATCGTGCTGGTGACCACCATCGACGAGCACGCCAAGGAACGCGGCCTGTTCCCCGCCATCGTCGATGGCGCGGCCGACCGTCTGAGGCCGGTGTTGCTGACCACGCTGACGACCGTGCTGGGCCTCGCGCCGTTGCTGTATGAGACCTCGACCCAGGCCCAGTTCTTGCGCCCGACAGTGATCACGCTGGTCTACGGCTTGGCGTTCGGGATGGTCCTCGTGCTGCTCGTCGTCCCCGCGCTTCTGGCGATCCAGCAGGACATCGGGGCGAACTTCACCGCCTTCCGCCGCGCCATGCGCCGGGCGGGGCGGGTGAACCGGGTGACGGGCCTTGCGGCTTTGGCGACCGCAGCCGCGTTTGTGCCGACAGTGGGCTGGCACCTGTTCAGCGGCGCAATGCCCGAGGCGTTGAGCGCCGTGCTCCCGGCGGCCCTGACATCCCTGTCCGGCGCGGTCGGTCTGTTCATCCTCGCATCGGCCGCCATCGCTATCCTCGCCTGGCTGGCTGCCGCGGTGGCCTTGCGCCCGCGGGGCGCCGGGGGAAGCCCTCGCAACGCCTAAGACCTACGTGGCCGACACGAGCCAGTTGACCATCGGGCTTTCGGGGTCGGTCAGCGGCTCAATGACGTTGAAATGATGTTTGGCCGCGGCAACCGTCAGCTCTGACCCGGCCCAGGCGTCATGCAACCACTTTGCCTGATCGAGAAAGGCGGGCCGCTCATCGGCGCCGACCCAAACGTGCACCGGCACGTCCAGCGTCGGCGTCATGAGCGCCGGGCTTTCCGCGACGGCGCTTGCCTCATCCAGTCGGAAATCCTCGTTCATCGACGTCTCTAACAGAGGCCGCAGATCCGACACCGGAGAGATCGGCATCACGCCCGTCACGCGACCCTCAACGCTCGCGTCCAGCACATCCGCACACACCATCCGCGCCACCAGATGCCCGCCAGCCGAGTGACCCGCCAGCACAATCGGCCCGGCCACAAGCCCAGCCGCATGGGTGATCGCCTTTGCGACACAGCGGGTGATCTCGGGGATCCGAACCTCTGGTGCCAGAGGGTACGATGGAACCGCCACGGCCCAGCCGCGCGCAGTCGCGCCCGCCGCGAGATGCGACGATTCCATCCGGCTGAAGGCGCGCCAGTACCCGCCATGCACGAACACGAGCAGCCCCTCGGGCTTCCCGGCCGGGTGGAAGACGTCCAGCTTCTCGCGCTCATGCGGCCCATACGCCTCGTTCAGCCGCGCGCGGCCCAGCGCGGCCTCCGTTTCCCGGTAGGCGCGCGCATCCTCGGGCCACGCCTCCAGAAACACCTCGACGTTTGGCACATGGTCGCGGTTGTTATAGGCGTCGTCGTTCCGCATCGTGTCCCCCTTCGGCTGGACTCTTCCCGCAACGGCGTACATCAAGCGCAGGACCCCAGACCAGACCCGGGAGGCCCGAATGCTTGACGCCACCACCGACCTGCGCGCACTGCTGCGCGACCCTGAGCTTTTGGAGACGCGCGCCTATATCGGCGGTGCCTGGGAGGGTGGCGCGAAGACGTTCGATGTCACGAACCCGGCCCGGGGCGATGTGATCGCAGCCGTCGCGGATATTGACCGGGCGGGGGTCGCGAAGGCCGTCGACCTTGCCGAGGCCGCGCAAAAGCCCTGGGCCGCGCGCACCGCGAAGGATCGCTGCAACGTGCTGCGCAAGTGGTTCGATCTGATGGTCGAGAACGCCGATGACCTCGCGCTGATCCTGACCGCCGAGCAGGGCAAACCGCTCGCCGAAGCAAAGGGGGAGATCCTGTACGGCGCCGCATTCATCGAGTGGTTCGCGGAAGAGGCCAAGCGCGTCTATGGCGAGACGATCCCGGGCCATCAGCCCGACAAGCGCATCACCGTCATCAAGCAGCCCATCGGCGTTTGCGCGGCGATCACGCCGTGGAACTTCCCCAACGCGATGATCACCCGCAAGGTCGGCCCCGCGCTGGCTGCCGGATGCTCTATGATCGTGCGCCCGCCGACGCTGACGCCCCTGTCAGCGCTTGCGCTGGGCGTTCTGTCCACGCGAGCCGGGCTGCCGGATGGGATCCTGTCGATTATCCCGTCGACGGATTCCTCGGGCGTGGGCAAAGAGTTCTGCGAAAACCACGCGGTCCGGAAGCTGTCGTTCACCGGCTCGACCGAAGTGGGCCGCATCCTGCTGAAGCAGGCGGCGGATCAGGTGATGAAGTGTTCGATGGAGCTCGGCGGCAACGCGCCCTTCATCGTCTTCGACGACGCCGATCTCGACGCGGCGGTCGAGGGCGCGATGGCCTGCAAGTTCCGCAACAACGGGCAGACCTGCGTCTGCGCGAACCGGATTTATGTGCAGGACGGCGTGTATGACGCATTCGCCGAAAAGCTGAAGGGGGCGTTAGAGACAAAGACCGTGGGTGACGGCCTCGACGGGGCGGATTTCGGGCCTTTGATCGACGCGGCGGCGGTGAAGAAGGTGAAGGATCACATCGACGACGCCACCGCCAAGGGGGCCACTGTCTTTTACGGCGGGGCTGAACATGACCTCGGCGGTTTGTTCTTCCAGCCGACGATCGTGAAGGATGCGACCCAGGATATGGCCGTCGCGACCGAAGAGACGTTCGGCCCCCTCGCCCCCCTGTTCCGCTTCACGACGGATGACGAGGTGATCGAGCATGCGAATGCCACGATCTTCGGCCTTGCCGCCTATTTCTATGCCCGCGATATCGGACGGGTGACGCGGGTGTCGGAAGCGCTGGAATACGGGATCGTTGGCGTGAACACGGGCATCATCTCGACCGAGGTGGCCCCGTTTGGCGGGGTCAAGCAGTCGGGCCTTGGGCGCGAAGGCTCTAGCCACGGGATCGAAGACTATCTTGAGATGAAGTACGTCTGCACCAGCGTCTAGGGGCGGAGCGGTGGGCAGATTGCCCACCCTACTCTTCCGTCGACTGTAGGCGTGGTGGATGAGACCGCATCCAAAGGATCGACCATCGCTCGACGCCGCCGCGCTGATCGCGGCGCTGGAGGCGCACGGCGTGCGCTGGCTTCTTGCCGGGTCCTATGTGCTGAAGCTGTACGGTGCCGGGATCACACCGAATGACCTTGATGTCGTACTTGATCGCGATCCGGCCAATCTGCATCGCGCCGCCGAATGTCTGGAGGCGCTGGAGGCCGTGCCGCAATGGGTGGGCGACCCGAAATGGGATGTCGGCACCGTGGAGGATCACCTCGCCTGGCGGCCGTGGCCTGCGGATATCGTCCATCTCGATCAGTTGTTCGTGACGCATCACGGGATGCTTGACCTGCCCTTCGCGCTGGTCCCGCCCTATGACACGCTACTGCCCGGGTCAGTGGTGATGCAGGTGGAGGGGTTTGACGTGACCGTCTGCGATCCGCGCCGCGTGCTGCGCGCGCTGGAGACGCGCAACCGCAAGAAGGACGCGCAGCGCGCGCCGATCTATGCCGAGATGCGGCGGCGGTTTGGTCTGGACTAGGGGCTTACGCCGCACCCGGCCACGGGCGGGAGGGGAGGTTCATGGCGTAGGGTTCCACCTCATAGGATCGTTTTGATCCGGCGATGCGCCAGCTTTCGAACAGGGGGTCCGCAAGGTGGGCAGCCACGTAGTCTTGTGCCGCCGGGCCAACGGGAAGCTGATATCCGGCGATCCGCGCGGCGACCGGGGCATAGAACACATCGGCAAGCGAGTAGGCCCCGAAGAGCCACGGAGACCCCTCGGCTCCGAAGCTGGATTTGGCGCCATCCCACAGCTCTTCGATGCGGCGCAGGTCGGCGCGCACAGCGTCGGATTGCTCAAACCCCTCCCACACGCGGCGCAGGTTCATCGAACAGTCAGCGCGTAGGGCCGTGAAGCCCGAGTGCATCTCGGCCACCAGCCAGCGGGCGCGGGCGCGGGCCACCGGGTCGGCGGGCCAAAGCCCGGCCTCCGGGTGCCGTTCGGCCAGGGTCTCGGCCATGGCGAGGGTATCGCCCAGCACGCTGCCATCGGGCAATCGCATCGCCGGGACAAGGCGCGCCGGGGCGTAGGGTGCCATATCCTCGTGAAATGTTCCGGAGTAGAGCCCGGCAAACCTAACGTCTACCGGCAGATCGAACCGGGTGAACATCAGCCATCCGCGAAGGGACCAGGTTGAAAAACTCTCGTCCCCGATGATCAATTCATATGCCATGTCATGGGCTTAGCGCATCATCGACGAGGCGCCAAATGACGTTTCGTGATCCCGTGGACCGCAAATGGTGATGACAAAAGCCCCGGGATTTAGCGTTGAACTGCCTGTCGGCAATCTGATCGTAAGTTTTTTCTGATCCAAGTGCGAAAACCACACGTACCACCACCAAAGATACGAAGATCAACTGTGGAGATGCGCTATGGCCTTGGACGGAGTTGCCGACAAAACACTATCTCGGAAAGCGATGCAGGCGGAACTGCTTGATGCCGAGACAGAGCTAAAGTTGGCCTACGCCTGGCGCGACGAACGCGACGAGCAAGCCCTGCACCGTTTGATCACTGCGTATATGCGGCTAGCGATTTCGATGGCCGCGAAATTCCGGCGCTACGGGGCGCCGATGAACGATCTCATCCAGGAAGCATCGCTCGGCCTTATGAAGGCGGCGGACAAATTCGACCCCGACCGGGGTGTGCGGTTCTCGACCTACGCGGTGTGGTGGATCAAGGCGTCGATCCAGGACTACGTGATGCGGAACTGGTCGATGGTGCGAACGGGCTCCACCTCGTCGCAGAAGTCACTGTTCTTCAACATGCGCCGCGTTCAGGCCCGCCTGGAGCGGGAAGCAGCCGCGCGGGGGGAGCGTCTGGATGCGCACCAGATGCGGCAGATGATTGCAACCGAGGTCGGCGTGCCAATGAACGACGTCGAGATGATGGAAGGTCGTTTGGCCGGCTCCGACTTCTCGCTAAATGCCACGCAGTCGACGGAAGACGAAGGTCGCGAGTGGATTGACGCCCTCGAAGACGAGAACGCACCCGCCTCAGAGACCGTTGAAGACGAAAAGGACATCGGCACCCTGCGCGGCTGGCTGGTGGATGCGCTTCAGGCGCTGAACGACCGCGAGCGGTTCATCGTCTGCGAGCGCAAGCTGAAGGATCAGCCGCGCACGCTTGAAAGCCTTGGCAACGAATTGGGCCTGTCGAAAGAGCGGGTGCGCCAGCTTGAAGCAGCGGCGTTCAAGAAGATGCGGCGGATGCTTGAGACGAACTCCAAAGAGGTACACGGGTTCCTCGTGTGAGGCTTGCCCTCGCCGCTGCCCTGCTGGCCGGGGCAGCCTCTGCCGAAGAGATATCTCTCGAAGACGTGCCGAGGATCGCTGCGGATGTGGTGATCCTTGGCGAGGTTCACGACAACCCCGGACATCATCTGAATCAGGCAGCGGCGGTGGCGGCGGTGGCGCCGAAAGCGTTGGTGTTCGAAATGTTCGGGCCCCAAGCTGCCCTGCGAGTGAAGCCCGGCATGGCGTTTAGTCCCGATGCGCTGGCCGAGGCGCTGGGCTGGGCGGATTCTGGCTGGCCGGACTTTGCCTATTACCATCCGATCTTTGTGGCCGCCCCGGAAGCGGCGATCTTTGGCGGCGACCTGCCCCGGGATCAGGTCCGGCAAGCCGTGATGGACGGCGCGGCCGAGGTGTTTGGGCCGGGCGCGGCCCTGTTCGGGCTGGACGCGCCGTTGCCCGAGGACGAGGTGGCTGAACGAGAGCAGTTGCAGATGGAGGCGCATTGCAACGCGCTGCCCGAAAGCATGGCCTCTGGCATGGTCGAGGCACAGCGGCTCAGGGATGCCGCCTTGGCGCAGGCCGTGGTGGCCGCGATGGCCGATACGGGTGGGCCGGTGGTGCTGATAACCGGCAATGGCCATGCGCGGCGGGATTGGGGCGTGCCGAGGATGCTGGAGCGTGTGTTGCCCGATGCCTCGGTCGTGACGGTCGCCCAATACGAAACGGCGGCGCCCGAAGACCCGCCGTTCGATTACTGGTTTGTGACGCCTGCGGCACCAAGGGACGATCCCTGCGATGCTTTCGCCAAGTGAGCCGCTCATCGAGCCCTTGCAGGCTCGCCTCGCTTTAGCTGCGGGCGCGTCCGATGAGGTTCCAGGCGGTCGGGATGAGCAGCGCTGCGAGGAACAGCTTCAGCAGATCGCCGACGAGGAAGTTCGTCATGCCCCACTGCGTGACCCAGGCCCAGCCTTTGTCCTCAAGGAACAGATGGATCATCCAAGGCATGCCGAAGGCATAGATGATGGCGTTGCCGATCAGCAGGGCGCCGAAGAACTTGACCGGCGACCGGTCCCACCCGGCGCGGGCAAACGCGCCGACCACGGCGGCTGCAACGACGTAGCCGACAAGGTATCCGCCCGTTGGTCCCGCCATGTAAGCCAGGCCGTTGTTTTCCGCCGACGATGAGGCGAACACGTCCATCCCGATGGCACCAACCGCGAGATACGCCAGCAGCGTGATCACGCCCAAACGCATCCCGTAAGCCGCGCCGATGGTCAGCACCGCAAAAGTGCCCATCGTCATCGGCACCGGCCAGAACGGCACCCGGATCTTCGCCGCCAGCGTCAGCAGCAGCACACCCGCGATGACCAGCGCCGCCTGCTTTACGAGGTGCCCCGCGCCCTCTTCCGGCCCGATGGCCTCTGTCATTACCTTGTCATAGGTCGCCATGTCCCCGCTCCCACGCGTTTTATGTCTCTGAAACTGCGTCCCTATCTGCCCGAGACCCCGGTTGGGCGCAATAGCGAGACGTGCTGATGTAATCCTTCCGGGGGCCGGTCACGCGCCAGGTGAGGGACCACCGGGGCCAGTCCGAGAAGTCATAGGTGCCGTGATAGGTGTCTGGCGCGCAGTCATGGTGGACATCCGGCAACGCGCCAATGGTGTGAAATGGGCTCCCGTCGTCAAACAGCACCTCGATCCCGTCCGGACCAGGGCGCCAGAAATACGTGCGGCTGGCCTCGACAGAGGCGCCGCCGGTTGTCAGCACCCCGGTTTCCGTCAGTTTCAGCCCAAGCCCGTTCGCCAGGAACGCCGCTGTGCCCTCCAATCGCGCGGTTTCGGCGCCATCAGGCCCGGTGATCCGGCGCGACAGGTCCCACGTGCCTTCAAAGGCGGATAACTCGGGCGGTGTGCCTTGCCGCGTCATGCGCCCGAGTCTAAGTCACAGGCGAGCGAGCGAAAGGCCCGAAATGATCCCTCGATATTCCCGCCCCGAGATGGTGGCGATCTGGTCCCCTGAGACCAAGTTCCGGATTTGGTTTGAGATCGAGGCCCATGCCTGCGACGCCATGGCTAACCTCGGTGTGATCCCGAAAGAGAACGCCGAAGCGGTGTGGAAGGCCAAGGATGTCGAGTTCGACATCGACCGCATCGACGAGATTGAGCGTGAAACGAAACACGACGTCATCGCCTTCCTGACGCATCTGTCCGAGATCGTGGGCGCCGACGCCGCGCGATTTGTGCATCAGGGGATGACGTCGTCTGACGTTCTCGACACCTGTTTCAACGTGCAACTCACCCGGGCGGCGGACATCCTGATCGCGGACGTCGAGGCGCTTATGGCCGCGCTGGAGGCGCGCGCGCGGGAGCACAAGGAAACCCCCCGCATCGGGCGCAGCCACGGCATCCATGCCGAGCCGGTGACAATGGGCCTGACCTTCGCGCGGTTCCACGCAGAGATGGCGCGCAATCTAAAGCGCCTGCAAACGGCGCGGGAAGAGATCGCGACCGGTGCGATCTCCGGCGCCGTAGGCACCTTTGCCAACATCGACCCGGCGGTTGAGGCGCATGTCTGCGCAAAGATGGGGCTGGTGCCAGAGCCGATCTCGACCCAGGTCATCCCGCGCGACCGGCACGCGGCGTTCTTTGCCGCTCTGGGCGTCGTGGCCTCGTCGATTGAGAACATCGCAACCGAAATCCGCCACATGCAACGCACCGAGCTTCGCGAAGCGGAAGAGTTCTTCTCGAAGGGCCAGAAGGGCTCGTCGGCGATGCCGCACAAGCGGAACCCGGTGCTGACAGAGAATCTGACGGGCCTTGCCCGGCTCGTGCGGATGGCCGTCGTTCCGGCGATGGAAAACGTGGCGCTCTGGCACGAGCGGGACATCTCGCATTCCTCGGTCGAACGAAACATCGGCCCCGACGCGACCGTGACGCTGGACTTCGCGCTGGCGCGGATGACGGGGGTCATCGAAAAGCTGATGGTCTACCCGGACGCAATGCAGGCCAACCTCGACCAGATGCGCGGGCTGGTGCATTCGCAGCGGGTGCTGCTGGCGCTGACGCAGGCGGGGGTGAGCCGGGAGGACGCCTATAAACTCGTCCAGCGGAACGCGATGAAGGTGTGGACCGAGGGCGCAGACTTCCGGGAAGAGCTCAAGGCCGATCCTGAGGTCAGGGCGGCGCTCAGCGATGCCGAGATCGACGAGAAATTCGACCTCGCCTACCACACCAAGCACGTCGACACGATCTTCGCCCGGGTCTTTGGCTAGCATGCCTGCCCGCGCCTATGCCCCGGCCTTCGAGGCCTTCGTGGCCCCGGCGCGGCGCACGTCCCAGCTTTGGCTGACGATCCTCGGGCTCGTGCTCGCGGTCCTGATCTACACGTTCCTCATCGTCATCATGTTCCTCATCCTCTGGGTCGTCCTTGGCGCCGACCCGGACCCGGAGATGCTTTGGCTGCTCGAAATGATCGAGGCCAAGCGACCCATGGACATGATCGTTCTGCTGCTCACGTTCTTCGGGATGGCGGGTGGGATCATGGCCGTTGTGGCGATGCTGCATGAGCGGCCGGTCTGGACGCTGTTTGGCCCCGGCTCTGTCGTCATGCAGGACTTTGTGGTCGCCGCACTGGTAACGTCCGCCGTGATGGGCACGTTGATGACGCTGTGGTTTCAGTTCAACGAACCGATCCCCAACATCGATCTTTACACGTGGGTCAGCCTGCTGCCGTTTGTTCTGGTGCTGATCGCTGTCCAGACTGGCGCGGAAGAACTGGTGTTTCGCGGCTACCTGCAACAGCAGCTTGCGGCACGGTTTGCATCGCCCGTGGTGTGGCTGATCCTCCCGTCGCTTCTGTTCGGCTTCGCGCATTTCGACATCACCAAGGCGGGGTCGAACGTGTGGTTCATCGTGGCGGCGACGGGAGTCTTCGGCCTGCTTGCCGCGGATCTGACGGCGCGCACCGGGTCGATTGGGGCGGCATGGGGGTTTCACTTCGCCAACAATTGCTTCGCGATCCTGCTGATCGTGACAGATGGCACGCTGACGGGATTGGGCCTGTACAAAACGCCCTATGACATCAGCGACGCCGAGGTCGTACGCGCCACGCTCCCCTTCGGTGTGCTGATGATGATTGCGATCTGGTTCATCCTGCGACGGCTGTTGTCGCGGTGAGCGCAGAGGACATCTATGCGCCCGTGCGCCGCTTTGCCGATGTGCCGGGGGCGCCGGTGCCGCTGGCGTCGCTGATCATCGGGCTGATCATCATCGAAGCGGTTTGGGTGATCGGCAGTTGGGCCATCCTGCCCGACTACGACATGACCACGGACTCGACCTGGGTCACGGTCGCCCTGCTGTCGACATTCGCATTCATGCTGTTCGGCACATTCTTTGTCGTGCGCCGCCTGCAAGGCCGGCCTCCGGCGACGCTGTTCGGGCCTTTGCCTGCGGCGCTGCGGGATGCGTTCGCCTGCGGGCGCCTGCTTGCGGTGTTCCTGCTGATCGTCAATGTTGTGCTGCCGTTCGACATCTGGACGCAGTCCGAGTTTGGCATGCAACCCATCGCCTGGGTCCTGCTGCTGCCGATCACGCTCGGCTTCCTGCTGATGCAGGTCACGGCGGAAGAGGTCGTCTTCCGCGGATACCTCCTGCAAGGCCTCGCGGCCCGGTTCCAATCGCCCTTCGCCTGGATGGTCGTCCCCTCCGTCCTGTTCGGACTGGGGCACCTATGGTCAGCGGATTCTCCCGCTGCCGCCGCGCAATACGTAATCTGGACCACCGCCTTCGGCCTGGCCTGCGCCGACTTGACCGGGCGCACGGGGAACCTCGGCGCGGCGATCATGCTGCACTTCATGACCAACCTCTTCAGCGTCGCCCTGATCAGCCCCGTGGGGCCAATCGGCGGGCTCGCCCTCTTCCAGTTGCCCGCACAGTACGGGCCCGAAGACGTGTCGACCATCGGTCTCGCCTTCGACCTGGTCTGGATATGGATGGCGTGGATGGTCTGCCGAATCGCCCTGCGGCGTTGATTGCAAATCCCGGCGCTCGCCATTAACTACCCCCCAGACCCGCTAGGCCGAAGGCGCCCATGAACTGGATCTCGAACTACGTTCGCCCCCGCATCAACTCGCTGTTCTCGCGCCGGGAGGTGCCCGAGAACCTGTGGACCAAGTGCCCGGAGTGCGGAACGATGCTGTTCCATCGGGAGCTGGCCGAAAACCTGTACGTCTGCCCCAATTGCCGCCACCACATGGGGATCACCCCCCGGGTGCGCTTCGAGGCGCTGTTCGACGGCGGCATCTTCGCCGAGATCGAGGTGCCGAAGCCAGCCGTCGACCCGCTCCAGTTCCGCGACCAGAAGAAATACGTCGACCGGATGCGTCAGGCCCAAAAGGAAACGGGGGAGCAGGAGGCGATGCTCGTCGCCGAGGGCGAGATCGGCCGCACCCCCATCGTCGCCGCCGCGCAGGACTTTTCGTTCATGGCCGGGTCGATGGGCATGTATGTCGGCAACGCCATCATCGCCGCTGCCGAGCGCGCGGTGCAACTCAAGCGCCCGCTGGTGCTGTTCTCTGCCGCCGGCGGCGCGCGCATGCAGGAGGGCATCCTTTCGCTCATGCAGATGCCCCGCACCACCGTCGCCGTCGAAATGGTGAAAGAGGCGCGCCTGCCCTACATCGTCGTGCTGACCCACCCTACGACGGGCGGCGTGACGGCGAGCTACGCGATGCTGGGCGACGTCCACATCGCCGAACCAAACGCGCTGATCTGTTTCGCAGGCCCCCGCGTGATCGAACAAACGATCCGCGAGAAGCTGCCCGAAGGCTTCCAGCGCGCCGAGTACCTGCTGGACCACGGCATGCTCGACCGTGTGACCCACCGCAAAGACCTGAAGGATGAGCTTGTGACGATCATCCGCATGCTCACCCGCCAGCCCCCTGCCGTGAAGGGCGACCTGCCCGCGCCATCACCCGAAGAGATGACCCCGCCAGTCGAGGCCCCCGCCAAGGCCGCCGAATAGGTGCCCACCTCTGACGCCTTGCTGGAACGGATGATGACCTTGCACCCCAAGGTCATCGACCTGACGCTTGACCGTGTACACCGATTGCTAGGCGCGCTGGACCATCCCGAACAGGCACTGCCGCCCGTGATCCACATCGCGGGAACGAACGGCAAAGGCTCCACACTCGCCATGATCCGCGCGGGGCTGGAGGCATCGGGCCAGATCACCCACGCCTATACCTCCCCCCACCTCGCCCGGTTTCACGAGCGCATCCGCGTCGCGGGGACACTGATCGAAGAAGACGCGCTGACGGTGATCCTCGACGAATGCCTTGAGGCGAACGGCCCCGACCCGATCACCTATTTCGAGATCACGACCGTCGCGGCCCTGCTGGCCTTCGCCCGGACGCACGCGGACTGGACCCTGCTGGAGGTCGGCCTGGGCGGGCGACTGGACGCCACGAACGTGGTGGAGCGCCCGGCCCTGACAGTCATCACGCCGGTCGATCTGGACCACCAGCAATTCCTTGGCGACACGATTGAAGAGATCGCCTTCGAAAAGGCGGGCATCCTCAAACGCGGCATCCCCTGCGTCGTCGGCCCCCAGCACGACGCGGCACTGGAGGTGATCGAAACCCAAGCCGCCCGCGTCGGCGCACCGCTGCTGGCCGATGGCCAGCACTGGCATGTCGGGGAAGAGCGGGGCCGCCTTGTCTATCAGGATGAAACCGGCCTTCGAGACTTGCCTCTGCCGGTGCTGCCAGGGGCGCATCAGGTCAAGAACGCCGGGATGGCCCTTGCCGCCCTCCGCCACCTGCGCTGCCCGGACAACGCGCTTGAGGCAGCCGTGGCAAAGGCCGAGTGGCCCGCTCGTATGCAACGCCTCCGCCACGGGCCTCTGGTCGAAGCGGCGGGCGCGGCGGAGCTTTGGCTTGACGGCGGGCACAATCCCGCCGCTGGCCACGCGCTGGCCGAGACGCTGGGTCGGCTGCCCAGGAAGCCGGTGCACCTGATCTGCGGCATGCTGCGCACGAAGGACGTGGCGGGCTACCTCACGCCACTTGCAGAGCTGGCGGAAAGCCTGACAGCCGTCGAAATCGCCGGAGAAGCGGCCACGCTTTCGGCAGCAGAAACAGCCGACGCGGCAAGCAGCGTCGGCCTGCAGGCGGACGTCGGCGCCAGCGTCGGTGAGGCGGTCGCCGATATTGCGGCAAAGGCCCCCGGTGTACGCATCCTGATCTGCGGCTCCCTCTACCTCGCGGGCCAGGTGCTACAGGACAACGGCTAGCCCCGGTATAGGGTGGGCAATCTGCCCACCAGCTACACCTGGCGGCGTGCCTTCATCGCGGCGCCTATGGTGCCGTCGTCGAGGTAGTCGAGTTCCCCGCCGATGGGCACGCCCTGAGCAAGGGAGGTGACGGTCACAGCCTGGGGAAGCTGGTCGGCGATGTAATGGGCGGTGGTCTGGCCTTCAACGGTGGCGTTGAGGGCGAGGATCACCTCGGTCACGCTTTCGGTCGCGATCCGGTCAATCAGCTTCGGGATGCGCAATTCGTCCGGCCCGATGGCGTCAAGCGCCGACAGGGTCCCGCCGAGGACGTGGTAGCGGCCCGTGAAGACCCCGGCCCGCTCCATCGCCCAGAGGTCGGCCACGTCTTCGACGACGCAGATTTCGCCCGTTGCGCGCTTTTCGGAGGCGCAGATCTCGCAAATGTCGCTTGTGCCGATGTTGCCGCAGTTCAGACACTCGCGCGCAGTGTCGCCCACGGCGCGCATGGCCTCGGCCAAAGGGTTCAGCAGGGCGCCGCGCTTCTTGATCAGGTGCAGCACCGCGCGGCGCGCCGACCGGGGGCCGAGGCCGGGAAGCTTTGACATCAGCTCGATCAGGCTCTCGATCTCTCCGGACGGTTTCATGGGGCCTCGCCGGGCAAAGGCACGCGGGTCACAGTGAAGCCGGCGTCGCGGAAAAGCGCGACCATGCCGGCCTCGCCCGGCAGGTGAAACGCGCCAACGGCGAGGAACGCGCCGCCTTCGGTCACGTCGGGCAGAGCCGCGTTGACGAAGGTTCGGTTGCGGTCGTCGATCAGATAGCTGTGGCCCAGTTCAACCGCCGCCTCCGCGTCCGGTCCCAGCATTTCGGCCAGGAAGGCGGCGTCCCACGCCATCATCAAACTGATCCGCCCCTGCCGATACAGCGCGAAAGACGTCGCCCGCTCGGCATTGCTGGTCACCGGCATCAGGTAGGCACCGAACATGCCGATCAACGCCGATGCCGTGGCCTCGTTGGCGTTCACATGGTCGCGGATGTCATGCGGCCCCTCCAGCCCGCGCACGGGCATGTTCGCGATATGGGCGCGCGTGGCGAGGTAGTCATCCAGTATGGGCCGGGTTCCCCCGACGAAGTCCTCGCAGGGGTCGGTCAGAAGGATTTCCATCAGCCCGCCCAACGACAGAAGGCTCACATCCTCGGAATTGATGCCACGATCATTAAGCCGGGCGTAGATCCAAACGATGATGTTCGGGTCAGCGCCATCCGGCAGGATATCCGCCACGGACAGGAATCGGTCCTGCTGAAACACTCCATCCCAAAAGATCCATCTACGGTAAGAGTCCCGATCGAGGTGGCGAAAGTCCCGTTCAACGGCGAAGCTGCGAGAGGCCAGCAGAATGTCGATCACCTCTTGCGGCACATCCAGCACGTGCCGACTGCTGGAATGCATCGTCCCCCAAAGGTGTGAGACTTTGCCGTCCGGCGATGCGATCTGCCACAGCCGCCCGGTGCCGTTCGGGATCGTCGCCGCCTCTGCCTCTAGCGCGGCGCGGCCCGGCGGCTCAAACACCTGCTCCGCGATGAAGGGTTCGTCGACCGCACAGACCTCTGGCGTTACCCAATCCTGCGCATGTGCCGCCTGCGGCAGCATCAGAAGGGCGGCGAGGGCAGCCCGCATTCAGAACGGGAGCTTCATGCCCGGGGGCAGCCCCATCCCCTCGGTCAGCTTCGACATCTCTTCCTGCGACTTCTCCTGCGCCTTGGCCTGTGCGTCCTTGATCGCGGCGAGGATGAGGTCTTCGACGACCTCTTTGTCGTCGGCGTTGAAGATGGAGGGGTCGATGTCCAGCCCGGTCAGCTCGCCCTTGGCGGTCGAAATCGCCTTGACCATGCCCGCGCCGGATTCGCCCGTGACAGTGATGGCCGCAAGGTCTTCCTGCAGCTTCTCCATCTTGGTCTGCATCTCCTGTGCGGCCTTCATCATCTTGCCCATGTCGGCAATGCCTTTGAACATCGGAAGCGTTCCTTTACTGGAGGTCTTCGGTCTCGTGGAGATACGCCGAGGGCAGTCATTCGGCAAGGTTTTGGGCGGTCTCGGACCTTCGCCCAGAACCCTTAATTTAAATTTTGTCGTAACTTCAGTGCCTTATAGACGGTCCCACTGTGGGACCGCTCGAACGAGGGTCAATCCTCCTCAAACGGATCCCACTCATCATCGACCTCCGGAAGCGCCTCGGCCGCCGCCTCGGTGGCAAGGTCTTCGGGCGTGGTCACGCTCTTGATCTTCGCCCCGGGGAACGCGGACAGGACGGCCTGGACCAGGGGATGCTGCTCAGCCTCCGCATGGGCCGCATTGGTGGCCGCATTCCGCAGCTCAGTCACCGTGGGCGCCCCGCCCTCGGTCACGACAGACACAGCCCAGCGCGTGCCCGTCCACGCCTTCAGCTTCGTCCCGAGGTTCTGGGCGAGGTCAGCTGGCGCGTTCGGCGCCGGTTCGAACTCAATCCGACCGGGGGCGTAGCGGGCGAGGCGGACGTAGTCGTCGACGAGGATCTGCAGGTGAGCGTCCCGGTTGGCGCGGATCAGGTCGCGGACCGTGTCGAAGGTCGGGTAGCGGGCAAGCGCGTCTTCGGGCTGAAGCGCGAGCGCCGTTGCCTGGCCCGAGGGGCCGGACCCAACCGGCGCCGGGTCCTGACGCGGTGCAGCGGCTGGGGTCGGGGCTGGGGCCGCCGAGGGCCGTGGAGCGCCGCCACCAGAGGGTGGCGGTGGCGGCGGGGTGTCACCGAGCTTGCGCACGATCTCCTCCGGCGTGGGGAGTTCAGCGACATGGGTCAGTCGGATAATAGCCATCTCGGCGGCCATCATGGCGTTGGGTGCGAGAGCCACCTCTTCCAGTGCCTTCAGAAGCATCTGCCACATGCGGGTGAAGGCGCGCATCGGCAGGCGTTCGGCCAGCTCGCCGCCGCGTGTGCGTTCATCAGGGGAGACGGTCGGGTCGTCCGCCGCATCAGGTGTGATCTTGATGACGCTGATCCAGTGGGTGACCTCGGCGAGGTCTTTCAGGACAGCCATCGGGTCGGCGCCGTCGGAATACTGGGCGCTCAACTCAGCGAGGGCGCCCGCCGCATCGCCTTCCATCACCTTCGTGAAGAGGTCGAGGATCCGCCCGCGGTCGGCGAGGCCCAGCATGGCGCGGACCTGATCGGCGGTCGTCTCTCCGGCGCCGTGGCTGATCGCCTGATCCAGCAGGGATTGCGCGTCGCGGGCCGATCCCTCGGCGGCGCGGGTGATCAGGGCCAGCGCGTCATCGGCGATCTGCGCGCCTTCGGCGTCGGCGATCTTGCGCAGGAGCGCGATCATCACCTCAGGCTCGATCCGGCGGAGGTCGAAGCGCTGGCAGCGGGAGAGCACCGTAACGGGGACCTTGCGGATCTCTGTCGTCGCGAAGATGAATTTGACGTGCGGGGGCGGCTCTTCCAGCGTCTTCAGAAGCGCGTTGAACGCGTTTCGGGACAGCATGTGAACTTCGTCGATGATGTAGATCTTGTAACGCGCCGATGCCGCGCGATAGGCGACGCTGTCGATGATCTCCCGTATGTCATCCACGCCGGTGCGCGAGGCGGCGTCCATCTCCAGCACGTCGACATGCGCATCCTTGGAGATCGCGACGCAATGCTCACAGACCCCGCAGGGTTCGGTCGTGGGGCCGCCGGTGCCATCTGGCCCGATGCAGTTCAGGCCCTTCGCGATGATCCGTGCTGTCGTGGTTTTGCCGGTGCCCCGGATGCCGGTCATGATGAAGGCCTGCGCGATGCGATCCGCTTCGAACGCGTTCTTCAGTGTGCGCACCATGGCGTCTTGCCCGACGAGATCGGCAAAGGTCTCGGGCCGGTATTTCCGGGCGAGGACCTGATAGCCGGTGTCGGATGTGTCGGACATGCTCTTGCGTCTGGTTCCAAAGGACCAGCCGACCCTAAGGGCAGTGCCGGGCGGCGGCAACCGGGAGACGGAAAATCGGGATTTTCCGATACGATTTCTGCCAGAAATCGCTCCCCGCGGCGATCTTGCGCCGCACCCCGATCGATGCGCCGACATTTTGCCTTTTGCCCAAGGGTTCCAGCGGCTACGGTCTGCGCGACGCTCCGGAGCGAGCGTTGAAAGACTGGAACCAACGGGGTGGCCTCACATGGGCAAGCGAGACGAACTCATCGAAAAATACGCAGATGATTTGAAGAACAAGTGCGGGATGACACCCGACATGGACCTTTTGACAAAGGTGACGATTGGCTGCGGTCCGTCGATCTATGACGCAGATGCGTCCACCGTTGCAGCGACGCAGGAAGGCGAGCTGGATACGGTGAAGGAGAACTTTCTGGTCAAGAAGCTTGGCCTGAAGGACGGGCCGGAACTGATGGACGCGATCAACTCGGTGATCGAGACCTACGGCAAAAGCGAGCGCAACAAGTATCGCGCTGTTGTCTACTACATGCTGACTAAGCACTTCAAAAAAGAGTCGGTCTACGGCTGACCAAACTGATCCGGTGCACGGGGGCTTGCGCCGGATTAGACCCTATTTCGGCGTGTAGCCGCCCAGTTCGCAAACGATTTTCCATTCCTTCGGGCTTACGGGTTGGACCGACAGGCGGGTGTTGTTGACCAGCACCATGTCCTTTAGCCGCTCATCTTCCTTGCACATCTGAAGCGTCACGGGCTTGGGCATGGGCGCGATGGCTTTGATGTCCACGCACTCCCACCGCTCATCCTGGGTGGTGCTGTCGGGGTGGATTTCGGCGCAGACCTCCACCAGTCCGACGACTGATTTTTCCTTCAGCGAATGGTAGAAGAAGCCCCGGTCGCCCAGTTTCATGAGCCGCATGTTGTTGCGGGCCTGGTAGTTGCGCACGCCGTCCCATTCTTCGCCGACCTCGCCTTTGGCGACCTGTTGTTCCCAGCTCCAGGTGTTGGGTTCGGATTTGAATAACCAGTATTGCATGCGCAGCCTCCGCTTTGGTGGGCCTGCTTACTCGTCCTTCAGCGGACGCGACAAGAGGGCATCGACGGTGCTGGCCACATCACGGGTGCCATCGACGATGTCGGCAACGGCAGTGAGAATGGGGGCGGAGAGACTGCGAGCGGTGCAAAGCTGGCGGAGAGCAATCGATGTGGCGGCACCTTCGACGGTGAGGCCGTCGGGGAGTGGGTCGCCGCGGCCAAGAGCAAGGCCAGCGCGCATGTTACGGGAGTGTTCGGACATGGCGGTGAGGATGAGGTCGCCGAGCCCGGAGAGCCCGGTCAAGGTTTCGGGGCGGGCGCCAAGGGTGGTGGCGACGCGCTGCATTTCGGTGAACCCCCGGGCGATCATCGCGGCGCGGGCGCTTTCGCCGTAGCCCGCACCGATGCAGATGCCCGCCGCGATAGCGATGACGTTTTTGAGCGCGCCGCCGAGTTCGGCGCCGGTAGGGTCATCGCTGAGGTAGAGGCGGAGGGTGGGACGTGAGAGCTCTTGCTGGAGGCGGGCGCCGTCGGCGTGTGCGGTGGCGAGGGTCAGGGCCGTCGGCAGGCCTGCGGCGATTTCGGCGGCGAAGCTGGGGCCGGTGAGAATGGCGGGTACGGCATCCGGGCATTGACGGAGCGTGATGGCGGTGGGGCCCTCCAACGTGGTGCGGTCGATGCCTTTGCAGCAGGCGATCAGGGCCTTGCCGTTGCACGGGCCCAACGCTGCGAGGACCCCCGCGAAGGCTTGGGAAGGGACGGCGAGGAGGAGCGTGTCTGTGGGCGCGACGTCGTGTAGGTCGGCGTGCACGGTCAGGCGGTCGGGGAACGGGGCGTTGGGGAGGTAGCGGGTGTTGCGCCGCTCGGCGGCCATGCGGCCGGCGGCCTCGGGGTCGCGTGCCCAGAGCCGGACGTCTGCATCTTTCGCGAGCACGATGGCCAGGGCCGTTCCGAAGGCGCCGCCGCCGAGAACCGCGATCATGCCTTGGCCCCTTTCTTGCCGCTTCCGAGCATGGGCGCCTGCCGGGTGTCGAGTGGCCAGCGGGGGCGGGCGGACAGGTCGAGGCCATCACGGTGTCCGGCGGCGTAGAGCTCCAGCCCCGCCCAGCCGATCATGGCGGCGTTGTCGGTGCACAGCGCCAGTGGAGGCGTTGTGATGCGGACGCCGAGATCGGCACAAACAGTGTCTAATCCAGCACGAATTGTGCCATTCGCGGCGACCCCCCCGGCGATGGCGAAGGCCGGCGTCCCGGTCTCGGCGATCGCACGGGTGGACTTTTCGACCAGCACGTCGCGGACGGCGGCCTGAAACGATGCTGCGATGTCGGCGACGTCGCGCGACGCGAGCACCCCGTCTTGCAGACAATCGTTGCGCGCCCGCAGGACGGCCGTTTTGAGGCCCGAGAAGGATATGTCGCAGCCCGGGCGATCCAGCAGCGGGCGCGGCAGGGAGAAGCGGTTGGGGTCCCCGTTTTTGGCGGCGGCTTCCACAGCGGGCCCACCGGGTTGGCCGAGGCCGAGGAGGCGGGCGACCTTGTCGAAGGCCTCACCCGGTGCGTCGTCGATGGTGCCGCCAAGACGCCGGAAGTCCGTGGGGCCGTCGACCTGCAGGAACTGGCAGTGGCCCCCTGAGACGAGGAGCATCAGGTAGGGATAGGGCAGATCGTCGGTCAGGCGCGGCGTCAAAGCGTGCCCGGCGAGGTGATTGACGCCGATCAGCGGCAGCCCCGCCCCGGCGGCGATGCCCTTGGCGCACATGACCCCGGCAAGGACGCCGCCGATCAGCCCCGGTCCGGCCGAGACTGCCACGGCATCGATGTCCTCCAGCCCGCAGCCCGCGTCGCACAGCGCCTGTCGGGCGACATCGTCGATGCGTTCGACATGGGCCCTTGCGGCAATCTCGGGCACGACACCGCCGAACTGCGCGTGCAGCGCGCCCTGGCCGGTGACGACGGAAGAGAGGATGCGCGCTCCCACCACGGCATCGCACACCACGGCGGCGGCGGTGTCGTCGCAGGTGCTTTCGAGGGCGAGGATCGTGGTGTGGGGCATCGGCTCGTTGGTTGTCGCGGGCGCGGTGCGCAGCTAACACTCCCGAACGCCTGAGACAATGTGACCGCCATGCCGGAGCCCGGCCCAATCATCCTTCTGACCCGCCCACGCGCCGCGTCCGAGCGCTTTGCCGACGCTCTCCGCGCGCGATTTTCGGGGTCGGCGGAGATCGTGATTGCCCCAGTGATTGAGATCGAACCGGTGGGATCGCTGGTCGACCCCAGGGCATGGCGGACGGTGGTCTTCACGTCGGTTCATGGCGTAGAACGCGCGCCTGAGGGGCATGGCGTTACCGCGTATTGCGTGGGTGACACGACGGCACATCGCGCGGCTGAGGCGGGGTATCGGGTGATCTCGGCGGATGGAACGGCGGATGATCTGGTGGTGCGGTTGCTGGACGACGCACCCGAGGGGCCGATCCTGCACATACGGGGCGCGCATGGGACCTCGTTGGTTGACCGGCTGGGTGCAGAGGCGAGCGAGCGGGTGACATATCGGCAGGTGGATCGCGAGATTCCGGCAGACGTGTTGGAGCGACTTGCCTTGGCTCACCGCGTGATCGCACCGGTGTTTTCGCCTCGCAGCGCCCAGCGGCTTCGGGCTTGCGCCGGTGGCCTTGACGGCATGAATGTCATTGCGATCAGTCAGGCTGCGGCAGAAGAATGGGGCGGCCCGGCCACGGTAGCCGAAGCCCCCACCCGACGAGCGATGGAAGAGGCCATTGCGCAGGCCGTCGATTCGGACTCGCCTTATCCCGGCTGAACGGGCACTTTGGGGGCCGTAGATTGGCGCGGGAGACCGCGCATACGACATGTGAGGGGTTAAGCTGCCTTGGCCAGACGAGCGAAGAAGAGAACACCAACTGCGCCGGAAGCGGAGGCCGCCGACGATATCCCCGAGGTGGAAACCGACGAGGCGGTCGAGACCTCGGAGGTAGCCGACGCTACCAGCGCTGACTTGGTGGAGGTGTCAGCCGAGGGGGCCGAAGGTGTTGAGGCTGAGAGTCCGGAGGTCGCGGACGAGCCGCATGTGCCCGCCGAAGACGAAATCACGGAAGGCCAAACGACCGAAGACGAAGCCTCTGAACCAGATCGCTCTGAGGGCGAAACGTCTGAGGAGGTCACCGATCCCGTCGCAGAGGACAAGGTGGCGCCGGACACCGAAGTGGCGGAAGAGAAGAAAACCTCGCCGGGCTTGCTGATCGCCGCAATGCTTCTGGGTGGCGCTGTCTCTGCGGCGCTTGGCTTTGTGGCCGCCCGATATGTCGATGCCAATGAGGAGGTCGTTGAGGGTCCGACGGCTGAGGGCAATGCCGCGTTGCTCGCCGAGCAGAGCGCCGCTCTCGAAGCCGCACTTGCCGAGATTGACGCATTGAAGGCGCTGGACCTTGAGGCCCCGGCCAAGGCGTTGGTCACCCCGGTGGATGCCCGCGTGGCGCAGGCGACGGAGCGACTTGACTTCATGTCAGAGCAGCTGGGCGCCCTGACCGAACGGGTTGAGACCATCGCCATGCGCCCCACGGCAACCGGGATCAACGCGGACGAGTTTGACGGCGCCCTGTCCGAGTTTCGCGATCAGCTTAATGCGGCCATTTCGGATGCGCAGACAGAGATAACGGAGGCCCGGGAAGAGGCCACCCGCATTTCGGAAGACGCCTTCAGCGCGGAACAGAATGCCATGGTGCGGGCGGCCTGGGCGCAGGTCACCGCAGCGTTGGAGAGCGGCGAGGCCTATGCCGACTCGCTTGCGACACTGGAAGAGATCGGGGGGGTAGAGGTGCCGCCCGCCATTCAAGAGGCCGCGGACGAGGGTGTGCCAACGCTCGCCGCGTTGCAGCAGGCATTTCCCGCGGCCGCACGTGACGCATTGCGAGATTCGCGCTCTGAAACCGGGGCGGGCATGGGCGACGGATTTATGTCGTTCCTGCGTGAGCAAACCGGTGCCCGATCCCTGTCGCCGCGAGATGGCGATGATCCGGACGCCGTTCTGTCGCGCGCAGAGGCAGCGGTTCGCGAGGGCGACATCGCAACCGCCCTGACGGAGGCGCAAGCCCTGCCCGCCTCGGGTCGCGACGCGCTGGCGGCGTGGGAGGCACTCGCCCAGGCGCGCAGCGCCGCGCTGGAGGCCGCCGCGGCGGTTTCGGCCGAACTGAACTCGAACTGAAGGTGACGCGATGCTGTGGTCTCTGATCAAGATTATCCTGTTTATCGGCATCGTCGCCGCCCTGACCTGGGGCGCGGGCCTACTGTTGGAAACCCAGGGTGGCGTCACGGTTTCGATCCCCAATGTGATGGAGTTCAACCTCACGCCCTTAAACACAGCGATCGCCTTGGGCGTTCTTGTCGTGGGCGTCTGGGTGCTGCTGAAGTTGATCGGGCTGTTCTTTGCGTTCGTCAGTTTCATGAATGGCGACGAAACGGCCCTGCGACGGTGGAGCAACCGGCGCCGCGAGCGCGAGGGGTTCGAGGCGCTGTCTGATGCCATGATGGCATTGGCGTCGGGCGAAGGCCGGACGGCCATGGCCAAGGCTGCGCGGGCGGAACGCAAGCTGCAGCGGCCCGAGCTGACGAACCTGATCATCGCACAGGCGGCAGAGATGTCGGGCGATGCGTCGAAGGCCGAAGAGGTCTACCGCACCCTGCTGGAAGATGACCGCACACGCTTCGTTGGCGTTCGCGGGATCATGAAGCAGAAACTGCTGGGCGGGGATACCGAGACGGCCAAGGCGCTGGCCGAGAAGGCGTTCGATCTGAAGCCCCGACACGAAGAAACGCAGGATGTCCTGTTGCGCCTGCAGGCCGACAAAGGCGATTGGTCGGGCGCGCGCCAGACCTTGGGAGCGAAGCTGAAATACGGCTACCTGCCTCGCAATGTGCATAGGCGCCGGGATGCCGTGCTGGCCCTAGGTGAGGCACAAGCACATGCTGAAGCAGGCCGTGTGTCTGAGGCACGCGATGCGGCGATCCAGGCGAACAAGCTGTCGCCGGATTTGGTCCCTGCGGCGGTGATGGCGGCGGAGAGCTACGTCGCGCTAGGCCAGAAGCGCTATGCCACCCGCGTTCTGGTGAAGGCGTGGAATGTGATGCCGCATCCGGACCTTGCCGCAGCCTTCGCCGCGATTGAGCCGGATGAAGCGCCAGAGGCGCGGCTCAAGCGGTTCCGTCCGCTGACGCGCCAGCATGTGACCAACCCGGAAACCAAGATGTGGCTTGCGGAATTGCACCTTGCCGCCAAGGACTACGGCGCTGCGCGGAAGTCGATGGGCGATCTGGCCGAGGCCGATCCGACGGCCAGAAGCTTGACGATCATGGCAGCCATCGAACGGGGCGAGGGCGCGCCGGATTCGGTGGTAGAGAGCTATCTCGCGCGGGCGGTCAACGCCTCACGCGGGCCACAGTGGGTGTGCGACGTCGACCAGTACGTTGCGCCGAGATGGGTGCCGGTCTGCCCGAGCTGCGGCGGCTTCGACACCTTGTCCTGGCGCGTTCCTCCTCAGGAAGCCTCGGGCGTCTTGGCGGGCGGCGGTGCGATGATGCCATTGATCGTGGGTCCGGACGTGGCAAATGAAAAACCCGTGGCAACGGATGAAGCGGCGCAGCCCATAGAGGACGCCGAAGTTGCACCGGCCGAAGAAGATCAGGATGCAAAGGAACCGCTGTCTCTTGCCACACATCTGAACGGCACCGGTGACGAAGACGTCCGTAAGGCAAGCTGAGGCTCACGCCTTAAAAATGCCACTGGAACCGACAAACCGGCCCTGCTATGAGCAACTCCGTCGCCGCTGTAGCTCAGCTGGTAGAGCACGTCATTCGTAATGATGGGGTCGGGGGTTCGAGTCCCTTCAGCGGCACCACTTCGCCATACCGAACAAGCCCAAAGACATCCTGAAACGCTATGGGGTTTTCAGATGATCAAATTGTGCCACAAAGTTCATAACGGTCCAGTGAAATGCCCCCAATTTGGAGGCATTTGTGGGTCATCGAGATTAGCGTGAAAAGGAATGCACCCTTCTCGATCTCAGCTGGAGATCCTTGCCTTAGTCCATGGTTTCTGTGACCGCGAAGCGCCGGAAAGCGTATTGTAGGGCGACCAAGGTCAGAATTCCGATCAACGTCAGCGTTAGCCAGCTGACCATTCCGGGTAGGACCAATGTGGTTCCCAAGGCTGTGAATGTGAGCAGCCCCACGGCACCCGATGCTGCCAATGCGGTTAAAACGAAAACGGTTTTCGCGATGAACTCGACTATTGAGCGGCCAAGAAATTCAAAGTCCGCTCGACCCATCGCGACGAGCTTTGTTGGAAACAAAAGATGTACCGTGTTCTCGACTGCATGGATAAGCAACGTGAACGGAAGCGCAAAAGCCGCCAATAGCAGTGCAACTTGTGTCGTGACGTTATCGTCAAAAACAAATGCGCTCGCTATGATTGTCAAAGCGATGATATAGGCCAGAGCCACCTGAACCACGAGTTGGCCTGCGCAAATGCGCCAAGGCGAAACGGGCAGTGTCTTGTAGATCTCCATTCGGCTTAAATCACCGCGAAAATCGCAGACCAGATTGCGGGGCAGAATAAATGCGATGAAGATGTAAATAATCATCAAGGTCTCTGCTTCCGCGACCGATGCGCCGAGCGCTGACGAAATCGGCGGGATGCAAACGGCGAGACCAACAAATATGCAGATGAGCTTGAACGAATTCCGCAATGCGTTGAGGACCTGCCGAAAGGCAATGGGCCCCAGGCCGGCTACAAATGGCGCACGACGGATCGAGCGCACCTCGGTCCGATCTGTGGCCAAGTAAGACCCGCCTTGTTTAATACGCTCCCATCTGTTGCTGAGCTTCGCGTTCTCCGCAAGGGAGCGGTCGGTCGTGCGCGCGTCAAGCGCGAGAACAGCGCGAAACAGCGCCGCGTTGATGGCGACCG
>JBCCXY010000038.1:0-27714 GCA_039190895.1 Pseudomonadota bacterium | reverse complement strand
GTTAGCTTTGAAAGCGCCAATGAAACCGTTTGGCAGGTGGAAGAATGCGCTTGTCCCCTTTGTGGCAGCAGCGCAGCGCGGGATACACGCTACCGCCAGGCCCCTTTCGCAGTAAAACGATGCGCTGAGTGCGCGCATTGGTTTTTATCGCCACGCCTTGTCCCTGAGGCGGCAGACCGCTTTTACACAAGCGATCAGTACTTCAACGGCTCTTCCGGGTCCGGCTACGAGAATTATGCCACGCAAAAGCGCAGCTTGCAGGCGACATTCTCGCGTTTGATGGACGCTGTCGCAGCCCGTGGTGCCACCGGCGGCGATCTACTCGAAGTTGGCTCTGGCCCCGGGTACCTTCTTGAGGTGGCAACACCGCATTTCGCCTCCGTCGAGGGCGTCGAACTTTCGGAACGGACAGCGCGGGAGGCAGAAGCTCTCAGCGGCGCACAAGTGTACCGCAGCGTTGATGCCATCGACGATGGCAAAGCCTATGACTGCATTATCGCGACCCATGTCATCGAACACATCTACGAGCCCGTCACCTTCACGCGCGATCTTGTAGCCCGGCTAAGGCCTGGAGGCTTTCTGATCCTCGCCGCACCACACATGAACAGCCCGCTTCGGTACCTGATGGGGGGCGCATGGCCGTCCTGGAAGTATCCTGAGCATGTCAGTTTCTTCGATCAGAAGACCTTGCCGGACCTGATGCGGCGCGTCGGGCTTCAAGATCCCGAAATCGTGCCGTATCCGCACGCGTTTCCGCTTCCGCTGATCCTGTCGAAGTTCGGCTTGAGCGCGCCCCGTTGGATGCAACGTTTCGATCTAACCCTTCCGACCACGACAATCTGCGTCATGGCGCGAAAGGTCGATGGGTCATGAGCGCCTTCCTCAGCATCGTCATTCCTGCCCATGAGGAAGCAGAGGGCTTGGCCCGCGCCGTCGCAGAGATCCAAAACACGGCGGAAGACCACGTTTCGCACCTGGAGATCGTGATCGTCGATGATGGCTCGCGCGACGGAACGTGGGAGGTCATCGAGACCCTTTCGTCGGAGTCGTCGGTGATCCGCGGCGTGCGCCTTTCGCGGAACTTTGGCAAGGAAGCCGCGATCCTGGCCGGATTGTCCGCGGTACGTGGGGACGTGGTCATCACAATCGACGGCGATCTGCAGCATCCCCCCGCGTTTATACCCCAGATGCTGGAGCACTGGCGTTCCGGAGCCAAGGTCGTCAACATGGTCAAGGCCACGCGCGAGGACGAGGGCTTCCTGAAGGCGCGGCTGACACGAATTTACTTCAGCCTATTCACACGGCTTGCGGGGATCGAGATCGGTAACTCCGCCGACTTCAAACTACTTGATCGAGAAGTCGTCGATTGCTTGCTAATGCTCCCTGAGCGAGAGCGCTTCTATCGCGGCCTCGTCGCCTGGGTTGGGTTCGAACAAAAGACCATTCTCTTCCAAGTCGCACCGCGCCTCGCGGGCCAGGGTAAATGGTCGATGCTGCGGCTTGCACGCCTCGCACTGGATTCCATCGTGTCGTTTTCGACGACGCCGATGCACATGATGACTTTCCTCGGCGGGCTTTTTGGCTTGCTTGCAATAGGTCTGGGCACCCGGACGCTCTGGCTATGGCTCGACGGACGTGCGGTTGACGGGCTTACAACCGTGATCCTTCTTCTGATTATTGTCGGCTCGGTATTGATGATCGGGCTGGGGATCATCGGCGTCTACATCGCCAAGATCTATGAAGAGGTGAAGCGCCGCCCCCCCTTCATCGTGCAGGCTGAGACGCTCCAAGACGCACGGTCTCGCCAAAGCGATACAGCTCAAAGCTCCCAACCCGATATGGCTCTCCGGCGCGCGTCCTGACCTCTTCGAGCAGGTCCAACGTGAGTGGCGTAAGATACTTGTCGCCGACACGGACCACGACCCATATCGGTGCCGCCTCTTCCAAGGCAGCAAGACTGTCGTCGACATCCGATGCCTGCAAAAGCCCAAGCGGCGTGCCGTAGTACCGCGTTGGACTGACGCGGCCGCTCATGAAGTTCAGTTCAGGGTTCATCGGCAGTGTCATGAGGAGTTCGCCGGGCGCTGCCTCGGCCTCGATCAGCGCAAGAAGCTCGGAGTACAGCGCAACATCGCTTGGTTGTATCCTTAGTGAGACGCGCGGCAGACTTGCCGGTACGTTTGCCTCTGCTCGTTGACCGGCCAATGTGCCCATAAGGCCCCGCTCCAGCGGTTGGCCGACCTGAAACACCAGTGTCCAAACGGCCAGTGCCAAGCTCACTCCGAGAACTGGCACATTGGGCCGCAACACAAGCAACGCCAGGAGCACAGCCGGCAATACGAACATCAAGTAGATCGGGATTTGGTAATGCAGGGCGCCGACTGCCCAGAACACGGCGAGGGTTGCGGCAGGGTGAACCGGATATCCCTTCGCGAAGCGGAGGATGGTCATCAGGCCGACTGCCGGGACCAAAAGGATCAGGAGCATCCAGGCAATTGCCGAGACCGTAGCCGTAATGCTGTGCCCACTTATTGCGATCATGAAGCTTCGGCTCAGGAGGTCCAGGAATTGCGCGTCGGCTATGAAGCCCTGCCCATTGATGGCAAGGGCTGCAACGAAGATATCGCGAAACCAGTAGGTGAAGCTGCCTTCGACCAAGGCCTTAGCGACAACTGGAAGGGCGGCAAGCGTAAAGCCCACCGCAAGCAAAAGCGTGGTACGCCCGGCATAGGCCCACGTTATCCGTGCCCTGAAGGCAGCTAAGGCAAGAAGGGTTATTGGTGCGACACCGCCCCAGAACCCAGCAAAAATATTCCCCTTCGAGATAAGGTAACCGGAAAGGATGATCGCGGGGAGCGCGGCCGCTGCCAATGCCGGTATCGGACTGCCCTTGTCGAACCTGGGCGCCCCTATGAGAAGTGCGCACACGGCCCCGAACGCCAGGTGAACACCGCTGAGTTGCCGCGTGAAAAAGCACAAACCCACGACCAGCCCGATCGCGACAAGCTGGCGGGTGCTGTTATCCGGACCTTTACGCAGGAGCCAGAGAAGAACAAAGAACCAGAAAAGAGCATGCCAGTTGGCGCTGGGGTTGGGGAACTGAATGAACGAAAAGGCCGCAACGGCGACAGCAGCGACGCAAGCCGCCGCGTCACCTTCCGAACGCAGCAACATGTAAGCGATCGCCGCTTGAACCGCCGCCATGGCCACCAGCGGATAGCGCAGGCTCAACAGATCTTCGCCGAACAGGCGGAAGGCCCAGGAATTGATCATGTTGCCATAGCCTGCATGCAGGTCGATCAAGTCCCGGTGCAGCACGTCACCGGCATTGGCGCGCTGCGCGACGTAGGCGTAAACGCCCTCATCGACCGGCCACCAGAACTGATCGTGAAAAATCAATAGGATCACGGCAACGATCAGGCTGGCCAGAAGTGCCCAAGTGGCAGTTACAAGTCTGGCCGTCATAGGCGGTCTTTCCGTCCCAGCACTAGCGCCACACCGGTGCCGAGCGCCGCTGCCGCCAATTGCGTTGCGCCAAAAAGGAATGCCATGGCGACGGCGACCGATGGCTCCATGCCGATCGTGCTGAAAGCCGCTGTCGCGGCCAGTTCACGGGTCCCCCACCCGCCGATTGAGATCGGAAGCGATGCCGCCAGAAGGATTGCGGGGAAAAGTGCCGCAAGCACGCCGATTTCCACCTCGACCCCGAGGTCAGACAGCAGAATGGCCGCAATCACGATTGAGATCAGATGACCACCCATCGACAGGGCGAAGGTTTGAATCGACAGCCTGGTTGACAGAATTGCGCTGCGTGAAAGCCGCACAGCGCCCAATGTCGAAACCAGTGCAATGACGAGGCAGCCGATGACGACAACACGAGGTATGGCAGCATCTGCAAAGATCGTCCCGTATGCTGCCAGGGCGCACAGCGCGAGAAGACCGATCATCCTATCGAAGATGCCCACAGAAACGGCAGCCCTCCACGTCAGGCCATGCCGACGCACCAAGGCCACCCGCGCTGCATCGCCCGCCAAAGATGTCGGCAGGCACAGATTGGCCAGCGTCGACCCGAATGTCAGTCGATTTGCCTCACCGATGCGAAGTGGAACGTTGAAACTGCGCACTAGCAAAGCGAAACGCCATGCTGCGAGGACAACGATGGCGATGTGCAATCCAACCGCCGCGATCAGCGTTGGGGCGGACAGGTTCCGTGCATGATCCCATACGCCTCTGACATCCACCAAGCTCAGCGCGAGACCGACAAGGACAAAAAAGCCGAGAATCTGCAACGCATGCCGGAACCGATGGATCCAGCTTAAATGCTTGTCCCTCCAGGAAGGGTTCGACGGACCGCGGGGCTTATGGCTTAGCTCGTGCAACAAGGTTCAAGCATCCCCGCCCCGTCAGTTAGTGAGGCATCTCCAACGTCGTGCGGACCTCTTTCGCGCGCATCTTCCAGATCTTGCTGTCAACAATGTAGTGGTGAAAGTTAACGATCTGGTAGAGCACGATGGTGGCCGAGAGACCCGCGAAGAACAACCAGTCGATCATCCGAAGGAAGCCCCAATAGATCACTCCCGTGATCGCGATGCAGACAAGCATGTAAAGCCAGAAACGACCGTTTTGCGAGATGTAGGACAGGAAGGGCGCTTCTTTGCTCACGCCGTCCTTGAAGCGCTTGTTGTTGTAGAGCCAAACAAACAGGATGTACTGGGCGTTGTGCCAGATATTGATCATCAGCCATCCCAGCGTGATGTCACCGACGGCGAGGTAGCCAAGGTAGAAAATCGCGAAGTGTGAGATCATGTACATTGTATGCACAGTGGCCAGCCGTCCGTTCGCCGCAGCGCGGACGCGCATCAGAAGCCAAATTCCAAGCAGGGCGAACGCAGCGTATCCAGAGAAGGTCGCAATCTCGACGGGGACGGGAAAGGACCAGAGTTCAACTCCGAGAAACTTCGGGTGCTGCTCTGCAGAGCGGCTTAGAATGCCACAGACCGGGACAGCGTAGAAAATCGCCTGATCAAGCCACCCGTCTTCGTACTCAGCTTCACGATCCTTGCCGCGGTACGCACGCGATATGCCCCAGCTTTGACGGGTGTAATGCCACCACTGCCAGTAAAAGTAGATCGTGACCACGACCCAAACGCCAAAGACCCAAACGGCGGCGAGCGTGCCGAGAACGACCGCTGGTAGAAGGCCATAAAGCAGGACGCCGTTTTCGCGCATGCTTTGCTTGTCGAAGCAGATGCGCGTGTAGGTTGAGATGACGTGATGATAACCCAGAAACCAAAGGTCGATTATGAGGATTGGCCAAAAAAGACGGGGTTCAATGAGGATCACGAGACCGGTCAGGGCTGCAATGGCAAGCAGTCCCCAGATAAAGACCATGTCGAACTGCGCATTTCGGATCCATGGTAAGCTATTGTCCGTATGCACGTTTTGTGTGACGTCGCTCATCGCCCGAAGCCCTTAATGCTCTACCTCACCTGCGTCCGACCCGTCATTACTGGCTAATGGGGCAACAATTTGGCGCAAAGCGGAAATGATATTCGGGAATTCATCGTCTGAGGTCGATTTTTATGAGGTTGCTGCAATCATGGAAAACGGGTGTGGGATCCGGAGTAAGGGCCAGTTCTAGAGAAAATCGTGGCCGCCTTGTTCGCGACCTGTGAAATGCGCTTTCATTTTCGCTGCGCAGTTCACAAACGGCTGGCTTTCATGCCGCGCAGTGGCGAAAAAGTTCAAAGCGCGGATCGAAGTCGCCGAACCGGGGAGCATGGCGCAGTGAGATGAGCTTTGATGGGGCGCCTAAAGGGAGCCTAGCCCTCCCTCCAGTTCCTGCTAACCAAGTGATTTCTATGGTGCCCCCACACGGACTCGAACCGCGGACCTACTGATTACAAATCAGTTGCTCTACCAGCTGAGCTATAGGGGCACAGGCGCCCGTTTAAGAGGTGCGCGGCTCACACGCAAGCCTGCCAACTTCGATCCATCGCTTTTGATGCATCCATCCATGGGATAGGCTCGCCCCATACGCAGCAGGCGCGTACAAGGCGGGACAATGCAGCTCATCTTTCACATCGGTGCGCATTGCACGGGGCAAGACCGCCTGATCCGCTCGCTTCTCAAGAACCGTGACGTTCTCGCCCATAACGGCGTGGCCGTGCCCGGCCCCGGACGCTATCGCCGGACGCTGGCCGAGGTCGTGGACAAGCTGCAAGGCGCCCCTGCATCGGCCGAGACGCAGGACGTGATCCTCGACGCCGTGCTAGACTTCGACGCGCCACAGCGGATCATCTTGTCCAATGAAAACTTCCTCTGCACGCCCGACAACGTTCTTCTAGGCAACATGCTTTACGGCGAGATCGCCAAAAGCGCCTGGCTGCCCGCCACGATCCCCGCTGCCGAACCGGGGTTCGCCCTGACCCTCCGCAATGTTGCGACGTTCCTGCCCGCCCTGACCGAGCGGCAGGAGGACACGTCGGTCACCGAGGCGGCACTCTCCGACACTGATCCGCTCCAGCTCAGCTGGTTCGAAACCGTCCACGGCCTGCGCCAGGCCAATCCCGATGCGCCGATCCTCGTCTGGTGCGACGAGGATGCCCCGCTCCTGTGGCCCGAGATCATGCGCACAGTCGCTGGCGTTGACGAGACTGTGCCGCTGACCGGCGACACTGACCTGATACGCACGCTGCTAACCGACGAGGGCGTCGACGCGATGGTCGACGAGCTGACCGACGACCTCACCGAGACGGAACGCTTCAACATCCTCACCGCGCTGATCGACGAATATGCGAAAGAGGACGAGATCGAGCAGGAGATCAGCCTGCCCGACTGGACACAGGACCTGATCGACGACCTCACCGACGCCTACGATGCCGATGTCGAGAAGATTGCAACCCTGCCGGACGTGACCGTCCTAGCGCCCTAGCTCATGCCCAGCGCCTGCTTGTACATGTCAAGCACCGCTTCTTCCTCTGCGATATCGTTCGCATCGCGCTTCCGCAGGGCGATCACCTTGCGCATGACCTTGGTGTCGTAGCCCCGCCCTTTCGCCTCGGCCATCACCTCTTTCTGCTGATCGGCGAGGTCCTTTTTCTCGGCCTCCAGCCGCTCAAACCGCTCGATAAACTGGCGGAGTTCGTCGGCGGCAACACGATAGGTTTCGGGCTTGTCGTCTTCGATGACACTGGCGTCGGTCATGCTGGGCTCCCCTGCTCGGACAGGCGGCCTGCCTACCGTGCGGCCCCCGACCCCGCAAGGGCTTGCATGCCCGCAGCGGGCGGTCTAGGCGCCACGGCATGGATATTCTTGTGTGGATCGGAACGGGCATCACGCTTCTGGGTCTGGCTGGCCTGGTCTGGGTCATCCTGGCGGCCCGGCGAGCGCAAGCCTCCGGCCTTGACGACGACGCCATGAAAGCCCGCCTCCAGCGCCTGACCGCCACCAACCTCGGAGCCCTCGCGGTCAGCGCAATCGGCCTGATGTGCGTGATTTTCGGCGTGATCCTCAGCTAGCCGCAAGAGCGTTTTGAACACCAACCGAGGAGCGTCTCGTGGCGCGGAATCAAGGCCGTAGGCCGCCGCGCCATCGCCGGGCCCACTCCTGGCCCGGCGATTGATCTCCGCCAGCGCATCGCTCAGATCGACGGCGACACGATGGCCATAAAGCACTTTGCGCAAAGGGAAGGATCGCCGGTCCTGGGCCCGTCGACGGCGCGGCCTGGAAACTATCCCGGCAACACCACCAAAGACCGCGCATCCCACGACACCCGCGTCCGCGCACCCACGCACAACACTGGCCGATCCACATAGTTCTTCATCGAAATCGTAATGGTCGCATCCGCCCCGTCAAACTTAACGTCGTAATACGTCATGTCCCCGTAATACACGACCTCCTCCACCGTCGCCCACGCCGTTCGCCGCCCGCTCTCGGGCGCGACCTCCTCCTTCTGCGCGTCCGACTTGCCCCCCGCAAACCGCAACAGCGCCTCGCCCAGCGACTTCGCCCCGGACCGAACCCGCCCGCGCTCGTCGGGTTGCGGCACGGTCATCGGTACGTTCGGCGTCGCCTCCTCCTCGGGCGCCTCATAAAGGATCGCCATCGACTCCGGCCGGATCCCCACTGCAACCTTGCCCGCCTCGGCACCGCCCAGCACCTGCTCCGCCGGCACCTCGACGCTGCCAAGCCCGGCCACGTCCAGAACCAGGGCACTCCCCGATGCCTCCGCCGTCGCGTCGAGGAAGTTCATCACCCCAATGAACTCCGCCACGCGCCGGTCCTTCGGGCGCCGGTACAAATCCTCGGGCTCGTCCAACTGCGCGATCTCGCCCTCGAACATCACCGCGATCCGGTCCGACATGATCAGCGCTTCCTCCTGATCGTGCGTCACCAGAATGAACGTGATCCCAACGGCCCGCTGCAGGCGCATCAGCTCCACCTGCATCTGCTCGCGCAGCTTCTTGTCCAGCGCCGACAGCGGCTCATCCAGCAACAGCACGCGGGGCTTCAGGATCAGCGCCCGCGCCAGCGCAACCCTTTGCCGTTGCCCCCCCGACAGCGCATGCGCCGCACGGGCGCCATATCCACCAAGGCCCACCATCTCCAACGCTTCACCGACAGCCGACGCCTTCTCGGCCTTCGACATCGCCGACTTCCGCAGCCCGAAACCCACATTCTCGGCCACCGTCAGATGCGGAAAAATCGCGTAACTCTGGAACACCATGTTCGTCGGCCGCTTGTTCGCCGTCACCCCGGCCATGTCCTTGCCATCCAGCGTCAGCACGCCCGACGACACGTCCTCGAACCCCGCAATCGTCCGCAATAGGGTCGTCTTCCCGCACCCCGACGGGCCAAGCAGTGAAAAGAACTCGCCCTCCGCAATCTCCAGATCGATCCCCCGCAGCGCGTGGTAGTCGCCATAGTACTTGTTCACGGCCCTGAGCGTGATGATGGGCGGCTTGGTCTCGCTCACAGGAACCCTCCGGTGTCTTCTTTCCCGGCCCTCCGGACACCCCTTCGGCGGAAGTACTCGGCGATGATCAAAAGCACGATGGACAGCGTCACAAGGATCGTCCCCAACGCCATAACCACTGGCAACCGCTGGGGAAACCGCAAGAGCCCCCAGATGTAGACCGGCAGGGTCGGCTCTGACCCCGTCAAGAAGAACGCGATGATGAACTCGTCCAGCGAGATCGTGAACGCAATAAGCAGCGAGGCGATAATCCCGGGCGCCACCAGCGGCAGAGTGATCAGCCGGAAGGTCGACAGGGGCGTCTCGCCCAGGTCAACCGCAGCCTCCTCCAGCGACGCATCAAGGTTCTGGAACGACGAGTTGAGGATCGCGATGCAGAACGGCGTGCAGATCAACGTATGCGCCCCGATCACCGTCCACCGCGACAGATCGGCGCCGACAATCTGCACCACGACAACCAGCAGCGACACGGCCACGATGATCTCGGGCAGCACCAGCGGCAGCATGATCATCCCCATGATCCCGCCCTTCGCCGGAAACCGATACCGCGTCCTGGCCCGCGCCGCCAAAATCCCCAGCGTCGTCGACAAAACCGCCGTCACCACGGCGATGAAGAGCGAATTCAGCGTCGCCGTATGCAGCGCCTCAATCGTCGTCAGCTCCGCAAACCAGTTCGTCGTGAACCCCTTCAGCGGGAACGCGATGATCGTCGAGTCATTGAACGCAAATAGCGGCAGCAGGATCACCGGCGCATACAGAAACACGAGGTAGAGCACCGCATAAACGGCCAGCCCGCGCCCCCTCATCGGCTCTGCCCCCGCAGCCATCGCCGATTGAGCCACACGAACAGCAGCGAGATCACCGTTACCGCCGCCATGGAGATAACCGCCAGCGCCGCCCCCATCGGCGCGTTGTTGATCTTCAGAAACTGTGTCTGGATCATGTTGGCGATCATCAGCCCGTTCGGCCCTCCAACGAGCCGTGGCGTCACATAATCACCCACGGTCGGAATGAACACGATCAGCACCGCCGCCACGACTCCCGGCATCGCGAGCGGCAGGGTCACCCGCCAGAACGTTGTCAGCTTGCTCTCGCCCAGATCCTGCGACGCCTCCAGCAGCGAGCGATCAATCCGCTCCAACGCCACAAAGATCGGCAGAATGGCAAACGGCGCAAACGCATGCGCGAGAGTGATCACGACAGCATTGGGATTGTAGAGGATGAATGTCAGCGGTTCCTCAATAATCCCAAGCCCTTGCAGGCCAGAGTTCACCACACCATTGAACCCCAGGATCACCTTCCACAGAAAGACCCGCACCAGATATGACGTCCAGAACGGGATGGTGATCAGGAACAGCCACAGCGACTTCCGCTTCGGCGCTACGTGGAAACTGACGTAATACGCAATCGGAAACGCCAGCAGCACCGTCACCAGCGTCACACAGCCCGAAATCAGCAGCGACCGCCCCAGCAGCAGCCGATACAGCGGTTCCGACACCGCCTCGTCATAGTTCTTCAGCGTCAGCGTCCGGTCGATCTCCAGAAAGTCCTGGCTCCAGAAGCTGAACAGGAAAATCGCCGTCAACGGCACCGCCAGAAGCGCCAGCGCATACAGCGCCGGGGCGCCCACCAGCAAAAGCCCGCGGCGCGCCTCTGTATCCAACCCGTTCGCGATGATGACCGCCCTCGCCTAGCCCTTGGCCAGACAACCCGGAATCCAAACGCGCCTCAACCCCTTAGCACCGCATCTGCCTAAGAAAGCACCGCAGCAGTCTAAAGCGGAGGGAGAATGCTCCCTCCAGAGGCTTAGCGGCCTATAGAGCGGAAGCTGCCGCGAACGTCAGGGCCGAGGCCAAGCCAGCCAGCCGTTACGCGGGATACGTGCGCCGTGATGCGCGACTTCTGCGTCTGGCCGGACTGCGCTGCCGTGATGGCCTGACCGCCGACGAGAGCCTGAAGGTCGGCCTCAATCAGTTGCGGCTCGGTCAATGGCTCCCCATCGGCCGAGTAGGCCTGCACAAAATAAGAAATGTTGTGCACCGCGTTCGGCGCCCTGGACAGGGCGGCAGGGGTAACGGCGTGGAACTCTTGCGCAGTGACAACCAGCGTTACGGGCTTGTCACCCGACAATCCCCTGGCGCCTTGCATGATCCCTTGCTCAAGGATCGCCGCAACCTGGGCGCGGCGGTCGCCCGGCGCGTCGCCGTGCCAGACGATGTCGGCGTCGGGCGCCAGCGTGTTGGCGTCAGACACCGATAGCGTCGCCGGGACCTGGACGATCACGTCGTTCACGGTCCAGCCGCGTGTCACCGCGGGGGACATCGGGGTTTCGTAATTCGTGGACCACTGACCGCTGCAGCCTGCAAGCGTTGCCAATGCGCAAAGGGCGATGAGTTGCTTTTTCATAACCTTGCCGCTCTTTTTTCACTGCTTTTACGGGATAGTAACGGACGGTTATGGCCAAAAGTAGGCGAAGGCAGGACCTCATCTTGTGGTGTTGCTGGCTTGCGGCACAAGGCGCGTGACGCCCACGGCAGCGGCACGGGCGAGTTGGGGGTCAAGCGACATCGGGATGAACTCCCCCCGGCGCCACAACTCGCCAAGGTCGTCATAATGCCGCGACAGCGGGTGGCCCGACTGCCCCGTGGCGATGATAAAGACGGAGCTGTTGGGATCCGCAAAGTCATAGACGCCGCGATATCCGGCGCCGTGGACGTTCTGGAACGGCGTTTCGCCCCTCCCGCTTGTGCGCCCGCGCATCAGCGTGTTGTCGCCCCCGGACGTCGATTGATAGATGTTCACGATCCAGTCGAGCGCGAGCGTTTCGCCCAGCACCGGGTGCTTATGGATCGCCTGATGCGCATCGCCCCAGCGCAGGGACGCAAGGGCAGAGCCATGCTCGGCCGAGATCCACAAAAGCGCGTCGTCCAGGGCCTGCCGGGCAATCTCGGAGCACGTCTCGACCTCGGTCGAATGCAGGACATCGCACCATTTGCCCGCACCGTCGACATTGCGGAAAACGCGCTCAATGAACACCGGCTCGACATGGGTGAACTTGGCTGCCAGCTCTCCGCCAAGTTCGTCGCGGATCAGGCGGTCCTGCAGCTCACGCATCCACGCGGCGTAGATCAGGGGCTCCGGCAGATGTTCGTTCATCTCACCGTTCCAGTTGGCGAGCAGGTCGAGCGCGTCTTGACGCAAGCGTTCGGGAGTGCCCTCGGGCGCGGGGTCGCCGGTGAAGAACAGGTCGCGACCGACAAGCGGCAGCAGCGCGCGCGCGGTGAAGGACACGGTGTCGAGCTGGGTTTCGATGAAGCTGTCGCGGGTGTGAACCTCGCGGTTCTGCATCAGACGGCGCCAGCGCTGCACACGCTGCGTGTCGCCCCAGTCGAACGACAGGTGACGCGGATAGGGGCGGTCGATGACCTTGTTGTTCGTGTTCCCAAGGATGCCGCCCTCGGGCGCCACAAACTCCGGGTTGTCGGAGTAGGGAAAGGCACCCTGCCAGCGGTTGTCGGCGCGCCACCCGGGCGATGGCAGGCGCCCGCGACTTTGGTGCCGGGGACTGCGGCGGGGCAGTTGGCCGATCACTTTCAGCGCGATGGTCTCGCCGTCGACCACGGTCAGGTTCTGCGCGGGCGCGACGTGCTTTTCGCCCGCTGCCAGCGCCTCATCCAGCGACCCGGCGCGCATCAGGCCAAGGGCGGCGCCGATGGACGTGTCGCGGGGGGACAGGGCCGTCCAGCTCATCGAGGCGACGTGGCCGGGCGGCGTGATCGAGGCGAGGTCCATGTGATGCCCCGGCAGGATCGGCCCGTTGTCCGACCAGCGCAGCGTCAGCGTCTCGGGCTGGCGCCCGTCGATCTGGATGATGGACTGCCGCTTTGCCATGGGCTTCCAACCATCGGGGGTCATCACCTCTTCGGGGTTCTCGGGGTTCAGACGCTCGATATAGACGTCCTGATCGTCCAGATGCGTCGCGGTCAGGCCCCAGCCGATGGACGTATTTCGGCCCACAAGAACGGCGGGAATGCCGGGAATGGTGCCACCAATCACCCCACCAGTATCAAGATTGAGCCGGGCGAGGTACCACACACTCGGCGCGTCGAAGCCCAGATGCGGGTCATTGGCCAGCAGCGTCCCGCCCGAGGCCGACCGGTCCGGCGCAGCCGCCCAGGCGTTGGAGGCACCCGCGAAGCCACCGGGCAGGATCGGGTCCAGCGGATCATGCGGCTGCGCCGACGCCTCCCGCACCGGCATGTCGCGCAAGAGTTCGGCGTACTCGGGCAACGCGGCGATGCCCGGCCCTGGCGTATCGGGCAGAATGTCGGACAACCGGTCTTCGTCCAGCAAAAGCGAAACACGCGCGCGCAGCACCTCATCCCGCGCCGACCCGGTCAGGCGCAGCGCCATGAGCTTGCCGATGGCGATGGAATCCGCAGGCTGCCACGGCGCGATCTGCGGCGGGAACAGCCAGAACTCCGGCGCGCCCCGGCCCCGTGCGCCGGCATTCACCTCTTCGAGCCAGGCGTTGACGCCGGCGGCATAGGCCTCCAGCGCCATGGTCGTGTAGTCGTCCTGTTCCAGCGTCGACTGGATGGCGAGTGGGTACAGGTCGAACCGCCGCATCAGGTCGTCGACCTGCACGGTACGGATGCCAAAGATCTCGGACAGGCGCCCCTGCGCCGTCCGCCGCAGCGTCACCATCTGCCACAGCCGGTCCTGCGCATGCGCAAAGCCCAACGCGAAGTACGCGTCGCTGTCCGTGGTCGCGAGGATGTGCGGCACATTGGCGTTGTTGCGCACGATCTCCGTCTCGGCAGTCACCCCATCCGTGATGATCGCGGCCGTGTAATCCGGGATCGAGCGGCCCGCGAACCAGTAGGCAAGCAGAAACGTCCCGAAGGCCAGCAAAAGCACTCCGGTCACAATCCGCACAAGCCATCGAAAGAGGCGGGTCATGTGTCTGCTCGAGTTGACGCCGTTGGTCGCATCTTTAGGTAGGCCGAAAGCTAGGTCATTTTCAGGACGGAGGGAAGCATGGCGAACATTGCTTTTTTGGGATTGGGCGTCATGGGGTATCCGATGGCCGGGCACCTGCAAGCCGCCGGGCATGCGGTGACCGTGTACAATCGCACGGCGGCCAAGGCCCAGGACTGGGCAGCGCAGCACGGCGGTGCGACGGCGGCGACACCGCGTGAGGCGGCAGACGGCAAGGATTTCGTCATGGCCTGCGTCGGCAACGACGACGACTTGCGTTCTGTCGTCCTCGGGGCGGATGGCGCATTGGCCGGGATGACGGCAGACACCGTGTTCGTCGACCACACAACGGTTTCGGCGGCCGTGACGCGCGAGCTCTATGAGGCGGCGAAAACCAATGGGGTCGGCTTCGTCGATGCGCCCGTGTCCGGCGGTCAGGCGGGGGCCGAAAACGGCCAGCTTGGGATCATGTGCGGCGGCGACGCGGAGGTCTATGCCAAGGCCGAGCCGGTGATGCAGGTCTACGCAAAGGCCTGCAAGCGCATGGGCGACAGCGGCGCCGGGCAGCTCACGAAAATGGTGAACCAGATCTGCATCGCGGGCCTGTTGCAGGGCCTGTCCGAGGGGCTGCATTTCGGCGAAAAAGCCGGCCTCGACATGAAAGCCGTGGTTGAGGTGATCAGCCAGGGCGCGGCAGGCTCATGGCAGATGGCCAACCGGCATGAGACAATGATGGATGGCAAATTCGACCACGGGTTCGCCGTGGACTGGATGCGGAAAGACCTAGATATCTGCCTGCGGACCGCCGAAGAAAACGGCGCAAGCCTGCCGATCACGGCCCTCTTGGACCAGTTCTATAAGGATGTGCAGAAGATGGGCGGTGGGCGTTGGGATACGTCCAGCCTGTTCAAGCGGTTACGGGAAGTCGGGTAGCCCCTGCCCTCACCGCAATTCCGCAAACTGCGCCTTTTGCCGGGCCGTCCAGCGGACCGAGACACGCCAGCCGTCGTTGGCCTGAGCCTCATCCGCAACGACTCTGGCCTCGTGCAGCCACGCGCGGGCCCGCCCCTCGGCGAAACCAAGGTCCACGACCTCTTCCGTCCGCGCCTCGTCCAGCCGTTCGGCCACAGCGGCCATCGTGGCCTCCACGCCGTCCCCCGATAGCGCCGACAGCGTCAGCACGTCATCCGTCCGCGCCGCCACCGTCTCCAGCGCCCCGCGCCGCTCGGCGTCCAGCAGATCGACCTTGTTCCACAGCTCCACGACCCGCGCCTCCTGGCCTGCCAGATCGGCCAGGATTGCGCGCACGTCGTCGGCCTGTGACTCCGTCTCGGCATGGGCCATGTCGCGCACGTGCAGGATCAGATCTGCCGCCGAAACCTCTTCCAGCGTGGCGCGAAATGCAGCCACCAGTTCCGTTGGCAGGTCCGAGATAAAGCCAACCGTGTCCGACAGGATTACCTCCATCCCGCCGGGCAGCCCAACGGCGCGCATCGTCGGGTCGAGGGTCGCAAACAGCATGTCCTTCGCCATCACCTGCGCTCCGGTCAGCCGGTTGAACAGCGTCGACTTGCCTGCGTTCGTGTAACCGACGAGCGCCACCACCGGATACGGCACTTTCGCCCGCGCCGCCCGGTGCAAGCCCCTTGTCTTGACGACCTTTCGCAACTGCCGCCGTATTCGCCCGATGGCCTCGTTGATCGCGCGCCGGTCCGCCTCGATCTGCGTCTCACCCGGACCGCCGACAAAGCCCAGACCGCCCCGCTGCCGCTCCAGGTGCGTCCAGGCGCGCACCAGCCGCGTTTTCTGATAGCTCAGCGCCGCAAGCTCCACCTGCAGCACGCCCTCCCGCGTCTGCGCTCGGTCCGCGAAGATTTCGAGGATCAGCCCCGTCCGATCCAGCAGCTTCAGCCCCCATGCCCGCTCAAGGTTCCTCTGCTGCACCGGGGTCACTGGCCCATCCACCAGCACCAGCCCGACCTCGTCGGCCTTGAACCGCGCCTTCAGCTCTTCAATCTTCCCCGACCCGAACAGCATCCCCGGCTGCGCCTTCGGCAAACGCACCAAGTCGGCCCACAGCACATCAAGCTCGGGCAGCGCGTGCGCCAACGCCTCTGCCTCGGCCAAAGCCGCCTCCGGATCACGCCCCCCTCGGGCATTCTGAATGTCAGGATGCAAGACCGCCGCACGCATCACGCCGGACGGTCTGTCAGTCGAAGTGGCTATTCCTCACCCTCGTACAGGCTGATCGGCTGCGACGGCATGATCGTCGAAATTGCATGCTTGTAGACAAGCTGCGACTGACCATCCCTGCGCAGCAAAACGCAGAAATTGTCAAACCACGTGATGACTCCCTGCAACTTCACACCGTTGATGAGGAATATTGTCACCGGAACCTTTGTCTTCCTGACGTGATTCAGGAACGCGTCCTGAAGGTTCTGTCTGTCCGAAGCCATGAGTGTTTAGCCTTGTTATATGCACTGTCCCGCACAGGTGCAGTCTTTGTCGCCACTATGAGGCGAGTTTTTCCGGGAAGCCAACCCCCAAAAATGAGAGTGGCTACGCGCCTTTAGTCCCATACCGCGCCGATTCTGAGACAAAGCGCTCTGCACTGCGGCTACGTCCGCCAGAAATCCGGGTTGAGCAATGCAATAATCGCCAGCGTTTCAAGCCGCCCGACAACCATTGCGAAGGTGTAGATCCCCCGAACCAGCGGCGCCTCGGCGGCAAGGTCAATTACTTCCGGCCCTGCGGCGGTGATCAATGGTCCCGTTGTCGTGAGTGCTGAAATTGTAAGCACAATTGACTCGTCAAAGGCCACGCCTGCGGCAGCAAAAGCCGTCGTGGCGACGGCAATCGACATTGCAAAGAGCATGAAGAAAATCCACGCGACATAGGCCCCTTGCCGCCGCATCCGCCGCGCGGATTGTCCCGATCCGCCGATGGAACTGGGATGCACCAGCTTCTCCATCTCGCGCAGGCCGTGCTGATACAGCGCGTGCACCCGCAAAAGCTTCACCCCGCCTGCCGTCGTGGCCACGCCACCGCCCAGCAGCGCAAGCCCCATGAGGATCAACCCGGGCGTTCCCAGCCCCGACCAGTTCTTCGCCGCCGTCCACTCAACGCTCTCGAACCCCGTGGTGGTCAGGAAGGACAGCACCGTAAACGCACTGCCCCACAAGGCGCGCAGCATCTCAGGCAGGCTGGTCTCGCCCGTCACTTCGAACGCGCCCAGCCAATGCCGCCCGACAAGCAGCACCGGGACCGCCACCACCAAAAGCAACCCGATCCGAAGCTCTCGATCCTGCGGCAGCGACCGCCATCCCTCGGGCCGCTCATCCGCCGAAAAGGTCATCCGGCTCAGCGCGAAGATCAGGAAGATGAAAACCAATATCTCGGTGCCAGTGCCCGCCGTCTCGCCGATCGGCCCCCCGACGGGCGAAATGCCCGACGTCGCGAGCGTCGACATCGCATGGCACAGCGCAACCAACGGGGTGTCGCCCGTAATGTACAACAGCGCCCACAGCAGCACCGTCAGGCTCAGGTAGATCGGGAACAGCCGCAGCGCAAACCGCGTCACCCGCTCGGACAGGTCCGCCACCCGCGTGATCGGCGTCGCGCCCGACGCGCCCTGCCCGATCTCGGACGCCGAACTGCGCACCTCAAACCCACCGAGGTTCAGCGGCGCCAGAATGGCCACCGCTGTCAGCCATACGAAAAAGCCGCCCATCCAGCCCACCTGCGCCCGCCACAGATGCACCGACGGTGCCAACCGCTCGGGCGCGAACAGCGTCGCGCCAGTGGTGGTCAGGCTAGACACCATCTCAACATAGGCATTGAAGAACGTGGTGTTGCCCATCGCCTCGACAACCGGCACCGCCAGCATCAGCGGCAGTAACGTGAAGGTGGCGACGATGGTGATCAGGTGGCTCCGCTCCCGCCGCCGGATGGGCCGCCCGGCAACGGCGATGGCGATCATCGTCACGAAGATCATGAACAACAGCGACGAATAGAAAAACGCCCGCCCGACATGATGGTCGCCAATCGCCTCGGCATGGATCGCGGGCACCAGCATCGAGATCGCACCGATCCCCATGACCAGCACGATCAGCGGCTGCGACGCGAGCCGCCTGAGCATCAGAAAAAGTCGATCGAGACCTGAAACAGGCGCTCGACCTCGGGCACATCGGCCGACATCGCGAACAGTGCGATCACGTCGCCCTCTTCGATGCGCGTGTCCCCCACTGGCCGCAGCACCTTCTTCCCCTTCATTACCGCGCCAACCCGGACACCCTCAGGGAAATCCACGTCGCGGATGGCCTTGCCCGAAATCGGCGAGGTCGACAGCACCTGCGCCTCAATCACCTCGGCCTCGGCCTCGCCGATGGAATACACGCCCCGCACCCGGCCATGCCGGATGTGCCGCAGGATCGACGACACCGTCGTCGCGCGCGGGTTGATATACGCGTCGATCTTCAGGGGTGCGAGCAGTGGCACCAGCGTCTCGTCATTCACGAGGCAGATCGTAAACGGACACCCCTCGGTCTTCGCCCGAACAGCCGCCAGCAGGTTCGTCTTGTCGTCATCCGTCACCGCCAGCAGGGCATCGGCCCGATCCACTCCGGCCTCATTGAGCAACTCGCGCGATAGCCCGTCGCCGTTCAGCACAATCGTCCGCTCCAGCGCATCCGCGGCCCTCTCGGCGCAGCCCCGATCCTTCTCGATGACCTTGACCCGCAACCGGTCGGCCCGCGCCTCCAGCGCCTGCGCCACCTGCAGGCCGACATTCCCGCCGCCCACAATCACCGCGCGCTTTTGCGCCCGCAGAGACTTTCCGAAAATCTCAAACGTGCGATCCACGTCCTCCACATGGCTGAAGACATAGATCTCATCGTCCGCAAAAAGCTGGTCCCCCGGATCGGGCGAGAACAGCCGCCCCTTCCGGCGGATGCCCACAACCGTCGCCCGCAACGTCACGAACAGGTCCGAAAGCTGCCGCAGCGGCGTGTCCAGCACCGGGCAGTCCGCATCCAGATGCAGCCCCAGAAGCTGCGCGCCTCCGTCAAGGAACATCTGCGTCTCGAACGCCGCCGGGGCCGACAAACGCCGCAACGCCGCCTCCGCGACCTCGTATTCCGGGGAGATGATCACATCGATCGGCATGTGATCACGCCGGTACAGGTCGGAATACGCCTGGATCAGGTAACTCCGCGAACGCACCCGCGCGATCTTCCGCGTCACGTCGAACACCGAATGCGCGACCTGACAGGTGACCATGTTCACCTCGTCCGAATAGGTCGCCGCGATCAGCATATCCGCGTCGCGCGCACCCGCCCGGTCCAGCACGTCGGGATAGCTCGCAAAGCCCGCAATGCCCTGCACGTCCAGCGTATCCGTCGCGCGCTGTACGAGATCGGGGTTCCGGTCGACGACGGTGACGTCGTTGGCCTCGCCCGACAGGTGGCGCGCAATCTGCCAGCCAACCTGGCCCGCGCCGCAAATAATGACCTTCATGCGCCCTCCGGCACAGCCCCCGCGCGCCCGGCATGGCAGACGCGGGGGGTGGCCGTCAATTCAGCTTCCGCTCACTCAGCGTCCGCTGTCTCTTCCTCGACATGGGCCACGCGGGTGCCCGACTTGTTCGACGTGACCACGTTGAGGCTTTTGAGCTTGCGATGCAGCGCCGACCGCTCCATCCCGACAAAGCTCGCTGTGCGAGAGATATTGCCCCCAAACCGGTTGATTTGCGTCAGCAAATACTCCCTTTCGAACAGTTCTCTCGCTTCGCGCAGCGGCAACGTTGCCAGTCCACCCGAGAGGACCAGACCGCCCTCACCTGCGCCCTTGCTTTCGCCTTGCGGCAACTCATCCGCGCCGATCTCTCCCTTGTCGGGCCCAAGGATCAGCACCCGCTCCATGACGTTCTTGAGTTGCCGGATGTTGCCGGGCCACGGCATCGTCTGAAGCAAGGCCTGCGCCTCGTCGCTGAGGCTCCGCAAGGGCAGTCCCTGCTCTTCGTTCAGCACCCGCACAAAGTAATCCGCAAGCAGTGGAATATCTTCGCGCCGTTCTTCCAGCGACGGCACCGTGATCGGCACGACGTTCAGGCGATGGTACAGCTCTTGCCGGAAGCTTCCATTCTCAACTTCGGCGGCCAAGTCCCTGTTTGTGCTCGACATGACCCGGATATCCACACGCACCTTGTCGACACCGCCGACGCGGGTGAACTGCTGCTCAGTCAGCACTCGCAGGATCTTCGACTGTGTGCCCAGCGGCATATCCGCGACCTCATCGAAGTACAGGAACCCGCCATGCGCCTGCTCCAACAGGCCACTCTCCACGCCCCGCTCCGGAGTCTCGCGCCCAAACAGCACCTCTTCCATCCGCTCCGGCGCAATCGACGCTGACGACACCGTCACAAACGGCGCATGCGACCGGGGGCTTTCCGAATGCACGAACCGAGCGGCGGTCTCTTTCCCGCAGCCCGCTGGACCAGTCAGCATCACCCGGCCGTTTGACGCCGTCACCTTTTCAAGCTGAGATTTCAGCGCCTTGAACGCGCTCGATGCGCCGTGCATCTCGGCTGACGTGGTGTCCTGCTGCTTCAGCGCCACGTTTTCGCGCCGCAAGCGCGACGTCTCAAGCGCACGGCCAATGACGACCATCAACTGGTCGATGTTGAACGGCTTCTCGATGAAGTCGTACGCGCCCTGCTTGATCGCCGCGACCGCGATTTCGATGTTCCCGTGGCCCGAGATGATTACAATCGGCACTTCCGGATTGTCCCGTTTGACCGTCTTCAGGATGTCGATCCCGTCCATCTGACTGTCCTTCAGCCAGATATCGAGGATCAGAAGCTCCGGCGCCTCCTTGTTGATCTGCGCCATCGCTTCGTCCGAGGTGCCTGCAAGGCGCGCCGTGTGCCCCTCGTCCCTCAGAATGTCTCCGATCAACTCGCGAATATCGCGCTCGTCGTCGACGATCAGAATATCACCCATTGTTTTTATCCTTCTGTCTTCTGCCTCAAGTTCCGCCTTGTTGTTTCACGAGCGGTAGGTTGATCTCCGCCCGCGCGCCGACCTGTCCCACCGGGTCAGGATCCGCGTCCATCAGCGCCAAAGTGCCGCCGTGTTCCTCGATGATCTTCTTGACGATCGGAAGGCCCAGCCCGGTGCCCTTCTCCCGCGTCGTGACATAGGGCTCGAACAGGCGCGTCCTGTCCTCGGGCAAGCCTATCCCGTTGTCACTAATAAATATTTTCGCCACGTCGCCATCCGTCCGCAGCTCCACCTGCACCCTGCCTTGGTGGCCCTCTGGGACGACGCCCTTTTCCTTCAAGGATTCAATGGCTTCGCAGGCGTTCTTGATCATGTTTGTCAGCGCTTGCGTGATCATATTCGGGTCTATGTCAGCAGAAATCGCGTCGTCCGGAAGATCGCCCACCACGTCGATGTGTTCGAACCCAGTATCCTGCAAAATCACCGCATCGCGGACAAGCGCCGTCAGGTCTTCGGCCCGCCGCACCGGCTCCGGCATCCGCGCGAACTTTGAGAACTCGTCGACGATCCGCCGCAGCCCCTCGGTCTGCCGCACGATCACGTCGGTGTACTGACGCAGCCCCTCTTCTTCGTCCCCCGCCAGCGGCCCGAACTTGCGCTGGATGCGCTCCGCCGACAGCGCGATGGGGGTCAGCGGGTTTTTGATTTCATGCGCGATCCGCCGGGCCACGTCGCCCCACGCCGCCATCCGTTGCGCGCTCACCAGATCGGTCACATCGTCGAACGCCAGCACGTAGCCCTCTAGCGCGCCATCGCCGCCGCGACGCGTGGCCAACCGGACCAGCAAGTGCTCCACCTGCCCGCGCCGGGTGACGCGGATTTCCTCTTGTGCGACCTCGTGCTTGCTGGCCCGCAGCTTGTCTAGCAGCGGCCCGAACTCGGGCACCGCAACCGAAAGCTCCACCGGACGCCCGTCCAAGCCCTGATCCCGGAGGATCCGCTCAGCCGAGCGGTTGGCAAACTGCACGCGCCCCTGATCGTCCAGCCCCACAACGCCTGACGTCACCGACGAAAGCACCGAGTCAAACAGCCGCCGCCGCCTCTCAATCCGCCGGTTGGTGTCCAGCATCGTCTCGCGCTGTGCTTTAAGTTGGCGCGTCATCTGGTTGAAAATACGGCCCAACATGGCGATCTCGTCATCGCCCTTTTCCTCGCGCACCTGCACATCCAGATCACCGGCCCCGACCCGCTGCGCCGCGCCCGCGAGCCGGCCCACAGGCTGCGCCAGCCGCTCTGCAAACCAAAGTCCCAACCAAATGGAGGCAAGGATAAGAACGACCGCGAAGCCCAGGTAAAGCATGCCGAAATCAAAGACGATCCGGTTCCGCTCACTCTCCAGCTGGTTATACAGCCGCGCCGTCTCTTCCGCGTCGTCCAACAGGTTCAGGATCCGCGCATCGACGTCCCGGCTGACATACAGATACCGATCCGCATACCCGTCGAGCTGCGTAAGCGCCCGATATTCGCTGACCTCCAGATCCTCGATCAGCACAAGCTCCCCGGCGCGCGCCTGCTCCAGCGCTGCATCGCCCGGGTCTTCATAGTCAAACAAGTACGATTTCTCGCCCCGCGCCACGATCTCTCCCGTGCCGTCGATCACGAATGCCTCGCGCAGCCCCCGCTGCACAAGGTTCTGCGCTTGCGTCAGAAGCTGCCGTAACTCCCCCTCATCAATGAAAAAATCCGCCTCGCGCGCGTCCTCAAGGAACCGCCTCAGGGCCACCGTATCCGTCTCCAGATCCCGCCGCTGATCCTCCTGATACGCCTCCGCTGCAGCCAGCGACGCACCCACGACGCCCCGCACACGGTCCGAGAACCAGCCTTCAAGGCCCACGTTCACCGTTAGCCCTGCAAAGATCGCCATTGTGACGGCGGGGATCAGCGCGATCAGCGCAAACACCCCCGTGAGCCGCAAATGCAGCTTCGACCCAGCCGACTGAGCCCGCCGCGCCGCAATCATCCGCGCCACGGTCCCCGCCACCAGCGCGGCCACCAGAAGGATGTAAACAAGGTCGGCCAACAGCACGAGGCGCAGCGTCACAGTCGACGCGCCCTGATCCAGCGGACCCATCACCAGGAAGGTCAGCAGCGCCAAAATAGGCCCAAGCACCACGAGCCCGAAGGTCGCGACGTTCTGGGCCCTTCTGACCCGCCGAAGCTCCAAAAGCCTCTCGAATGTTGCCCTGCGCGCTGCGCCGGCCACTATACCACCTCAATTAGCTGGGGGGCCGTGGGGCCCGACCGCCATATGTGGTCACTGTTCTCCGAATCTTGCGGGTCAGCAACTCTTATGTTGCAGCTTTACATCAATTTGCGACGCCGCGTAACCCTAATATCGAGGTCGGTGATCTTTTTACGCAAGGTATTGCGGTTGATGCCAAGCAAATCGGCACATTTGGCCTGATTGCCACCTGTTGCATCCAAAGCGATCTCGATCAGCGGAGTCTCCACCTCCCGCAGGATCCGCTGGTACAGCCCCGGCGGCGGCAGCACGCCCCCATGCAGATCAAAGTACCGGCGCAGGTGCTTCGCGACCGAGGTTGAGAGCTGATCCCGATCGCCGCCAGTGCCACCCATCGGCTCCATCGCCGGCTGATTGCCCAGCACCAGCTCTGTCTCCGCGCGGCTGATATCGTCTTCGTTACCCGTAACAACCAGTCGACGCACCGTGTTTTCTAGCTGGCGCACGTTCCCCGGCCAGCTGTAGGCGCGGATCATATCCATCGCCGAACTCTCAAACCTGCGCAGCGGCAGCCCGTCCCTCTCGGCCCTCGCCAGGAAATGCTCGGCAAGCAGCGGAATGTCGTCCACACGCTCCCGCAACGATGGCATCGCGACGGTCACGCCGCTCAGGCGATAGAACAGATCCTGCCGGAACTCGCCGGTCTCCATCCGCCGCTCCAGATCCGCCTGGCTGGTGGCCATGATCCGCGGCCCGCCCTCGGTAAAACTGTCTAACATTCGAACGATCCGGGCCTGCGCCTCCTCATCGAGGTCCCCAACCTCATCGAACAGAATCGTCCCGCCCTTCGCACGGCTGATGATGGTGGCCGGTCCCTCCATCTCGTCCATCTCTGCCGCGCCCGCGACGACAAAGGGCAGCGTCCGCCGATCCGACAGGTCATGGATCGCCCGCGCCACCAGAGACTTCCCCGTCCCGGACTCGCCCGTCACCAGCACCGACAGATCCGTGTTCATGACCCGTGCCACAAGCCGATACAGCGCTTGCATCGCCGGAGTCCGCCCCACCAACGGCAGATCGTCCCCCTCTTCCGCAGCAGGTGCCTCAGGCCGCGGCATCGGCGCGCGGCGCTTGACGTCCAACGCCCGCGCGGCGCGCTTCATCAGGTCCGGCAGATCGAACGGCTTTGGCAGGTAATCGAACGCATCCGCCTCCGCCGCCTGAATGGCCGTCATGATGGTGTTCTGCGCCGAGATCACGATCACCGGCAGCCCGGGCCGCGCCTCGGCAATCTTCGGCAACTGCTCCAGACCGTTCCCGTCCGGCATGATCACGTCCGAGATCACCAGATCGCCCTTGCCCTCGTCCACCCAACGCATCAGCGTCACGATGGACGACGTCGCATGCACCTTGCACCCCGCCCGCGTCAGCGCCTGCGTCAGCACCGTGCGGATCGTGCGGTCGTCATCTGCCACCAGAATTGTGCCGTCCATGCCCTAGCTCCTCTCATCCTTCGGCGCGACCGGAAGCGAGATGCGGAACACCGTCCGCCCCGGCACCGAGTCCACCGAAATCCATCCGCCCTGGTCCGAGATAATCTTCGACACCAACGCCAGCCCCAGCCCCGTCCCGTTCTCGCGACCTGAAACAAAGGGCTCAAACACGTCATCGGCGATCTCGGGCGGCAGGCCCGGCCCATCATCGATGATCTCGATCTGTAACGGCAACGCCGCCACGCCATCCTTCCGCCGCAACCGCAGCGACATGTCATAGAACGTCCGCAGCATGATCGTGCCGCCCGTCAGGCTCGCCTCCGCCGCGTTTTTCATCAGGTTCTGGAACACCTGGATCATCTGATCCCCGTCCACAAAGCACGGCGGCAGGGACGGGTCGTAATGCTCCCGGATCTCCATGTGCGCGGCAAAGCCTACGCTCGCGACCTTCCGCGCCCGCTCCAGCAGATCGTGCACGTTCCACGCCCGCAGATCCGGCGGCCGCGTGTTCCCGAACTCCTCCACCTGCTCGATCAGCGAAAGGATGCGCCGCGCCTCCGCGACGATAAGCGTGGTCATCTCCTGATCCTCGCCACTCAGGTTCATCGACAAAAGCTGCGCCGCTCCGGTGATCCCGGCGAGCGGGTTCTTGATCTCGTGCGCCAGCATCTCGGACATGCCAATCGCCGACTTCGCCGCCGTCTTGACGTTCTGCGCACGGCCAAGCCGATCGGCGAGCTCCCGCGGCTCCAGCAGCAGCAGCACGAAGCCCGGCATTGCCACGACAGGCGCCAACTGTACGTTGCACTGTCGCGGCTTGGAATTGCCGCCTCCGACATCCACGTCGTTGATCGACAACGACGACCGATCCGTCCGCACCCGGCGAAACGCATCGTCCAACGGCGCATCGATCATGATACGGTCAAACACGGGCGACCCGCGCAGCGACCGTGCCGATGCGTTCAGAAAGGCCTCCGCCTCGGGGTTAACTTCCGAGATCACATCGCCCGGATCCAGCAGAAACGCCGGGACGGGTAGCGCCGCCCAAATCGCCTCGCCAAACACCTGTGAGTTCATGCCGGCACCGCCTCCGGCTGAAGAGCATCCGGCAAAAGGGCCAGAACCCGTTCGGGCGCCTCCGCCGTCAGCACCGCACGGCGTATCTCGGCGGACGTGCCCGCATCGTCCATGTACCAGCCCAAGTGTTTGCGGATCACGCGCCGCCCAAGGGCCTCGCCATAAAACGCAAGCGTGTCCTCGTAGTGCCCGGCAACCATGTCGACGAACGCCGTGCCCCTCGGCACCTCCGGATTCGGCGAACCGAACAGGGCCGCCCCGATCTCGGCAATCGCCCAGGGCTTCCCTTGCGCCCCACGCCCGACCATCACGCCCGCCGCGCCCGACGCCGTCAGCGCAGCCCGGGCTGTGGACGGATCAACAATATCGCCGTTGGCGATGACCGGGATGTCGACCGCGTCGACCACCGCCCGGATTGCCGCCCAATCCGCCGCGCCCTTATAGAACTGACAGCGAGAGCGTCCGTGGATTGTCACCATCCGCACCCCGGCAGCCTCGGCCCGCTGCGCGAGCCCTCCGGCCACCCGATCCCCATCCCAGCCCAGCCGGGTCTTCAGCGTCACCGGCACGTCCACCGCGCTCACCACCGCCTCGATCAGCGTCAGCGCATGATCCACATCCCGCAGCAACGCCGACCCCGACAGCCCGCCCGTCACCTTCTTCGCCGGACACCCCATGTTGATGTCGATGACCCGCGCGCCGTTGGCCTCCACCATCCGCGCCGCCTCGGCCATCCAATACGCGTCGCGCCCCGCAAGCTGCACCGCCGTCGCGTCGGCCCCGAACCCGAGTTCCGCCCGCTCGCGAACCCCCGGTTTCGCCTGCACCATTTCCTGACTGGCCACCATCTCGCTGACCACAAGACCGGCGCCAAAGCGTTGCACAAGGCGGCGAAACGGCACGTCCGTGATCCCCGCCATCGGGGCGAGGAATACCGGGAGCACGCCCGCCTCGAACGCCTTACCTTTGAACAACTGCCTAATCCTTGTGCAACTATGTCGGAGCTAGTTGGAACACATATAAAAGGCAATCTATCCCGACCGCTTGCCGCGGGCCCTAGCCGCATCCGCCTAATTTTTAGGCAACGTGCTTGATGGTTGCCCGCGATTGTCAACATCTCGGTTGGCCGGTAGGAACGGCGCCACGCGCCACCGGGACAACCGCAGCATGAGCAAGATCATCGCAACCTTCGGATATGTCGGCCTAATCCGTCCGGCGCCGGGCACCTGGGGCTCTCTCGCGGCGCTGCTGGTGGCCTGGCCGATTCACGTCCTGGGCGGCCCGCTGCTTTTGCTGGCGGCCACCGCCGTCGCCCTCGCCATCGGCCTCTGGGCGACACGCGACTACATGGCCGCCACCGGCACGCACGACCCCTCCGAGGTCGTCATTGACGAGGTCGTCGGCCAATGGATCGCCCTCCTCCCCGCCTCCCTTGGAGCCGCCCACTCCGGCGCGGCCATCCCCGACCTCTGGCCCGGCATCCTCGTCGCCTTCCTCGCCTTCCGCGCCCTCGACATCGCCAAACCGGGGCCCATCGGATGGGCCGACCAGCAACCGGGCGCCTGGGGCGTGATGCTCGACGACATCATCGCCGGCTGGATGGCCGCCCTCCTCGTCGCCGTCACCGCCTTCGTCGCCCACGGCCTTATCGGCGTGTAAATCCAACGCTGGCATACCGGCGGCCAACACGGTTGAGGCTGGCCAATGAAATCAATGATCGCAGGGTGCATTCTAGCGGGGAGCTTCACAGGCGCAGCCATCGCGGACGAGCGAACTGTCTACACACGCCTGCTCTGCACCGACAACGCCGCGATCCTTCAAGTCGCTCGCAGCACTAACCAACAGCCTGTCTTCGAAGAAATTCCGGCCCCATTTGCCACCAGCTTGGCTGACGCGGAAGACGTCCCCAGCCTCGAATGCAACCTCGCCTCCCAACCCATGCGCATC
>JBCCXY010000037.1:0-28328 GCA_039190895.1 Pseudomonadota bacterium | reverse complement strand
CGGAACATCATCCGCATGATCCTGCATCTCCCAGGCAAACTTGAGCATATCCAAAACCTGGTCGCCCTTGGCGTCGAGAACGACCGCCCCGATACCGAAGGATTGACTCCGGTTCAGGTTGCCGGGTGGAAGGGCCTCCCCGAAGTCATGGAATTCCTGTTGTCGCTGAAACCAGATCTGACCCACATGAACAGCTACGGAGGCACCCTGCTTTCCACCATTCTGCACGGGTCCGAGAACTGCCCGCAACGGAAGGAGCGTGACTACATTAGTTGCCTTCGCCTTGCCTTGATGGAAGGCGTACCACTGCCGCGTCGGGCCATTGAGCTTGCTGGAGCAGATGACATCTCTGAATTCCTAGCCGATTGGGCCGAGCAATATCCCAGCCAAGTCGTCGAGGGCGGAGTTGGCTAAGACCGAAAGGGTGTCGGCACATCAGACTTGAGAAGGAGTGGCAGCGGGCTTTCGCCACCGCTCGTTGCCAGTTGACCATCGTACCGGTTGAGCGCATTGCTGCCACAGGATTGCCTACAGCATCCTGTGATCCAGCCGTTGCTCCAGCACATAAAGATGGACAGCGCCTTTCGATACCTCGGCGTTGAAATTGAAGATGCTATCGCAGAAACCATAGAAGTCTACGAAGACCGGGTCGCTTTCGCTAACGGCCTAAAGCCGACCTTGAGTACAGCCTCGGTCCTTCGTTTAGCCCGCATTACGGTTATTGGTCGCGAGCGCGAAATCAACGTTCCGGCGAATTTAGCTAGCAGCGGACAATCTGCCCTTGGCAGGTTTGAAGTGCAGTCAGATTTATGGGCTTCGCTGGCGCAGTGAAAACCCCGGGCCGGATGCAGTCAGCTGCTATGCGCAAGCAATTCATGATGAGCTGCATTGGTGATCAAAAACTACAACTAACGACCGTAATTGGGTTGGCAAACGCAAATCGATGAGATCACCAAGGGATCTATCATCCGGCATCGGCGTCTAGCTGTTTAAGCAGCGCGCGAAAATTGCCGCGAGCGTCGCCGGGGTGGCGCACTTTCTTGACCGCTTCCAGGTTCGACAAATCGTTCCCTACGACAATCAAGCCGACCATTCCAACCTCGTAATGAGGCAGGCACAAGTATCCATATATGCCCGGCACGGTGAGCGTGACGGTCAGCTCTTCGTCCACGCCACCATTCCAGCCTTCAGCGCCTTCGGGGATCATGCCCCGCTTGGAGGCGGAGTTGTGGCCGGCGTCGGTGGCCAGGAAAGTAACGCTGTCGCCGGGTTCGACACGCAGGATCGCGGGTTCGAAGACGTTGATGATGTTACTGTCGTTGCAGTCGGCATTCAGCATGAGGACGGAGTGGTTGCCGCCCTCTGCCTCGGGCACAACGGCGCTGGCATAGGCGCCCATGGGTAGAGCGGCGAGGGACAGGGCGAAGTTACGACGGGTAAGCATGGACAGTGAGATCCTTTCGCGGGCCTTGGGTGATTTCGATTTGCACGGCGTAGGTTGCGGCGAGGTCTTCGTGGGGCAACACGTCCGCCGGAGAGCCTTCGGCACGTACGCGGCCCCGATCGAGAAGGATCAGGTGATCGGCGAAGCGCGCGGCGAGGTTGAGGTCGTGGAGGGCGACGATGCCGATGGCCCCGCGCTCCTCCACGGCCCGTTTGATCTGGGACAGCACCGACAGCTGGTGGTGGAGGTCGAGCGCGGACGTGGGTTCGTCGAAGAGATATGCGTCGGAGCGGCGGATAAGGGCCTGCGCCACCGAAACCATCTGCGATTGGCCGCCGGAGAGCTCTGAAATGTACGCCTCCGACAAATGACCGATCCCGGCGTCGTGCAACGCCTGCCCAACCGCCTCCATGTCACGGGCGGTCACGCGCCAGCCGCTGAGGTCCTTTTGGGCCATCATGACCACGTCGAAAACTGTGAGCGCGGCGTTGGCGGCGAAGAACTGCGGCATGAAACAGACGCGCTTTAGCCGCACGCGAGTGGCAAGGGAGGCGAGGTCGGTCCCGTTCAGGTGCACCTCCCCCGCTGAGGGCTTAAGGAGCCCGGCGATACAGCGGAAGAGCGTGGATTTCCCCGAGGCGTTCGGTCCGATAAGCGCGGTGAGCTGGCCGGGTTGTAGCGGCGCAAAGCCTGCCTCCCGCAGGATCGGGCGCTCGCCATAGGCGAAGTTGATGCCTTGGGCGGTGAGCGTCATTGCCAGTACCTTTTCCGCTGGCTGAGGATGAGCGACAGAAAGAACGGGATACCGATGAGCGAGGTGATCATGCCCACGGGGTAGATGATGCCCGGGGTGATGGCCTTGGATGCGATGGAGGTCCCCGAGAGGATCAGGGCCCCGGCCATCGCCGAAAGCGGCAGGAAGCCACGCTGGTCCTCGCCGACGATGATGCGCGCGATATGGGGCCCGACGAGACCCACAAAGGCGATGGCGCCGACAAAGCTGACGGCCACGGCAGAGAGAAGCGAGACCCCGGCCAGCACGGTAAGGCGCAGCAGCGTGACGTTGACGCCCAAGGCAGCAGCCTTGTCTTCGCCCATCCTGAGTGCCGTGAGCGCCCAGGAGCGGCTAAGGAAGTAGGGCAGGACGACCGCCAGCACGACGACGCAGATCGCCACCTTCGGCCATGTGGCGCGGGCGAGCGAGCCCAGTTGCCAGAACACGAGCTGCGCGAGTTCGAGCTCGGTTGCGCCGTACTGAAGGAACGCCAGGAGCGCGTTGAAGGTGAAGAGCATTGCGATGCCCACGAGGATCATCGCTTCGGGCGTCACGCCGCGCAGCCGGGTGAAGAGGAAGAGCGCGCCAGAGGCCAGGCATGCGAAAACAAAGGCGTTGACCGTAACGAGAAGCCCTCCCACGCCGGGGATGACGGATACGCCCAAGGTAATGGCCACCGCCGCGCCGAAGGACGCGGCCGAGGACAGACCCAACGTGAAGGGATCGGCCAACGGGTTGTTCAGGATCGTCTGCATCTCTGCCCCCGCGACACCCAGCATCGCGCCGACAGCCACAGCCATGAGCGCCACGGGCATGCGCAGGTCCCAGACGATGAGCGACTCCTTCGCCGTGGCAGAGCCCGGCGCGAAGATGACCTGCACAACGCGCCAGAACTCGAGACTCGCGGGGCCAGTCATGATGTCGATGACCACGATTGTGAAAAGCACGGATGCGGCCAGCAACACGAGTGCAAGTCGGCGGCCGGAACGACGTCGGTAACTGCCGACAATGTCGGATACTCCCGGCGCACCCGAGCTTGATTGGTCAGCCATGGGATGCCTCCTCCCAAAGAACCGCGGGCGACTGCAGGAGGCCCCGGGCACCGGGACACGGCGGTAAAATCACGTGCCCCGTAATGGATCCGGGGTGTCCTGCTTAGGGCTGGCAATAAGGGGTGCGCGAAGAAGCACTCCGCGCACCATTTCTGCCTGTCAGGAGGGGTTCTCCAGGCTCACCCAGAACTGGCCAGACGCGTCGAACGGCAGGAACCGTTCGTGCAACTCTTCGAAGGTGGCCTGAGGGTCGAGGTCTTCGAAGTCGTCGGGGTGAAACCACTTGGCCAGCTGCTGGATCGCAACGAAGTGGTACGGCGAATTGTAGAACTGATGGTAGATCGAGTGGAAGTTACCTTCCTTCGTCGCCCTAAGGTCCTTGAAGCCGTTACGCTCGGCGAGGGCCTGGATGCGGGCCTGGTTCACTTCCGGATCGCCTTCATAGCCCAGGAGAGTAGAGCCGACTTCAGGACGAGCTTCGGCCCAGTTGGCCCCGGTGCCAAAGATGATGTCGGGGTCAGCTTCGATGATGCCCTCCATGCTGATGTCGACCGAATAAGCATTACCCAGCGTCGAGGCATAGTTCATGCCGCCCGCAAGCTCGGTGAAGCGCCCGTAATTGTAAGGGCCGAAGGACCAGCAACAGAAATCAGCCTGCCAGCCAGCGGCATTTTCATGGACCACCAGCGGGCGTTCATCGGCCGGGATCTGGTCGATAATGTTGGACACCTTGCGCATCTCGGCCATGTAGAAGTCGATAAACTCCAGCGTTTCGGCCTGCTCTTGAAATATGCGGCCCATCACGAGCAGTGATGGCACGGTGTTCTCTGTGGCATTGTTGCGGAAGTCGATGAAGACGACCGGCACATCCACTTTCTCAAGCTTTTCGATCAGCCCGGTCTCTTCCGCTTTGAAGAGGTTCCCGACGTCGAGGAACACAAGGTCTGCTTCAGCTTCGAGCACGGCTTCGATGGAAAAGTCGCCGGCATAGGGGTTGCCGAAGTTGATCATGCGCTCCGCATCTTCCGGGAACGCGCCCTTGAATTTGCGATAGGCGTCGGGGTCGTAAAGGATTAGATCGTCTTTCCAGCCCACGATCTTTTCAAATGGGTTGCCTTCAGTAATGGCGGCCACTGCGTACATCATCCGGCCTTCGCCGAGAATGATCTTTTCAGGGGCGTCTGGCAGCGTGACGGTGCGCCCTGCGATGTCGGTTAAGGTTATGGCTTCAGCATTTGCGGTAGTTGCTGCGACGGTGATGCCCGCCGTGGCTGCCATAGCAATCGCGAAGCCGCGAAGATGACGTGTGAAGGTCATTGCGGACTCCTGATTGAATGCGGGTGACGTAGCAGACCAACCCGAACGAGTCCAACCCTCGGCGCCTGCGACACAGTTGCAAGGCGTTGGCTTCCAAAAGCTCGCATAAGGGTATTGATGCGGGCCGCAACCTGTTTTCTGACCATGAGTAACCCTCTCTGGGGCTTCTTGAGATCACACTGGGAAGGGGGCCAAAACGGTTGGCAAAGACCGCATCCAGCGTGCGTAGTCTGCCGCCTCAATGCGGTTCACCAAGTCCGAAAGGTCAGCCAATGGATCCTGCGCGTAATCGACCCGAAGATCGATCGGGGGATGATCTTTGGCAACGATCAGGATCGCGGCAGACATCAGGCCGCGGGCGTCACCCCCATCGCTCGCACCGGACACCAGCCCAGCTAGCAGTCTGCGAACGAACGTTCCGCGAGAGGCACGATATCCCCCAACCATGGCGTCCGCGACCATCGGACAAGACAACACATTCCCGCCAGCACAGATCCCCTGGCTCACGAAGTCTGAAACGCTGGGAACGTTGTGATCCCCCGAGAAGACTGCGCCCTCTCCCTGTTGATCCAGCGCAAGAAGCTGCCGCGATGCCCGCCCGTTATCGGGATCGATGACGTTTTGAACCGCTGCCTTCGGCGCGGCACCTTTGGCAATTTCTTCAAGGACGGCCTCACCCCAAAGCGTGCTTGGGTGGTGTCCCTGACTGGCAGAGATGCCCACGCCGGCTTTCCCTCGCAACACCCATGCACCTACACACAAGTTGCCGGTCGCCGCAGCACCGCCAAGTGCCCCGCTGTCGGGATCGCGCGCGAGAAGCGAGAACGTCATGTTGCAGTTTCCTTTGCCATTGCACCGCCAAGGTGACTACTTTGTTTCACCATCTGCCAAAAGTAGTCAAACATGAGAACCACAGGCGAGAGAACGGCACGACTGTCCGAGCGGATCCTTGAATGCTTCGACGATCTGACCAGATCCGAGCGCCTTCTCGCGGATCACTTCCTCGAAAATCCGGATAGCCTTGTTCTGCACACGGCGGCCGAGATCTCGACCCAGGCCCAGGTTTCGAAGGCCACGACCGCGCGGTTCTTCAAGCGGCTTGGGTTTCCCAGCTTCAAAACGGCGCAGCGCATGGCGCGCGTTGTCCGCGACGACAGCCAATACAAGAAGCGCGTTTACTCCGAACCGATCCCGAATCTCAGCGGTCGTCGTGACCTGGCCGACCATCTGGCGTCCGACGTTCAGAACCTGATCAGAACGATAGAAGCGATCCGTAGCGATGACCTCAAGACTGCGGTGACCAATCTGTCCCGCGCCGAAAAGATCTGGGTGGTTGGCTTTGGCGACAACTATCCTCTGGCGCATTTCGCGCGCGCCCAGTTGATCAAGGTAAAGCCGGACATCCGCATGATCCCGTTGGGCGGTTTTTCGGTGCCGGAAGAGTTCGCGTCCATCCGCCCATCTGACTCTGTTCTTGCCTTGGCCATCGGTCGGCGCACACGCACCCTGCGGTCCATTCTGCAAACAGCGCGCCTGGCCGAGGCCAGGACGATATCGATCACCGATCTGGCGACATCCGCCGGTCCCGAGCTGGCGGATGTGACTCTGCGCTGCCGAACCAGTGGTCTGACGTACTTTGACTCCCTCGCATCCCCGGTGTCGGTGATCACATACCTTTGCATGGCAGTTGCGGATCGCCTGGGACAGCGAGCCGTGGACCGATTGCGGTACATCGACAGCATCCACAGCGATTGGGGCGACGCGGGTTAGTTGGCGTCAAATGCTTGGTTTTCCACCGTGGAAACACCGCAAAATGCGTCAAAACTGAAAAAAGAAACGTCATTTATGCGTTCTTTTTGACCGGTCCTGTCGGAGCCCCTACGCTTCTCTGCGGGGTGTCGCCCATCAAAAAACCCAGAACGAATTGGCGTGTCGTCTGAGCTCGATTCAGGCGCGGGGGACGCTTTGCCGACAGTGAGGCGCCAGGTCTGTTCCGGTCGCCGCGCGGTCGAAGCTCGAACAGAGAGGACCAAAATGACTCTATTGAAACCCGCAATCCGCGCTGCAGCGATCGTCGTCGGTCTGGCGAGTTCGGCAGCCGCAGACGACATCGTCTGGGCCCGCTACGGCGACATTGATTCACTCGATCCGCATCGCGCAACAAGCACGTTGTCGTTGCAGGTCTGGAGCTTGCTTTACGACACTCTGTTGGCAACGGACGCTGACGGCCTGCCCGTGCCGCATTTCGCGAAGTCGTGGGAGTCCAACGAAGACGGCACGGAATATACCTTCAGCCTGCAAGACGGTGTCGTCTGCCACGATGGCACGCCGCTGGACGCGAACGACGTCAAGTACACCATCGACACGGCCTTCAACGAAGAGGCACCAAGCCTGACAAAGGGCAGTTGGGGTCCGATCACGGCGGCCGAGGTCATCGATCCGCTGACCATCAAGTTGACGCTGGAAACCCCGTTTGTCGCGCTGATCCCGTTCCTCGCCGACAGCTTTTCGTCGATCATTTGCGATAGCAACGGCGATGGGTTCGGGACGACAACCGCCATCGGCTCGGGCCCTTGGAAGCTGGTGTCCTGGACGAAAGGCGACCGGATCGTTCTGGAAAAGAACCCGGATTATCAGAACTTCGGCAAGCTGGCCGAAAACCCCGGGGCGCCGCATGAAGATGGCCTGATTATTACTGTCGTGCCCGAGCCGCAAGCCCGTCTTGCCGCGCTCAAGACCGGTGAAGTCCACATAGCCGAGCCGCCGTTTGATGACGTTCCGATGATCATGGACGAAGGGGAATTGTCGATCATCGTGGCAGAGAACACCGGTCAGAACGTCTTTTGGGAATTCGCCGTTCATCGCCCGCCATTCAACGATGTCCGCGCCCGCCGTGCCGTCGCGCACGCAACGGATGCAGCGACGGCAATCAGTCTGATCTACGGAGACCTCTCCATTCAGGAAAACTGCCCGGTGTCGCGTGGCGTCTTTGGGAACGATCAGGACTTCTGTGCGCAGTATCGTCCGGCATACGATCCTGAAAAGGCAAAGGAATTGCTCGCCGAGCTTGGCTATAGCATGGACAACCCGTTAGAGACCGCGCTGCTTGTCTGGACCGGTGGCAATCGCCAGAAGCTGGGCGAAGTCTTTCAGGCCCAACTGGCCGAAGTCGGGATCAAGGCGAGCATCGAAATCATGGATATCGGATCGCTCAACGCCCGCGTGCGGCAAGAGAATGAGAACACCGAAGGCACCACCGGGTCCATGGATATGATGACGTGGTCCTGGTACGATCCGGACATCCTCCACGCCCTGTGGCACACGCCCGGTGCGTATCGCGGCTATACCTCGCCCGAGCTGGACGAAATGCTGGCCGAGACTCGGGTTCTGACGGATCCCGATGCGCGCAAGGCGAAGGTTCAGGAGGTCTTCAAGTACCTTTTGGAGAACGCCATTCATGTGCCGCTCTACACGCCGGGGTGGGAGTGGGTCTTTGCGGTCCGGCCCGAAGTCGAAGGCTTCTTTGTCGCGCCGTTTGTTTATCCCAACTTCTCGGATGTGAAGCTGGGCGGATAAGGACCTGCCCGGCCCGGGGCCAAGGGCGCCGGGCCGGGCTTTTTGAAAGGCGGATCGCATGTGGCGATTTCTGGGCACCCGGCTTGCCATGGGGGCCCTTACCATCTGGATCACCACAATTCTGGTGACGCTGTTGATCCACGCAGTGCCGGGCGACCCGGTGCAGATCATGTACGCCCAAAGCCAGGGTACGACCCCCGAGCAGATCGAAGACGTGCGCCGATCCCTCGGCCTCGATCGCCCCATCCCGGTGCAATACGCACTGTATATCGAGCGGCTGCTACAAGGCGATCTGGGCAACACGATCCGCGGCGGCCAGCCCGTGTTGGAGGTGATCATGCAGCGCCTTCCCAACACCCTGCTGCTGGCCTGCACCGCAATGTTCATCGCCATTCTGATCGGCGTTCCCATCGGGTTCCTCGCGGCCTACCGAGAGGGGAGCTTCGCCGACATCGCGTTGATGATGGTGGCAATCGCCGGGATTTCGATGCCGCATTTCTGGCTTGGCCTGATGCTGCTGTTCTTCTTCGCGCTAGAGCTTGGGTGGCTGCCTGTCAGCGGCAACGGCTGGCTGAACCTGATCCTGCCGGCGCTGACCCTTGGCCTGTCAAACGCGGCGATCTTTGCGCGACTCACGCGGTCGTCGATGATTGACGTCATGAGCCAGGACTATGTGCAGACGGCCTTTGCAAAAGGGTTGCCCAAGGCTTTGGTGCTGCGGCGTCACGTCCTGCGGGCAGGCCTTCTGCCCGTCGTCACAATGATGGGGCTGCAATTCGCGTTCATGATGGGCGGGGCCATCGTGGTCGAGAACATCTTTTCGTGGAACGGCGTCGGGCGCATGGCGGTCGAGGCGATTTTTCAGCGGGATTACCCGATCATTCAGGGCTTTATCCTGACGTTCTCGGTCGTCGTGGTTGTTGTCGCCATTGCCATCGACGCGCTTTACGCCGTGCTTGATCCACGGATCAGGCGATCATGAGCGCGGCCACCGACACGCATGTATCGGCCGCACCTCGCGGTTTTTTGCGCCGCCTTCTCGCCTCCCCCAGCGGTGCCATCGGTCTCGTCATCGTCCTGCTGCTGATCCTCTGCGCGGTCTTTGCCGAGGCACTCGCCCCATATGACCCAAACAAGATGGGCGCGGGGGCCCGGTTCTTGCCGCCGGGTCGAGATCATCCGTTGGGAACCGACGAGTTCGGTCGTGACATGTTTTCGCGCATTCTCTTCGGAAGCCGGATTACGCTTCTGATCGGGGCCGTCGCGGTGGGCATGTCCCTGACCATCGGGATGGCTGTCGGTATGATCGCCGCTTTCCGACGCGGATGGATCGAGGCGATCCTGATGCGCAGCACGGACGTCTTGTTTTCGTTCACGGAGACCCTAATCGCCCTCAGCTTCGTCGCGGTCCTCGGGCCCAGCCTGCAAAACGCCGTCATCGCCGTCGGGGTCGCGGGCATCCCGTTCTACGCGCGAACCTGCTATGCCGCCGCATTGGTCGAGACATCGAAACCGTACTTTGAGGCAAGCATCGCCGCAGGGGCCGGGCCTGCGCGCCTCGTCCTTGTACACCTGTTGCCGAATGTCCTGCCGACGATGATCGTTGTGGCGACACTTGGCGTCTCAACCGCCATTCTGGCGGCAGCGGGCCTCAGCTTCCTCGGTTTGGGGGCGCAGCCGCCCACGTCCGAATGGGGCTATATGCTTGCGGGGTCGCGCGATTACATCAATCGGGCGCCTTGGCTGATGACGATCCCCGGCATTGCGATTGCCGTAACGGTGCTGGGCTTCAACCTTCTGGGCGATGGCTTGCGGACAAGCCTCGACCCGGTGGAACGCAAATGAGTGCGCTGCTCTCGGTCAAAGACCTGTCCGTGTCCCTTGGGACCAAAACCCTCGTGGAAGGGATAAGTTTCGACCTCGCCCCGGGACAGGTGCTGTCGATTGTTGGCGAAAGCGGCTCTGGCAAAAGCATGACGGCGAAGGCGCTGATGGGTTTGCTGCCGCCCAAGGCTACGGCCAGGGGTGTCGCGATGTTCGACGGCCAGGATCTGCTTGCGCCGGGCGCAGAGCCTCCGCGAGGCACGGGCATTGGCCTGATCTTTCAGGAACCCATGACGGCCCTGACCCCCGTGTTGACCATCGGGTTGCAATTGACCGAAGCCCTGGAAAGTCACGGTCTTTGCGACACCGACGACGCCCGCGGGCGTGCTGTCGCCATGCTGGACCGCGTCGGGATTCCCCAGCCTGAGGCGCGGATGCGGCAATACCCGCACGAGTTGTCCGGGGGCATGCGTCAGCGCGTTGTCATTGCCATGATGATGTTACTCGGCCCCAGGGTCCTGATCGCCGATGAACCGACAACCGCGCTGGACGTCACCGTTCAGGCCCAGATCCTGGATCTTCTGCGTGAGATCGTGACAGAGACGCGGATCGGCCTGATCTTGATCACCCACGACATGGGCGTCGTAGCCGAAATGGCAGACCATGTCCTTGTGATGAAGTCCGGTCAGGCGGAAGAGTTCGGCCCGACAGAAACGGTCTTCGCGGCGCCCAAGGCGCCTTTTACACGGACGCTGCTTGACGCCGTTCCGCGGATTGACGACGCGGCCAGCCGGGCCGAGGTTGCCTCGGACACGCTTCTGCAGGCGCGCGACATCACCAAGACGTTCAGGTCCCGTGGCACGCTGTTGCGGCGCGATGACGGGCAACGGGCGCTGGACAACGTGTCCCTCGATGTGCGGCGGGGGGAGACGTTGGCATTGGTCGGGGAAAGCGGCTCGGGCAAGACGACGCTGGGCCGGGTCATTGCGCGGCTGACCGACGCGGACTCAGGCCGGATTCTGCTGGACGGCACCGATCTGACCAAGCTGTCGGGGCGTGCCTTGCAAGCGCAGCGTCGCGCGGTTCAGATGGTGTTTCAGGATCCCTATGCCTCGCTTGATCCACGGCTGACTGTGGGGCGCACCATCGCGGAACCGATGATCATTCACGAAAGCCTGTCGAAAGCCGAGCGTCTGCACCGCGTCGACAGGCTGTTGCAGAAGGTCGGCCTAAGCGGCGACATGGCGCTGCGCTATCCGCACGAGTTTTCCGGCGGCCAACGTCAGCGGATCGCGATTGCTCGTGCCATAGCGGCGCAGCCGACCGTCGTGATCGCGGATGAGCCGACCTCGGCGCTGGACGTGTCGATCCAGGCGCGGGTGTTGGATCTTCTGGACGACCTGAAACAAAGCGAGGATCTGACGATGCTCTTCATCTCGCATGACCTCGCTGTTGTGCGGCAGATCGCGGATCGGGTCGCCGTCATGCGGAACGGTCGCATTCTGGAGCTTGGCCCGTCCGCCAGGCTCTTTGCCGCGCCAAAGCACCCGTACACCCGCGCGCTGATCGATGTCGCGCCGGTGCCGGACCCAACACGCAAACGCGGCAAGCGGCCCGTGCTTCAGGGCGATTACCCGGTCGGGCCCCTGACTCAGACCGCACCCGATCACTGGGTGGCGGCATGACAATAGGGATCGCCGCAACCGGGCCTTGGTCCGGGGCAGGGATCCTGGCCGGCCTGCGCGCGGTCGAGGCGATTGGCCGCGGGGCGATTGGCGGCTTTGTCAGCCTCGCCGTTCTGACGACCGGGCAAAAACTGGTGCGGGCCGAGACGCAGACCGGCGGGACACAGGGTCTTTTCGCAGACCTTCCCCCGGAAGAGATCCTTGATGCGCCGTTCGCGGCGTTGATCTCAAGCGGCCCGAACCGTCCGTCTCCCCTGTCCCAATTCGTCGCGGCGGCGCCGGGGATCGGGCTGGTGACGGGTCACAGGTTTCCCCATGTGGCAACCGACGATGGCCATGCCCTTAATGATCTGATCCTGGATGCCATGCGCCGTGGGGTCCCCGCCCAGGACGCAATCGACCACGTCGTCACCGCGCATCCCGGCTTTGATGCCGGTTTCATCGCCCTGTCCGCCAAAGGCGATTTGGGGCTGGGAAACATGCCGTCCGTTCTTCGCCTCTCGGATCAGGGGGCGGCGCTTCGCGATTGTCCGGATCTGGGCGCAAGCGTTGCAACCCTTCACAACGCAGTCCACCCGAGCAAAGCAATTGCAACCGTTGCAAACGAGGTTGTGCTGGACGAGATCAGGCGTCGCGATACACCCCTGCAGACAATCACCCTCGTGGCTGGAACGAGAATTCGTCTTGCGGACAAGGTCGAAATCCATGTCGACGGTGCCTTCAAGGCAACCGGAGTCACGCATCCCAACAGCCAGACCCTGAAATCGGAAACCTCCTTCGGCATGGGTGATCGCGTGCGGGTCGTGCAGTTCGGCAAGCCGATTGGATGGCTTGGGTTTGAGCCGTACATGGTCGTGAAGGACGGCGTTATTGCCTCGCTGGATGGAAAACCCGAGGCGCGACTGCCCGTTCACCTCGACACTCGGCCACCGACAGGGCCATAAGCCACGACATCGCGGGTCAGAGCCCGTTCGGCGACGTCTTCGGCGTGGCGGTCAATTCACGGAAGCGCTTCACACTTTCGCCAGCTGCACTGGCCAGCACGCGGCTGTCGCCCGAGACGGTTGTCAGGTCAAAGCCCCAGTCGATTGCTTTGGCGGCGTACTCTGGTGTTCCACAGTGAAGGCAGGCTTTGATGTCGTTCTCGGCGCAGACCTTTGCGATGCGCTGTATCAGCTCCACCATCTCGGGTTCCTGGCGATCCAGTCCGGGCGCCAGGCGTCCCTGCTGCGTGCCCAGTGTCAGGTCTGCGGGGCCGACATACAGCCCGTCCAACCCCGGGGTTGCGGCGATGTCCTCCAGTTTCGACATGCCCTCCGCCGTCTCGATCATCGCAAGCGCGACCACCTCGTCGTTCATCTGCGGGCCGTAGCCCGGCATCGCAAAGTTGGCGCGTGTCGGACCAAAGCTCCGCTGCCCGCGCGGGGGATAGCGTATGTAGCTCACGAACTCCGCCGCCTGATCCGCCGAGTTGATCATCGGGCAAATGATGTTGAGCGCCCCGGCATCAAGCACTTTCATGATGGTCGCCGGATCAAGCCAAGGGACGCGCGCGCCAATCGACACCCCCGATGCCCGCATCGCCTGGATCATCGGCAGAGCATCCGAATAGTCCAGTGCGCCATGCTGCAGGTCGATGGAGATCGCGTCATACCCCTGCGCCGCCATGATCTCGGCCGTGAACGGGTTGCCGATGGACAGCCAGCCGTGCAGCACCGGCTTGCCCTCTGACCACAGCGTTCTGACCTTGTTGAGGCTCATGTCGTAGGGTCCTCACTGGTCCGGATCGTTCGGCCCTCTGCGATGGACAGGACACAGGCGTCTGCCAGCAGCAGCGCAAGGCGCCCGTCTTCAAAGCCAACAGGGACGGGGGCCCCGGTTTCGACGGCGTCCACGAAGGCGCCGATTTCGGCGTCGAAGGCCTCGCGATACCGCTCAATAAAGAAGTTCTGCAGGGGCGCCGCGATGCCGGTCGCGTCCTCAAGGTGCTTTGTCATCAGGTGCTCGCGGCGATTGTCGGAGATCAGCATGCCACTGGAGCCGAAAACCTCCACCCGTTGGTCATACCCATAGACCGCCTCGCGAGAGTTCGTGATGACCGCTTGCTTGCCCGAGGCGGTCTTGAGCGTTGCAACCACCGTGTCAAAGTCATTGCACCGCTCCATCAGCCTGGGATCCACCAGGCGAGAGCCGGTCGCCTGAACCTCGGTCACCTCTTCGCCCAGCATGAAGCGCGCCAGATCCAGATCGTGGATCGTCATGTCGCGGAAGATGCCGCCGGACGTCTCGATATAGCCGTCGGGCGCCATGCCCGGGTCGCGCGAGGTGATGATCACCTGATGCACCTCGCCGATCTCGCCAGCCTTCACCGCCGTTCGGGCCGCCGCATGGCCGGGGTCGAACCGGCGAACGAAGCCCAACATGATCGGAACCTGCGTTCCGGCGATCCGGTCTTTAAGCGCGTTGACCCGAGCCAGCGACAGATCGATTGGCTTCTCGCACAAGACGGGCTTGCCCGCCGCGACGCAGGCCTCCAACAGGTCGACATGGGTGGACGTTGGCGTGGCGATCAGAACAGCATCGACGGCGTCCGAGTTGATGGCCTCTTCCGCTGACCCAAAGCTTGGAACGTCGTGGCGGGCCGCGACCTCTGCAGCCGAAGGGCCATGAACGTCGAACACGCCCGCTAGTTCGGCGCGTGGGTGAGCGGCAATGTTATCGGCGTGCATGCGCCCGATACGACCGCAGCCAAGGACGGATATCGTCGGCACAGTTTCCCCTCCAAGGTTTTTCTGCAGTGACTTTGCCGAACGCCTGATTGTCAACAATCATTCAGATCCGCGCCCATCTTGTGTCGGGCGAATGCCCCGGAAGCCGGTGCGAAACAGTTGTAAGGAAGGGGCACCTGCCGAAACACGACTGAAACAGTCGAAACCTTTGTTACCCGCTTTTGACGCCGATCCTGTGGAATTCCCCTTATACTGACGCGGCGGATCGGGTGTTCTTGGGGCAACTGCATTTTTCAGGCATCACGCCAAACGGAGATTTTCAAATGCCAACATCGATCGAAGAACAAAAGATTGCCCTGAAGGCTCTGCGTGAGCAATTTGACGCCCTGCACACCGAGGCGATGCGCGACGGTGAGATCGACCCCGAGACCGAGCAACCGCTGCTCGACCTCGTTGATGGCAACATCAAGAAGCTCGAAGCCGCCATCGCAAAAGCGGAGAAGTCCAAGCCCAAGCCCCGCAAGCAGCGCAAGAAGGACACCGCAAAGGACGCGTGGGACGCGTTCGCAAAGTCGTACAAGAAGCTCAAGCGCCTCCACGACCGGCTTTATACCGAGTACCACGACGGCGAAGCCGATCTGCGCCGCTATCTGGAAAAGATCGAAGATGCGGTCGACGATGAGAATTGGGATGAGGCGCTCGCCCAGGGCATTCTGGCCTTTAGCTGGGCCGAGGAACAGGGTCTTTTGGAAGACGAGGAAGACGACGAAGACGCCCCCGAAGACACCAGCAAAGCGGCCTGGGACAAGATGGCCGAGATGATGCAGGATTTCCGCGATCTCCACGCCTTTCTGGTCAAGGAGAAGATGTCGGGGCACGCCCGGAAGATCGACAAATGGATCAAGTCCATCGACAAGGCCGTCGCGGACGAGGACTACAAGGTTGCTGTGCGCGTTTTCATGATCGCCGGGGCCTATGCCGAAGAACACGGTCTTTGGGACCTGCTTGAGAAGGCGGACGAAGAGGAAGACGGGGGCGATACCGGGCCTGTCGAAGACGACAACCCGGCGAGAACCGCGTGGGAGGCGACCGAAAAGCACGTGATGCCCGTCCTCCGGGACGCCCATGCCGATCTCGTCGCGGCCAAAAGTGAGTTCGCGCCCCTGCTTCAGGTCTTCCTCGACAACATCGCCAAGATGGTCGACCGCGAGGAGTATGAAGAGGCCATCCGCGAGTCCGTCCAGGCCTCGAAGTGGTTGGATGACAACGACTTGTGGGATGTGAAGCCCGAAGAAAACGACCCGATGGGCGATCTTTGGTTCGACACGCATCAGGGCAAAATGGACGACCTGGACGGCCTTTATCGTCGCCTGAAGCGCGCCAAGCATGAAAAGGCCGACGACCTGAAGGCCAAGATCGACGCCATCGAAGGCGCGATTGCAAAGAAGCAATGGTTCCCTGCCCAAAGCCTGTTGGGGGCGGCGCTTCAGTTCGCCCACGACGAGGGGCTTTGGGAAGCCGCGCCACCCACCCACGAGGACGAACTGGAAGACATCTGGTGGGATGCGAACGGCGAGAACTACAAGAAGATCAAGCTTCTCGTGGCGACCCTCGAAGCCATGGATCACGAGCAGGCGAAGGACTTCCGCGAAAAGGTCGACCGGATCCAGAGCCATCTGGACGAAGGCCTGATGTCCGCTGCCGCGATGCTCCTCGATCAGTTGGTCGAAACGGCGGATGACGACAAGCTCTGGGCGGTCAAGCCGCCCAAGAAGGACCCGTCGGACGAAATCTCGGCCAAGCACACGTGGGAGTCGCTGGAGAAAGAGTGGGGCGAGGTGCAGTACCTCGAAGTCGCCCTGCAAGAGATGAAGCACGAAAAGGCCGACGACATCACGGCGATGGTCCAGAAGATCATCGATGCCGAGCTGGCCGAAGATTACGAGGCCGCCGAACGCCATCTGGCCGCCGTGCGCGCGACGGCCAGCGGCCTGGGTCTTTGGGATCTTTTGGACGAGGAAGAGGACGAAGACGCAGAGGACGAGGAAGAAACTAATGATGCCGAGGCCGAGGCCAAGTGGGAGGCTAGCAAGGGGCCGTATGATGAGATGGTCGAACTCCACAATCGCCTGACCGACGCGATGCATCCCAAGTCGGCCGAAATCGGGACGTTCCTGACACTCATCGCCGACGCGGAAGCGGATGGACACTGGCAACAGGCGCTCGACAACCTCAAGCGCGCGAAAGAGGTCGCTGACGCGAATGACCTGTGGGACTTCGATCCGTCTCCGGACTCGGGCATCCGAGGGTCCGTCGGGAAGAAGGGCAAGAACTACGCCGAAGACGTGATCCGCGTGCAAATGCTGCTGAACCAGAACGGCGCGAGCCTCAAAGTCAACGGCGAGTGCGGGGCAGACACGATTGCCGCCATCGAGACGTTCCAGAAGGAAAACCTGGGCTTCAAGGACGGCCGGGTCGACCCGAATGGCCGCACGTGGAAAGCGTTGACCGGGAAGGCGGTTGTCGAGTCGGTCAAGAAAGTCGCCGGTGCCGTCGCGGACAAGGCGGTGGATATCGCCGAAGAGGTTGCCGATACCGCCGAAGACATGTGGGACAGCATGGTCGACTTCGTCACCGGCGAGGACGACGAAGAAGAGGAAATCCAGCAGTAGCTCGCTGTCTTCGGGCCGGGGCCGATTTCTGGGAAGAAATCGTGACGGAAAATCCCATTTTCCGTCTTCCCGCAGCCCGCGATCACGGTGCCCCGGCGATCACCTCGTCGATCAGTGCCGCCGCGTCGGGGATACGCGGGCCTTCCGTCCCCTGACGCGTTGCAGCGGCGTTGGCCGCGGCGAGGAAGGCCTCTTGCGTCAGGTCAGGTGCCACCAGCCGCGCCGCCGTCGCCATCGCGCAGGCCACCACGTTGCCGTACGAGGTGCCCGACATCTCGGTAAAGCGATAGCCATCCTGCGTCGTCTGGATCCGCACCGAGGGCACCACCAGATCGACCCCGTCGGGCCCAGGCGAGAAATCGGCCCACTCCGCCCCATCCGCCGCCCCGACCGAGATGATGCCGGGCGTGTTCGCCGGCACGGTCACCGGCGCGATCTGCTTGGCCCCGCGCCGAGATCCATTCCCTGCAGCCGCGAGGATCAGCGTGCCCCTTTGCCGCGCTTCCTCCGCCGTCATCTCGTACAGGGGGGAGACATCGCCCGCCCGCCCGAAATTCGCGCAGATGACATCCGCGCCGTTATCAAAGGCACGGTCAAACCCGGCAAGCACCTGCGAATCTCGCGACCCGTACGCGTCGAATATCTTGATCGGCAAAACCTCGACCGACTCAAACGGCAACAGTGCGGCCAGCAGGTTCGTCGACATATTTCCATGCCCCAGCGCATCCTCCGCCCCGTTGTCGGGCGTGACACTGATCGCATCGGCGATTTGCGGGGCGCTGATCGCGCCTGAGGGCGTGAACCCTGTGTCCAGAATGGCCACCTTAACCGTCGATCCCGTCGCGTGCGGCGCCACACGGTCTAGCATCGCGGGATAGTTGATCGCCTGAAGCGCCTCCTGCTCGCGCAGCTTTTGGTACACATCGTCCAGCGGCGTACGCGGCCCGATCATCACCGCCGTCGCAATCAGCTTTGAGGCGGTCTCCCGCGTTTCCACCTCCCGCTGCCACGCATCGAAATTCGCCAGCACAAAGGGATGCCGGGGCACCGACTCCCGCGCGGCATTCAGCCGCGCGAAGGCATCCTCGCGCCGACCCTCCAGCCGGTACAGCCCGGCAAGGATCAGGTCCACGATCGCCGCGCCGCTGGTGGACAGGGGCGCCTGTTCAAACGGCTCCGCCACCTGCCGGACGCCATCGCTGTCGATGGGCAGGCCGTTGCGAACGTTCCTCGCATTCCGCGCGATGAAATCCTGCACGAGCGCGAGCTGCTGCTGATAGGCGCAGAACGCCTCGGGCGACATCGCGCCATACTCATCCGCCTTCGCCAGATACGCTGCTGCAACCGCGCAGGCGGCCCGGTCGATGGCGGCCTTCAGGCTAGGCCCCGTGTCCTCGATGATCCGAGTCTTGGCGCCGCCGACGGGACTCACCTCGACAAACACGCGCGAGCGCTTCTCGCCCAGCTCGATCATCGTGGCGATGGAATCCCGCTTTTCCAGCGCCCCATGCACGTAGTTCAGAAGCCCCGCGATATCGAACGAGAACAGCTCCGCCTGGAACGTGATCCGGTCGCCGCTTTGGGCCGAGAACACCTCACCCCCGCGCACCGTCGTGTCGACAATCGAGATGCCCTGATCGGCGAGCGTCTGGTAGTCGCTTTCCAGATCGCGGGCGAGGACGGCTTTGATCGCATCGACCTGATGGCCAAGCTGCTTGGCAATCGTCTTGCCCTCGACGTTCTTGATCGCGCCGCCTTCCAGCATATCGACCGGGGCAATGGTTACGGTCTGGGCGGGCTCAAACCCATCCGTTGTCTTGGAGCGGACCCAGTTGGCCCATGGCGAAACCGTCCACACGGCGACCTGGAACGTCGTCCAGACGACCCCCGCGCAGACGAACAGGATAAATACGCGCAGTCCGAGTTCAAACATGCGACCCTCAACAAAAATATCCGACGCTTCAATTCAGCGCGTCACGGGTATCTTCGGCGCAGTCGCTCTCAAATCCAAGTAAAACCTTTGAGGCTTGCAGAAGGGCAGGGCGCAAGCCGCGCTATCGACGGGCCCAGGACCGGCGATCCGGCCCTAAGTTCAAAGCACTTTATCGTGCCGTCCCGCCGTCGTTCCGAGCGACGCGCTAGCGGCAACCAATCGCCGGGCCAGGGGTGGGCCCGGCGATAGCGCGGCGGCCTGCGGCCTTGATTCCGCGCTGGGAGGCGCTCAAACGTCGATCCCTTAGCCGTGTCAGTTCCCCGCCAGCATCCGCACCAGCGTCCGCTGGTTCACGTACCCCGTCGCCTGAATGTTCCGCGCGCTCTGATATTGCCGGATCGCGCGGCGGGTGTTGTCGTCGAACGTGCCGTCCACGACCCCGGGGTTCAGCCCCAGTTGCGACAACCGCCGCTCCACCAGCAGCTTGGTAATCGGGTTTGCCACCACCTGCGCCTCCTGTGCCTGTGCCGCGTTGATGGCGTCGCGATCAGCTCGCACGCCGCGCAACTCCTGAATGCGGGTCCGCGCCGCCTCGGCATAGGCGCCCTGCGGATGCCGGTCGAGGTACTGCCGATACGCCGGGATCGTATCGACCTCGGACACCGCCTGCCAATCCTGCTGGTCCCGTTGCGAGATCTGATCCCGTCGCGACGCCTCATACTCGGCCACGCGCGCCCTCGCGATGTCCGAGAACAGGCCCTCTGGATACCGCGTCAGATACTGACGCAACCCGTCTTCCGAGTTCCCGCGCCCCGTCGCCCGCCAATACGCCCGGTCGTTCCGGTCACGCTCTTCCTGCTGGCGCTTTGCCTCGGCCTCCAGCTCCGCCTGCCTCCGGGCCGCTGCCGTGTCGAGCCGCAGGATCTGGTTCCCGGTCAGAAACCCGTTCGACTCCAACTGCTCTGCCGCCTGCCAGGACTGGATCGCAGCCCGCGTTCCGGGCCCGAAGATTCCGTCGATCCCACGCGGATCGTAGTCAAGGATCGCCAGGTTCCGCTGGATCCTCCGCCGATCCTCCCGGCTGAGGCCCAGATCCGCCTCAACCGCTGCCGCCAGCTCTTCGGGCGAGCGCTGCACCGTCTGCAACCGCGCCTGCGCGGCGAGCGCAAACTGCCCATTCGGGTATTCTCTCAGATAGGCGTTGTACGAGGCAACTGTGTCCTGATCCCGGGCCTGCCGCCACGCCCTCGCGTCTGCAGCCCTCGCCTCGCGCTGGGCGGCCTCTCTTGCGGCCTGATCATCGACCGGAGCCGCAGCCGTCCGACGCGGCAGGTACCCATCGCCCTCCAGCCCGTCATAGCGACCCAAGGCCAATCCAACAGGCTCCCCCTGGAAAAAGCTGTTGGCCAGAAAGTCTGTCAAATCAGCGCCGTCGCCTTCGACCACCGCAACACCCTGCGGGATCTCGGCAAAGCCCACGCCCTGCTCAAAGCCCGCGCCAACGCCCGACGGCTCCCCCGGGGCAAGGAACAGGAACCCGTCGCCGGGCTTCGTTTCTAGCAGCTTGAGCATGCTGCCGATCCGCAGCCCATGTGCCGTCATCATGAACAGGTTGCTGTTGCGCCCGGCATCCTGCGACAGCAGGAACGTGTCCCACCCATCGGTCACCATGTGCCCCGAGAGGATCACCACCAGCCGGTCCGCATCGTCCATATCCGCATAGCGGATCGTCAGCGCGTTCCACAGCTGATCCGCCGTGGCATTCCGCAGTTGGTAGACGTCATACCCCGCGCGCCGCGCCGCTTGTGCCACGACCTGCGACTGGATCCCATCGCGATGCGCCTGATGCTGGCGGTATGACTGGTTGTCCACGATCACCGCCACATCCCGCGCCATGGCTGGCGCCGCTATCAGCAGCGCCGCCCCGAGAAGTCCCCAAATCCGCATGTCGTTCTTCCTTCTTTCAGGCCCCGTTAGCCCTTGTCGTAATCCCGCTGATCGTCGATCACCTTGCCGTCGTTCGGCAAACTGCCAACCGGCGCCAGTTCAACGCGGCCCTTCAGCTTCAAGACCTCTCCGATTGACGCCGCATAGGCGTCAGCGTCGCTCAGCTCCGTCTCGATATGCACTATTATGACGTCTTCGTTGCCTTCGCGGGCGGCAACGACGCGCACCTTGGCGATGTCGTCATGCCGTGCGGCGAAGGCGGCCACCTGCTCGGGCCGGACGAACATGCCCTTGATCTTGGTCGTCTGATCGGCCCGGCCCATCCAGCCCTTGATCCGCATATTTGTGCGCCCACAGGGGCTTTGCCCCGGCAGAACCGCCGACAGGTCGCCCGTCGCGAAGCGGATCAACGGGTAGTCGGGCGTCAGCGCCGTCACCACGACCTCGCCCACCTCTCCCTCCGGAACGGGATCGCCCGTACCGGGGCGCACGATTTCGACGAGTACGCCCTCATCGACGATCAACCCCTCCTGCGCGGGGCTCTCATAGGCGATGTTGCCCAGGTCGGCGGTGGCATAGCATTGCAGACAGATGATCCCGCGATCCGCATAGGCCTGCCGCATCGCCGGGAACAACGCGCCGCCCGACACCGCCGCTTTGGCGAAGCCAAGCGTCACGCCCGCCTCATCCGCCGCCTCAAGGATCTTCATCAGGTAATCTGGCGTGCCTGAGTACGCCGTGCACCCGATGTCTTGCGCGGCGCGCACCTGAAGCTCCGTCTGCCCCGTGCCCGCAGGAAAGACCGTCGCGCCGACGGCCCTCGCGCCGTTCTCAAACATCATCCCCGCCGGGGTCATGTGGTACCCGAAACAGTTCTGCACCACGTCGCCCGCCCCGATGCCAACGGCATGCAGAAATCGCCCGAAACGCCACCAATCATGGCCCGTCTGCCCCGGCTCATAAATCGGACCGGGCGACTGGAACACATGCGCAAACCCCTGAAGCGGCCCCGCAAACCCGCCCAGCGGATTGCCTGCGCCCTGCCGCTCCATCAGCGCCGTTTTCCGCATCACCGGCAGCTTCGCCAAATCGTCGAGCCCCGCGACAGCAGCGCCCTTCAGCGCGTCGCCATACCCTGGCAAGTTGGCCGCCTTGGCCACCAAAGCCGCCAATGCCTCACCCAGCGCCGCCGCGCGCGCATCAGCCAACCGCGTCTCTAACGCGTCGAAATACTCACCCATAAGTGCCTCCCTCGCGGCAGCATACGCGACTCCCCCGCCGCGCCAATGCGAATTTCTTCACGGATCGATGCGATAAACCCGCCCGGCCCTCGGTAAATCGAGCGCCTCGTGAGCGCCTAGGTCGTCCTGCCAGGCATCCTCGTAGACCCAAACAGACCCGCCCCGCTGCAAGGCCGCGCGTACGACGTCGGGCAGGCCGTCACCCGTCTCGTCCGCCATCACAACCGTCACGTCGCTGGTGAACGCAAGGTACCTGTCCAGCCGCCATTGCCCGGTAACGATCGTATCCGCAGCGCCGACCTGCGCGAGCACCGGGTCACCCTTGGCGGCGAGGTAATTCCGATCCGCACCCCCCACGAGGGCGAGGCCGGCGAGTGCATTGTGCACCGCCAAGACCCCAACCATTGCAACAAGCAGCGGCAACCGCCCCGCCTCTGCCAACGGCCCGGCCACGCGCGACGCAAACAGCAGAACGGCGGGAACCGTCGCCGGGATCCACGCCTCAAACCCCCGAGGGGCCAGCAAGACAATCATCCCGCCGATGGTCATCACCCAGATCAAGGCCGCCAGATCCAGACGCCGAAACTTGGCCGGGCGACCGCGATATAGGAGTCCCGCCACAAGCAAAGCCAAAAGAACCGGCAGTGTCGCGAAGACAATCCAGGCAAATCCCGTCGGCACGTTCGTCGCGAATAATTGCCCCTCAAACCTTTCTGCAAATTGTTTCTCAATAATCCCTCGCGTGAAAGGCAATTCAAACGCCCAATTCACCGACGCAGAGTTCTGCCCAAATCCAATCAGCGTCTTCAGGACACCGTCTAAATCGGGCGCGGTAATCCGGGTCCCATCCGTATCAAAGATCGCCTGCGCCGCACGTCCCGACGCACTCGCCGTTTCAATCAGGTTCGCGGCAAGAATTCCCGCAATAACCACAACGGAAAACACCGCGAGATAACCCGCTAGCGCGCGCCAACTCACGCGCCCGAACAGGATGATCGGGACGATCAACCCCCCCAAAATTCCAAGCGGCTGATAGACCATGGGCGCCAGCCCGGCGGCCACCCCAAGAAAAAGCAAGCGTTTCCCGTGTGATATCGCGCTCGCGGCCCAGAACACGGCCACCGAGATCAGCGTCACGGTCGAATAAACCTCAACCTCCGCCGCAAAGCGCCAGGGGCCGTAAGACAGCGCTAGCACCCCAGCTGCACACACTGCCGCCCCAAGCGGCAACGCGTATCGCACACGCAGCAGGCGCTCAAATAAAACGACGGCAAGGGCTTGCTGCAGCGCTCCAATAAGCCCAATTACGGCGAAGGGATCGGCGTGGGGCAGCACGTAATGAATGGCCTGCCAAATGCTCCGCATAACAAGAACCCAAAGTAAAATACGCCGTTCCGGCGCCGACCAAAACGGCTCTTTAACGATTATGTGGCCGTAAGAATAGGCATCCACAGACGTCCCGTGATTACCGGGGAGCGTCACATAGTAAAACGCCGTCAACATAAGCCAGCAGAGAATTAGGATCGAGCGGTTTTCTAAAGTCGCCATATTCGTGTTGGGATTTGCCCGCTAAACATCTACCACCACAGTGCCCAGCTTCTCGCCCTGCTCGACCACGGCGTGCGCCGCCGCCATATCCGCCAGCGACCCGCCGGGGACCAGCGCATGTGACAGCGCTCCGGCCTCCAGCCACGCGGCCAGCATTGCCTCACCGCGCCGATGCGCCTCCAGCGGGATGAGATACGCGATCAGCATCCGCAGCGTGATGTTCTTGAACATCAGTGGATAGAACTGCAACTCCGGCGCCATCACCCCCGCCGAGGCATAGGACGCGACCACACCACCGGGGTCCAGCACCTCAACCGTATCCGCCTGATTGGCCCCAAAGTCGACCTCCACGACCCGATCCACCCCGGCGCCCTTGGTCAACTCCATCACCGCCTCCGGCACCGCAACCTCGCGGTAGTTGATCCACTCCTCCGCCGTTGAATGCTGTGCCTTGTCAGCCGACGACACTGTCGTGATCACCCGCGCACCCACCAGCCGAGCCATCTGACACGCATACCGCCCAACCGTCCCCGCGCCGCCGGTCACCAGAACCGTCCTCCCCGCGAGGTCCGCCCCGTCGCCAAACAGCGCGTACCACGCCGTCATCGCGGGGATCCCAAAACACGCGCCCTCCGCGAAACTCGTGCCGTCCGGCAACGGCACCGCCTGCGCCTCGGGCACCGCGATCAGCTCCGCTGCTGTGCCGAATGCCCGCTGCCACTGCCCGTTCCAAACCCAAACGCGCTGCCCGACGCGCGCCGGGTCGACACCATCGCCCGCGGCCTCCACAACGCCCGCCCCGTCTGACTGCGGCACAATCCGAGGAAACTGCATCACCGCCCCGGGCCGCGCCCCCGCTCGGAGCTTCACGTCCGACGGATTGACCGCCGTCGCCTTGACCCTGACCAGCACCTCCCCCGGCCCGGGCGCCGGATCGGCCAATTCGCCAACCTCCAGCACCTCATCCGCCGGACCAAACCGCTCGTACCACGCCGCCTTCACGCCGCGGACCTCGACGACCCAAGCCATCGCCCTGTCAGGAAAAGCGCGGGCACGACCACCACAAGCGGCGCGAAGTAGAGCCCGAGGTAGCCGTAAAACACCTCACCCCACACCGCGAACCCCCGCGAAATCGCGTAGATCGCAAAGCCAACCAGCAGCACAATGCCAGGCACTGCCCAAAAGAACCCCTTCCGCCCGGCAAACGCCGCTGATGCGTGCCGCCCGGCCCTCAGCCCCAGCAATAGCACGGCAACATGCACGCCATAGAACAGAACTCGCAGAAACAGATGTTGAATATCAGGGGACACGCCCGCCCTCCGTTGCAGCCCTCACCCCAGATAAGGTCGTGCCGACAGGATTTCGAGCAGCGCTCCCATTTGCGCCGGAGCCGATTTCTAGGAAGAAATCGTGACGGAAAATACCATTTTCCGTCTCCGCATCGCTGTAGACGCGCAATAGTCTAACTCAACCACCGCTTCCGCCGCCGGTAACTCCGCACATCGCGGTACGACTTCCGGCCCTCTTCTGACATGCCGAGGTAGAACTCCTTCACGTCGTCGTTCTCCAGCAGCTTGTCCGACGGCCCGTCCATCACGATGCGCCCCGATTCCAGAATGTACCCGTAATGCGCGAACCGCAGCGCCACCGTCGTGTTCTGTTCGGCGAGCAAAAAGCTCACCCCCTCGTTCTCGTTCAGCGACTTCACCCGCTCGAAAATGTCCTCCACCAACTGTGGCGCGAGGCCCATTGAGGGCTCATCCAGCAGGATCATCTCGGGCCGCGACATCAGGGCCCGCCCAATGGCCGTCATCTGCTGCTCCCCGCCGGAGGTGTACCCGGCCTGTGACTTCCGCCGCTCCTTAAGCCTCGGGAAGTATTCGTAAACCAGGTCCAGATCCCTCTGGATCTCGGCATTGCCGTCCGCCCTCGTGTACGCGCCCGTCAGCAGGTTCTCTTCGACGGTTAAATGCTCAAAGCAATGCCGCCCCTCCATCACCTGAATCACCCCCCGCTTCACCAGCGCCGCCGGGTCGAGCGTCTGCACCGGTTCGCCCCGATAGGTGATCGCGCCTTTGGTCACCTCGCCCCGCTCCGACTGCAAGAGGTTCGAGATCGCCTTCAGCGTCGTCGTCTTCCCGGCCCCGTTGCCGCCCAGAAGCGCGGTGATCCCGCCCTTCGGCACGCGCAGCGACACGCCCTTCAAGACGAGGATCACGTGATCATAGATCACCTCGATATTGCTGACGTCCAGCAGGGTCTCGGTGTCGTCGGCTGTGTCCTTCATTCCTCAACCCCTGTCCGCACCCGGCGCACCAGTGCCTTCCGATCCATCCACGCGGTGCCCGCGGCGCCCATCTGCTGCCCCCGCTCAAACAGCGCCTGCGTGTAGCATGCCGACGAGATCCCCTCGCGCGAACACCCCTCCGGCAGCTCAAAATCCGACGGGATCGCAGCGGCCCGGAACGCCCAGCCGCGTTCCATTGCCAACCCAGCCGCCTGCAACAGCGACGCCCGCATGCCCTCATCGCCCACGATCGCGGCATTCCTCAGCGCAATCGGCAGTAACGACGTCGGCGCCTTCGCCGCGTCAAACGTCAGATCGTTGTTCACCAGAACCGTCACGCGCACACCGACCGATGTGCGCTTCTGCGCGCTCACCTGCCGCACCGCCCGGTCGATGCCTTCGAGGAACACGTGGCTCCGCACCCCTGCATCGACGTACAGCGACCCATTCACCGCGCGCGGCGGAAACGCCGCCGGGATGGCGCTCGTCGCCATCGCGGCAGCGGTCAGACAGGGGCGCTTCTTCCCGGGCTCTTCGGCGCTCAGCATGGTCTGGATGTCGAACCGCTTGAACCGCGTCGTCTCCAGATCCGTCGCCCCGATCAGCAAAACCGCATCCGGCTTCGCCTCAATCGCTGCGATCAGCGCGTCGTCGTAGGTCTCAAACACTCGCCGCGCCAGCGGGTCAGTCGCAAAGACCGAGTTGCTGAACAGCCCACCAAACGGCTTCTGCCGCACGACCTGATCTTGCCCGACCCCCGCAAATGTCGCGAGCTTTCCGTCAAACTCCCGCCCCGCAAACGCCACCGGAGCGATTAGCCCCCCGGCACTCGCCCCGGTGACGGCCCCGAAGTCGGGCTTGCTGTCCCAGCCGTCCAGGAACCCGGCGGCGAACGCCCCGTCCTGCCCGCCGGTGGTGATCGCCAGAACCTCAAGCTGAAACCCACGCGCCGCCCGCTGCATCCCGAACGACTGCACCCCGGACCGCGCCGCATCAATTGAGCGACCCAACCGCTCGGCAATGTCATCCGACAGGGACGGGGGCGCGCTGAGCGTCCGAAACGACGCCTCCATCAGCGGGTCGTCAAAACCCCGACAGGTCGGCCCCTCAACCGGCGTGCTGCACGACGCCAAAACGCCCGCAGCCACCACGCCCGCCAACAATGCTCCGACCCGTGTCTTCATCATGGTCCAAATACTCAAATCCCCCGGCGGCAACGCTCGCCGCCGCCGGGGCAGGGGGGCCTTAGCCGTCACACGCCTCGTTCAGCGGCCACGGCGCGTTGGCGCTGGCGTATTCGGCGGCCTTCTCGGCCTCCAGCGGCTCAATCGCGTCACGGTCGGCGGTCAGCAGATCAGACGCCTGCACGAACTTCGTGCCGTCCCACTCGATCATCCAACCGCCCGAATGCCCCGTGTGATCCGCGCAAGAGGTCGCGAACGGCGCCATCATGCCCGTCAGACCCAACTCATCGATCCGCTCCTGCGTGAAGTTCAGGTTCGCAAGCCCGTCGCGAAGCTGCGCGGCCGAGATCTCGGCCGTCTCATGCATCGCCTGCGCCTGCGCAATGCCTTCCGCGAGGATCGCCGAGATGATGACCCCACGGCCATAAAACACCTCGCCCTTCTCTTCCGCATCGGCGAGCGATTTGTCACCCACATGCTCGGCAATCGCGGCCATCACGGGCGCGTCCGGGTTCGGCAGCGACCACGAGATCGCGCGATACCCCTTGCCGTCCTCACCGACCAACTGGAGGTCGTCCGAGTGACCCGACCACCAGACGCCGACGAACTGATCCATCGGATAGCGCGTCTTCACAGCCTCGGTGATGGCGCCCGCGTTCATCGCGCCCCAGCCCCACATGATCACGAAATCCGGGCTCTCACGCCGGATCTGCAGCCACTGAGCCGACTGGTTCTGCATTTCGGAAATCCCGACCGGGATCGGCAACACCTCGAACCCGTGCTCCTCGCCCATCGCTTCCAACAGCGGCAGCGGCTCTTTTCCATAGGGGTGGTCCAGATGCAGATGGGCGATCTTCTTGCCCGCGAGGCTCGACAGATCGCCGCCCGAAATCTCCTGCAGGATCATCGACATCCCGTCCCAGTACGACGCGGGCGGGTTGAACGCCCACTGGAACGTCTTGCCGTCCGACATGGGCGAGAAGCCATAGCCCGGCGCTAGGATCGGGATCTGATCCACATTCGTCTTCGGCAGCACCTGCAGCGTGATCCCCGTCGACCAGGGCTGTGTCACCAGTGCGTTTTCCTTGGTGCGCTCATAGCACTCCACGCCCTT
>JBCCXY010000036.1:0-28865 GCA_039190895.1 Pseudomonadota bacterium | reverse complement strand
GGATCGAGCCATCCGTCACCAGCGCCACGGCGCCCGCGTTCTTGGCCATGCCGCAAACCCGGTCGCCCGCTGCCGCGTTGTCCCGTGCGCCGTCCACCGCGGCGACGAGCACGTCTCCCGGTTGGCAGAGGTGAATGGCGGCGAGCGTGGCCAAAACGTCACCCGCGCCGTTCCAGGCAGTCAGGGCTGAGCCGACCACGTGCCGGTCGTCCTGGATCGCCCGGATGCTGTGCGACAGGGCTTCCTGCCCCGTCATCGCGTCGACGACAAAACCGGTGGGCACATCCGCGAACGCCGCGAGCTGTTGGGCTGACGGGCGGCGCGTGGGGCGTCGGAGTGTGAGTATCGGCGGTTCTTCGATCATGTGGTCCTCCCCTCGTCTTGTCGGCAGGAAGGCACGACGGGCCGCTGCGGGCAAGCCCGTCAGCGGTCGATGATCTGGCGAAACAGGGCGGTGGCGCGGTCGTGGTGACGCGCGGGCACAGCGGACGGGTCTGCCTGGCGGGCGAGGGTGAATTCGGCTTCGATCAGGGTGTCAATCTCGGGGATGCGGGGGCCGTCGCCGGTTTCCTTGGCTTTTGCCTTGAGCTCCAGCAGGTCCGCGATGCGGGCGGTCACGGTCTGGTCGAGGTCGATCTCGGCCATCAGCGCCTGAAGGTTCATGGGCGGCTGACGGTCGGGTAGCATGCGGACCCAGCGCAGGGCCAGGGCGGGGCGGAGGCAGTAGAAGTACTTTTTGTAGTTCACCGCCCCGGCGTCGGCGATGTGGCGTCGGTACTGTCCTTCGCCGAGGTTGAGGTAGTGGTGGCGGCAGGCGGTGCCATGGCTGACCTGTTGCGCCAACTCTGTGAGCGCCGCGCAGGTGGTGTCGTCCCAGAGGTAGCGGACGGGGCTGGAGAGCCATTCAAGCAGCACCGGGTTGGGTTTCAAAAGTAGGTTCAGCGCCTTGCGGATGTCCCAGCCGTTGATGTCGAGGTCGCCCGAGATGGGCAGTTCGATCACGTCGCGCCCGGGGGTGAGCGACAGGTACCAGTCGCGCTTGTGAGCATAGACGAAACGGACGTCATAGTCGCTGTCAGGCGATGGGAAGCCCCAGGCACGGCTGCCGCTTTCCACCGCGAAGAGCAGGCGCACGTCGTGGTTGGCCTCGATGCGGGACAGTTCGGCGAGGATGGTCTCGCGTATGGTCGGGTCGATCTGGGCGGTGAATTGCATTGCCGTGTGCTGCCCCGAGCGAGGCGAGCTTGCAAGAGCTCGATGAGGGGCGGCCTAGCTTCGGATGTACCGGAAGATCGCGGAGGCGCCCCATCCGGCGAGGATGGCGATGGCCAGCGACAGGAGGCCGTAGACCAGCGGGCGCTCATGGGCGAGAGCGTAGAGGAAGCGTTCGAGCCCCACCTTCTGGACAAAGATCACCGTTTCAAACTGGTCGATCACCGCGCCGTCGCGGGTCAGGAAGAAACGGGTGGTGTAGTCGCCCTCGGTCAGGTTCGCGGGCAGCCGGATGCGGGTGTCAAAAAGGGTGTCCTCGACCAGGTTCACCGTGCCTTCGTTGGTCTGGAACAGCCCTTCGCTTTCTCGGATGCGGATCAGGGCGTTGGTGAAGTCGTTGGGGCTTTGCACGGTCGACGCGATGCCGACCGCGCGGATCGCGCGGCGCACCGATATGCGGTGGCGCAGGTCCTCGGTGTCGAGCAGAACGTCCCTTAGCGTCGCGGTCGAAGAGATCGCATAGAAGGACGGCGCGCTGGCGATATCGGCGGCTTCGACGTTGACCCAGATGCCAAAGCGGCGGTCCTTTCGGCGGACGGTTACAGGGGCGGAGGGCCCTTCGACCGCAATGATGATCCCCAGCTCGCCCTCGTCTTGCGGGATGGCGGCCTGCCGTTTGACGGCGCCGAAGATCAGGATTTCGGAGCCATCGAAATTGGTCGTGATCGAGATGCGGTTCTGGCTGAGGCCGGCGATGACCTCTTCGGCCTTGGCCGGGGCCGCGAGGCACGCGAGAAGGGCCAGCCACCGCAGCATCAGTGTCCCCCGGTCGCGCCGACCGAGTACAATTCGGACGGCATCAGCAAAAGGTCGAGCGCGAGCTTTCCGCAGACGGCCAGGACCATGATCGCGAGGAGGATGCGCAGTTGCTCTGCCTTCAGGCGGGCGCCGATCTGGGTGCCGATCTGAGCGCCGATTACGCCTCCGATCAGCAAGAGGACGGCGAGCACCATGTCGACGGTGAAGTTCGTCGTCGCGTGCAGAAGCGTCGTGAAGGCCGTGACGAAGATGATCTGGAACAGAGAGGTTCCCACGACGACCTTTGTGGGCATATGGAGGAGGTAGATCATCGCGGGCACCATGATGAACCCGCCCCCCACGCCCATGATCGCCGCGAGGATGCCCACGGCGATGCCGATCAGGACGGGCGGGATGACCGAGATGTACAGGCCCGACGTCCGGAACCGCATCTTGAACGGCATCTTGTGGACCAGCCCGTGTTTCTTGCGCTGCGGCACGCCCCCTGCCGTCCGGGTCCGGCGAATGGCGCGCAGGCTTTCGACGAACATCAGGCTGCCGATCACGCCCAGGAACACGACGTAGGACAGCCGTACCAGCAGGTCGACCTGGCCCACGGCCTTGAGCGCGTTGAAGATCTGAACCCCGAGCGCCGCCCCGATCAGACCTCCGATCAGCAGGACGGTGCCCATTCGGAAATCCACCGATTTTCGTCGCAAATGCGCGAGGACGCCCGAGAATGACGAGGCGACGATCTGGTTCGCCTCGGTCGCGACGGCGACGGCGGGGGGGATGCCGATGAAGAACAAAAGCGGCGTCATCAGGAACCCGCCGCCCACGCCGAACATGCCCGAGAGGATGCCCACCAACCCGCCAAGCCCCAAGAGAAGGAAGGCGTTGACCGAAACCTCGGCGATCGGGAGGTAGATTTGCATCAGGCTGTCCCTTGGACCCGCTTTGAGCAATAGCCCGTCGGCGGGATGGGGGCTAGTCCCCGGGGCGTCAAATAAATGGGACCGCGTGTCTCAAAAATTGGACCACTCGCGCGGAATGAGATCGGCCCTGCGGGGCGAGTATTTTCCCGCCAGAAGCCATGGGGTCATGCGCTGAAGGTGAAGTGTGAGCGTTGGCGGAGCGTTTGTCCTGGATCCAGGCGGATGCACGGGAAGGTCGGGTTATGGGGCGCGTTTGGCCAGAGTTGCGGTTCCAGCGCGATGCCGCGGGGGTCGCCAACGTAGACCTGCAGGCCGGGCGCGTCGGAGTGGACGTCGAGGTGGCGGCCTTCTGGCGATGTCAGACGGCAGCGAGGGCCGAATGTGGGCGTGAAGCAGAAGTTGTTGTCGAGCGTCGGGTCCGGCGCCCGGGCTGTCCGGTGGTCGTAGGGGGAGCCTGCGACGGGCGCGATGTCTCCGGTCGGGATGTCGTCGGCGTCGCAGGGCAGGTAGGTGTCGGTGTAGACTTCGAGGACGTGTCCCTCCCACGTTTGGGCGCCGTCGAGCGACCAGTAGCCGTGGTGGGCTGGGTTCATGAAGGTGGGTGCGTCGGTGGTGGCGGTGACCTCAATCATCAGCGTCGCCCCATCGAGCGCGTAGCGCGTAGTCACCCGGCGGTTCCCGGGGAAGCCGCCGTGACCGTCGGGGAGGTCGACGGAGAGGATGACGGAGTCCGCGCGTTCATCGGTGATCGACCAGATCGCATGCTGCGTCCCGGCTGCGCCCGAGTGCAAGGTGAAGCGGCCGTCGATGTTGGCCTCAAAGCGGTAGAGCGTGCCGTCGAGTTCCGCCTGCGCGCCGGAGATGCGATTGATTACCGGGGCCATGACGGTGCCGAAGGGCAGGTAGGTGGTCTCGTAGAGCGTCGGGTCCTCGGGCGCGGCGGTCATGTTTGGCCCGCCGTTCAGGCGGATCGCGTGGAGGCGGGCACCGTGGTCGATAACCTCAGCGGTCAGGGTGCCGTTGGAGAGCGACACGCGCCGCATCGGGCGCCCGTCGGGGAGTCTTGCGATTATTTCGGCCACCAGGCGACTCCTGCGGGCGGGATGGTTTGGTTGCGGTAATCGACCGGCGTGGCGCCATAGTTGAAAGCGAAGCGGTGCGTGGCGGTGTCGCGCAGGCGCAGGCCGTCGGGGAGCCGGTCGGTCGTGATGTCGGCGAGGAGTCTGTCCCAAAGCGTGTCGTCGGGCCAGCCGGTGAGGTACTGGATGCGGTCGCCGAGGAGGACGGGGCGGTCGGCAGTCGAGAGGTGTATTGGCGCCGTACCGTCGGTGTGTTCGAGCCAGCGGATGACTTCGCCACCTCCGATGACGGGGGTGCGGACCGAGGGGGGCAGGCTCTCGACGGCTGTTACGCGCAGGTCGAGGCCCGGGATGCTGGGCGGCAGCGGGTCGGGGATCGTGAACTCGGCGGTCTTCGCGTTGGTGCGAGGGCCGAGGATCACGCGGCCCGGGTGGCTGGTGATTTGCTGTGTCAGGCTGTCGGGGAGCGCCATCATGCCGGGGATCAGGACGGTCGCGTAGTCGGCGAGCCGGTCCGTGTCGGGCGGCAGGATGTCGATGGACAACCCGCCACGGCGCAGGGCGCGGTAGGCGTCGAACACCAGTGTGAAATAGTCGAAGTCGGCGCCTTGCGGCTGCGCCTCCCATGCCCAGGACGAGGCGTAGTCAAAGACGATGGCAACCGGTGCTTGCGCGGAGGCTTCGTCAGGCATCCCTTTGAGTTCTTCTGCGACTTCAAGGGCTTCCGCCATGCCGGGCGCATCGGCGCTGTCGGGGCGGAGGAGGCCGGCATGGTGCTGCTCTTGCGCGAAGGGGGACTGTCGCCAGCGGAAATAGCAGACGGCTTCGGCGCCGTGGGCGAAGGCCTCCCACGTCCAGAGGCGGACCATGCCTGGCAGTGGGGCGGGGTTCCAGGGCGCCCAGTTTACCGGGCCAGGCTGCTGCTCCATCACCCACCAGCGGCCCTTGCCGACGGCACGGTAGAGGTCGTGGTGGAAGGCCTGGAAGTCGGGGTCGCCCTGGCGGACGAACGCGGCGCGGGTGGCCTCGGTCGCCGGGACGCGGTCCATCAGGAAGCCGAGGGGGTAGCTGTCCCAACTGGCGATATCGAGGTCGGCGCCGACCTCGAAATGGTCGAAGTAGAGGGTGCGGCCCATGTAGTTGTGGATCAGCGGGGCGGGGCTGTGCTGGCGGATGATCTGCGCCTGTGCGCGGTTGAAGCGGGCAACCTGATCGGATGAAAAGCGGCGGAAGGCGAGGACGTGGCTGGGGTTCGGCTCGGTCACCGTGAGGATGGGCAGGCCGATGTCGTCGAAGCCGGAATATTCCATTGACCAGAAGACGTTACCCCATGCGCGGTTGAGCGAATCGATGGACTGATACCGCTGAGCGAGCCAGTCGCGGAAGGCGTGGAGGGCGGCGTCAGAGTAGCTAACAGTGGTGTCGTGGCAGCCGTATTCATTGTCGATTTGCCAGGCGTCGACCGTGGCGCCGTACCGTTCGGCAAGCGTGGTGACAATTCGGCGGCATTCAGTGCGGTAACCGTCGTGGCTGAAGCAGTAGTGACGGCGGGACCCGAATCGTCGTTCGCGTCCTTCGGCGTCGCGGGCGAGCATGTCGGGGTGCTTGTCGACGATCCATTTCGGAGGGGTTGCGGTGGGGGTGCCGAGGACGACCTTGAGGCCCGCTTCGTGAAGGGTTTCAATGGCTTGGTCGAGCCAACCCCAGTCGAAGGTGCCGGGGGTGGGCTCCAGCCGGGACCAGGCGAACTCGCCGATCCGCACCCACGTTAGGCCCGCATTAACCATGCGCGCCGCATCCTCTGCCCACAGCGCCTGGTCCCAGTGTTCGGGGTAATAGCAGACGCCGAGGGTGCGGGTCATAGGAGGACCCGATGCTCCGCCTGCCCCTTTCCAACGCCGGGCGCGACGAAGGTGACGCCGTGGGGGCGGCCGTCTGCGCGTTGCTCTGCCGTCAGGTGCTCTTGCGCGGTGGTGCAGTAGAGGTCGGACAGATCCGGGCCGCCGAACGCCGGGCAGGAGGTGTGCGGGGCGCCGAAGGAGACGGTCTCGCGCAGTTGACCGGACGGGTCGTAGCTTGCGACACGGGAGCCGCCCCATTCGGCGGACCAGTAGTTGCCATAGGCGTCGACGACGGCGCCGTCAGGGTTGATGGTTGGGTCTTTACGGAAGACCTGCGGTTCCCCCGTGGGCCAGCCGTTGCTGTCGAGGTGGGTGGTCCAGACGGTGTGTTTGCGCGTGTCGGCGAAGTAAGCCGTTGATCCGTCTGTCGAAAAGGCGATGCCATTGGGGATGGTGACCTCGGGGAAGAGCGCCCGGACCTCGCCCCGGTAGAAGCGGTAGATCGTGCCCTGACGGGGGTCGGCGGCCTTGGACATGGTGCCGATCCAGAAGCCGCCATAGGGATCGGCGCGGCCGTCATTGGTGCGGGTGTTGGGGCGGTCTGCCTCCAGCGGGGCGACGGAGTCGGACGTGCCGGTCGTGAGGTCGAAGAGCAAGAGGCCGGTTGCGCTGGCGATCAGCAGACGGGCGTCGTCCACCCATCCGGCGGCGGAGACGATCTGGTCGAAGTCCCAGCATTGCCCGTGGGTGTGGAGGCGTTGGCCGATGATGTCGAACCAGAAAAGCTGTCCCCGTGTCGGGTGCCAGAGGGGCCCTTCGCCGAGGATGCAGGGGGTGGCGTCGTGGACGGAGGTGCTCATGTTTCAGTGGAATCCCAGGCGGTTACCGCCTCGCGTGCGCGGGCGGCGAGGTCCGTGACGGAGCGACCGGGGATGTACAATGCGGTGCCGAGGCCAAAGCCGTTGGCGCCGGCGCGGCGCCAGTCCTGGAAGTTCACGGGGCCGACGCCGCCGACCATGTAGATGGGGCACTCGGCCGGCAGGACGGCGCGGATGGCTTTGAGGCCCTCTTGGCCCATGAGGAAGGCGGGGAAGACCTTAAGGCCGCTGGCCCCGGCATTGAGGGCCGCGAAGCATTCGGTTGGGGTGAGGACGCCGGGCCAGGATTTCATGCCCTTCGTCACTGTCTCGCGGATGACATCCGTGTCGCAATTGGGCGACACGACCATCTGGCCGCCCGCGTCGTGGACGCGACGGACGTCTTCGACGCTTAGCACCGTGCCGGCGCCGATCATCGCGCTATTCCCATGATTTTTCGTCATTAATTCGATGCTGTCGAACGGATCGGGGGAGTTCAGTGGTACTTCGATCCGGGTGATCCCGGCCTCGATGAGGGCGGCGCAGGCGGCGACGGATTCGTCGGGGGTGATGCCGCGCAGGATGGCGATTAGGGGGCGGCTCATGCGGTTTCTCCGAGCGTCGCGTGGGCGTGGGCGAGGCCCGCGAGTGTCATGGCCTCTGCGTCGAGACATTCGGCTGAAACGCCCTGGGCGGCAAGCGCTGAGGCGTAGGGCTGGGAGGCGGCGGGGCTGCCGACGATCAGGACGTCGGTGCCGAGCCAATAGGGACGAGCAGCGGCCAGCTCGGCGCCGATGAGAAGGCCAGACAAGCGGGCGCGGGCGGCGTCGGGGGCGAGGTCGTGCAGGAGGCTTTCGGCGCGCAGGGCGAAGAAGCGGGCGGCGAGGGCCTCGGGCTTCGACAGCGTGTCCGAGACGGCTTCGGTGAAGGCCGCAGCGTCCCAGCCGTCGCCCAGGGAATGCCGGAGGACGGATTGGGTGGACATCAGCGCGAAGAGTTCGCCGGACATAAATGTCCGGAAACTGACGATTTCTCCGGCCGAAATCTGGGCCCACTTGGTGTGGGTGCCCGGCAGACAGAGGACCCCGTCGAAGTCGGGGCGGGTGGTGAGGGCACCGGCGATTTGCGTTTCTTCGCCGCGCATGACGTCGGCGGGCTGGTCTTGTCGGATGCCGCCGAGGACTGTGACGGTGAGCCGTGGATCGGTCGTTAACGCTGCGGTCGCGGTCACGGTTCGGGGGTCGCAGGGGACGGGGGTGTAGGGTGCCTCGACCCAGCCTTGGCGGGCGCCGACCATGCCGCAGGCCACGGCGCGGGTGGGTTTCGTGAGCCAGGGTTCGATAAGGGAGAGGAGTGCAGGCTGAAAGCCGGATTTATCCAGTGTTCCCATGCCCTTGTCAGATCGCGCGTGGTCCAGCACCTGGCCGTCCGCCGACATGGCCCAGACGCGCAAGGCGCTGGTGCCCCAGTCGCAGGCGATCCAGGCGGGCGCCACCATCAGCCAGTCACCACGACGCCGCCGTCGATAACAAGCGATTGGCCGGTCATGGCGCCACTCACTGACGAGGCGAGGAAGAGGGTCGGGCCGACGATGTCGTCGGGTTTCAGGTGCGTTTTCAGGCACATACGATCCATGTGCGCGGCGAGATCGTCTTCGCTTGCCCACATCTCTAGCTGCTTGTCAGTCAGCACCCAGCCCGGCGCCAAGGCGTTGACCCGGATGCCGTCGGGGCCGAACTCCCGCGCGAGGGAACGGGTCATGCCGTTGATGCCGGAGTTTGACGTTGTGTAGATCGGATAGCCAGCATTGCCCATCATGTAACTTATTGATGTGAAATTGATAATTGAGCCGCCGCCTGCCTGTTTCATGCCTGCGATGGCCGCTTGGCAGCCGAAGAAGTAGGCCTTCAGGTTGATGGATTGCGACCAGTCGTAGAACTCTTCGTCAACGTCCAGCGTTTCGTGGCGTTTGTCGTTGGCGGCATTGTTGACCATGACGGTGACCGTACCATGGGCGTCTGAGGCCTCGGCAATCCGTTGCTTCAACAGGGCCACATCCGTGATATCGCACTGCAAAAACAATGGCTTATTGCCGTGCTTGGTGCCCATTTCTTCCGCGAAATCGCTCGCGTCAGAGCGTCCGACGAAGGCCACACGGGCGCCTTGGGCGAGGAAGCCTTCGGTCAGGGACGCACCGATGCCGGAGCCGCCGCCGGTGATGAAAACGGAGGCGCCGTCGAGGTCGGGGAAGCGGGCGTTTGGCATGGGTTAACTCACCGTTCTGCGGATCGGTTTCACGTCGGTATTTTGTCGGTATTGCGTCGGTGTCATACGCGCTGTCCTTCGACCACCCACATCGTCTCGGGGAAGGACCATGGCAGCGTCAACCCGCCATGCATGAGGAACGTTCCCGAGACTTCGATCGGACCCTCTTTCAGCGCGGGCACCCCGCGAGAGAGGGTCGAAGCCGCGTTGCGGTTCGCCAGTTCGACTCGGTAGGTCGCCGAAGGGTCGAGCCGGGTCAGGCGGAGGGGCCGGGGCGCGATCTGGGCGGAGGTGCCGTTGCGCCCGGCGAAGACGACGAAGCGGTCGGCCTCGCGCGTCATCTGCTGTTCGGCAATCACCGAGGGGTCGGCGCTGTCGAGGCGCAGGATGTCGGCGCCTGTCATCCAGTCGCGGTTGTGCTTCCACCAGCGGGTGACCTCGGTCAGGACGGCGGTCTCGCGGTGATCGAGCTCTCGTGGGTCCATCTCGAACCCCATGTGGCGTTGGGCAGCGACCCACGCGCGGAATGAGATGTCGAGGTGACGGCCGGAGGTGTGGCATTCGCGGGGACCGACATGGCTGCCGGTCACTGCGAGGGGCAGGAACAGGGCGGCGTTGTGCTGGATCTTCAGGCGCTCCAGCGCGTCGTTGGAATCGGACAGCCAGACGCGCTGGGTGCGCTGGAGGATGCCAAAGTCGATGCGGCCGCCGCCGGAGGCGCAGGTTTCGATTTCGACGGCGGGGAACTCGCGGCGGAGGCGGTCAATCAGCGCGTAAGAGCCACGCGTCTGGGCGGCGTCGGGGGCTGGCAGGACCCGGTTGTGGTCCCACTTGATGTAGTCGATGGCGTGGTCGCGCAGGATCGCGGACATGCGGGCGTGAATGAAGGACTGCACCTCGGGGTTGGCCATGTCGATGACCTTTTGGTGACGGCCCAGGGTCTGATCCTCGCCCCCCAGCGCCCAGTCGGGGTGGGCGCGGTGCACGTCGCTGTCGGGGTTGATCATCTCGGGCTCGAACCAGAGGCCGAAGGTCATGCCAAGCTGGTGAACATGGTCGATGAGGGGGCCGAGGCCGTTGGGGTACTTGCGGGGGTCCACCGTCCAGTCGGAGAGGGAACGGGTGTCGTCATCGCGGTTGCCGAACCAGCCGTCGTCGAGGACGAAACGTTCGGCCCCCAGTGCGGCAGCGCGGGAGGCGATGTCTTGCAGTGCGGGGATGTTGTGGTCGAAATAGACGGCTTCCCAGCAGTTGTAGTGCACGGGCCGGGGGGCGGCGGGCTTGGGCCAGGTGACGATCCGGTCGCGCAGGTGGCGCTGGAACGAGACGGCGCAGCCGTTCAGCCCGTCGGAGGAATAGACGGCGTAGAGCGGCGCGGTGCGAAATTTCGTTGCGGCGGCGGTTTCCATGCGGGCCGCGTGGCCGAACTGGATCTGTCGGCGGCCATCGGGCAGTTCCTCGGCGATCATTCGGTGGCCGCCGGACCAGCCGTAGTGGACGCCGTAGACCTCGCCCTGCGTGTTAGTCGCGCCGCGGCAGGGGATGAGGAGGCCCGGAAAGTGCTCGTGCCCCGTGCGGCCGGTACGGTTTTCGCGGTAGCGGATGCCGGGGGACCAGGCGGTGCGGTTGAGCTGGAACTCCCCGCACCAACGGCCCGAGACGTCGATCATCTCATCCGATTGCTGGGGCGCGGGGAGGACCGGTGCTGCGAGCCAGTGCAGGTGTTTGGGGGCGCCCGCAAAAAGCGACGCTTGCAGGGTGATGATGTGGGTGTCGGGGTCGAGGTCGAGGCTGGCAGTGTAGCTGAGCCCGTTGTCGGCATCGATATAGGTGAGGTTCAGGCTGGTGTCGCTGGTCGTCTCTTCGGCGAAGCAGAACTTGGGGAGCAGCGGCGTGCCGTCGGCGTCGCGAATGATGAGGCCCGGCTGGCCGGGAAAGGTGCGGGTTGCCTCGGGGCAGATCGAGAGGTCGGGGTTTTCGTCGAGCATCCCGCCCGTGACGTCGAGCGTGCGGGCGGCGAAGAGCGTTTCGGCGTCGTCGTCCGGCAGGGGCGGGCCCCAGTACACAACCTCGGGCAAGCGTTCCCGCCGGGCGGCGAGAACGAGGGTCTGGCGGTCATCTTCCAGACGCCAGCTTTGGATCACTTCACGGCACCCAACGTGAGGCCGGCGATGAAGTGCTTTTGCATCAGGAAGAACATCAGGACCGGCGGCAGCGCTGCGACGATGCTGCCCGCGCTCATCAGGTGATAGGCGGCGCGGAACTGGGCGTTAAACGACGTGATCCCTGCGGTGACCGGCTGGGCCTCGGGGCCCTGGGTCAGGACGACGGCCCAGAAGTAGTCGTTCCAGATGAAGGTGAAGATCAGCACCGACAGCGCCGCGATGGCGGGTTTCATGAGAGGCAGGACGACGAACCAGAAGATCCGCCATTCGGCGATGCCTTCGACGCGGGCCGCCTCGATCAGCGGGAACGGCAGGGCGCGGATGAAGTTTCGCATGAAGAGCGTGCAGAACCCGGTCTGGAACGCAATGTGGAACAGGACGAGGCCGGGGATGGTGTTGTAGAGGCCGAGGTCGAGCGTCAGGTCGCGGACGGGGACCATGAGGATTTGGAACGGCACGAAATTGCCCGCGACGAACATGAAGAAGACCCAGATGTTCGACTTGAACTTGTAGATCCCCAGCGCGAACCCGGCGAGGCAGGACAGGCCCACCGCGCCGATCACCGTGGGCACGGTGATCAGGACCGAGTTCAGCATGTAACGCGGCATGTCGGAGTTGAAGAACACCTGGCCGTAGTTGTGGAACGCCTCAAACGACGAGGGCAGTCCCCAGTAATTGCCCTGGGTGAAGTCCTCGGCCGGTTTGATCGAGAAGATCATCACGGCGATGAGCGGCAGAAGCCACATGACGAGGGCGATGGGCAGAAGCGACTGGTAGGTCAGCTGCCAGGAGCGGGAGGTTTTCTCGATAGGTGTCGGGAACATATCAGCGCGCCTTCTCGTCTTTCCACATCGACCACAGGAAGTAGGCGATGAAGACCAGCATGATGAGGAACAGGACAACGGCGATGGCGGCGCCATAGCCCATGCGGAACCCGTATTCGGACAGGGCCTTCTCGAACATGTAGAACGACAGGACGCGGGTCTGGCCGAACGGGCCGCCGCCGGTCATGACCGAGATCAGGTCGAAGGACCGGAGCGCGCCGATGATCGTCACGACAAAGGCGATGAACGTGGCCGGGCGGAGTTGCGGGATGATGACGTACCACAGCATCTTCCAGCCCTTTGCACCGTCGAGGCGTCCGGCCTCGATCTGCTCAGGGTCCACGGCGTTGAGGCCGGTGAGGTAGAGGATCATGCAGTAGGCCGTTTGCGGCCAGAGGCCCGCGGCGATGATGCCGTAGGTGGCGAGTGTCGGGTCGCCCAGGACGTTGATCCCGTCGAAGCCGAAGAAGCCGATGATGTTGTTCAGAAGCCCCTCGTTCGGAAGGTAGAACCACGAGAAGACGAGGCCCACGACGACTTGGCTGAGGACGAAGGGGAAGAAGAACAGCGACTTGTAGATGCGGATGCCGGTGACCGTCTGGTTCAGGAACAAGGCGATGAACAGGCCCGCTGGGATTGCGAGGAGGTAGAGGAGCAGCCATTTGAGGTTGTTCCAGAGCGAGACCTCGAACGCGCTGTCGTCCAAGAGTTCCTGGTAGTTGCCCATGCCGACCCACTGGCCGGTTTCGCCAAGGTCGCCCAGACCGTCCCACGCGTAGAATGAGATTTGGAATGACTGGTAGATCGGGATGATCACGTAGACCGCGAAGAACAGGATCGCGGGGGCGAGGAACAGCCATGGGGTTATGGCGATCTCGTTGCGTTTGTACCAGCCGCGCTCGGGCGCGGTGGTGGTGACGGCGACGTCGGCTGTGGTGGTCATGGGCGGCGCTCCCTCCCTAGTTCGCGGCCAATGTGAGGGGCCTCTTGGTGAGGGCTCTCAGATGGGTCGCGGGGGGTAAGGTGGGGAGACACCCCACCCTACGATAGTTGCGGCGGTAGGCCGGGCGTCTGCCCGGCGCACCCGTTATTGATAGACGCGCTCGCGCACCTTTTCGAGGCGGTTGAGGATGTCGTCGAGGTTGTCCGGGAAGACCATGAACTCTTGCAGGCCCTGCATGGCTTCGGCGGCCATCTCGGCCGGGAAGTCACGGTCGAAGAACTGCGCAACCCCACCCGGCGAATTCGCCGACAGCATCTCGAACCCTTCGTTCAGGAACTTGTCGTCATCCACGGACGAGCCAGAGTTGACCGGAAGCTGACCCAGCTTGTCGCCCGAGTTGATGTCGGTTTGCACGTTCGCCGAGACCACGAACCGCAGGAACTCGCGCGCCGCTTCCTTGTTGGAGGCACCCGACGGGATGTGAAACGTGTCGGTCGGCGCGTCTTCTGCCAAAGCGACGTCCGGATTGATCGCCGGGAACTGATAGAAGTCGAGCTTGGTGTCATCGAGACCCGCTTCACGCAGCGGCGCCACGGCGAAGTTGCCCTTCAGGATGGCGGCCGATTCCCCCGATACGATGGAGGGGAGCGATTCCTGCCAGGAGTAGGACTGGTGGTTTTCCACGAAGGCACCCATGTCGATCAGCTCGCGCCAGTTGGCGAAGGTCTGACGGACGCGGTCGTCGGTCCACGGGATCTCGCCCCGGGCCTGGGCCATGTGGAAGTCATAGCCGTGGGTTCGCATGTTGATGTAGTCGTACCAGCCGCCAGCGGTCCAGAAGTTGCGGGTGCCGATGGTATAGCAGGTGCGGCCCGAATCGACGATGGCCTGGCAGTTGGCCTTCATCTCGTCCCAGTTGGACGGCTCGGACAGGCCGAGCTCTTCATAGATGTCCTTCCGGTAGTAGATGCCCCACTGATAGTACGTGTAGGGCACGCCCCACTGCTTGTCGTCGATGGTCATCGCGCCCTTGGTGGAGGCGAGCGCCTCGAACTCGGGCTCGGCCCAGAGGTCCGAGATGTCTTCGAAGAGCCCTGCGTTCACGTAAGGCAGCATCCGGTTGGCGGCATACCAGTTGGCGACATCCGGCGCGTCCGCCGTCAGGAAGTTCCGGATCTGGGTCTTGTAGGCTTCGCGGTCGATCACCGTCAGCTCAATCTCCAGATCGGGGTGCATTTCCCCAAACTCTGCGACAAGCCCTTCCATCACCGCGCGGGGTGCCGGGTTCGACATGTCGGAGAAGATGCGAAGCTCGCCGCTCAACGCAAAGGCTTGGCCTGCAACCGCAGACACAGCAAGCGCCGCAAGCGACGCCTTGAACATGGAACGCATGGTGGTCCTCCCTGGTGTTCCACTCTGATCGTGAGTTTCATTATTTGAAACCCAGTTTTGAATATTGAAATGATAACCCGAGTGTGCCTAGACTTGTCAAGCCGCACATTCGAACGTCGCGGCGGGGAGGAAGAATGTCCAAAGGCGCGTCGGATGGCGGGACCGTTGGGAAGGCGTTGGAGGTGCTTGACCGGGTGGCGGCCTGGGGGCGCCCGGTGCGCTTTGGCGAGTTGCTGGAGGGCAGCCCGTATCCGAAGGCGACGCTCTATCGCTTTCTGCAGACGCTGACGCGGGAGGGCATGCTGTCCTACGATGCGGAGCGGCAGGTCTATGCGCCCGGCATCCGCCTGGTGCGCCTGGCGCATGCGGCGTGGCGGCAGGCGTCGCTGGCCCCGTTGGCGCGGGATCATCTGGATGCGTTGTCGGCTGAGGTGGGCGAGACGGTGCACCTCGCCCAATTGGACGGCGGCCAGGTCCTTTACGTCGACAAGCGCAATGCGCGTGAACCGTTGGAGATGTTCAGCCAGGCCGGAAAGGTCGGCCCGGCCTATTGCACCGGCGTGGGCAAGGCGATGCTCGCCTACCTGCCGGATGACAGTCTGGATCGGGTGATTGAGACCCAGTCGTTTCATCGGTTTACCGAGCGGACGCTGACCTCGGCCAAGGCGCTGAAGGCGGAACTGGCGGCGATTCGGGCGAGGGGCCACGCCTATGACGATGAAGAGCATGAGCCCGGGATCATCTGCATCGCGATGCCGATTCTCAGTGATGCGGGGCGGGTGCTGGGGGCGTTGTCGGTGACGACGTCGACGATGCGAAATTCAATCAGGGGGCTCGACAAGCTGGCCCCGCAGGTGCGCCGGACGGCGCAGGCGATTTCAACCGAGGCAGAGAGCTGGACGTTCCCGGACGACAGCCGTCCTCAAGATGCAAGGGGGGCGGCGTAATGTCAGGCGTCACGCTGGATAAGGTGATCAAGCGGTATGGGGATGTTCAGGTGATCCACGGGGTCGACCTGGCGATTGCGGATGGGGAGTTCTGCGTGTTCGTCGGCCCGTCGGGCTGCGGGAAATCCACGCTGCTGCGGATGGTAGCGGGGCTGGAAGAGACGACCGACGGGCGAATCGCCATCGGGGACCGGGATGTCACGAAGATGGACCCGGCAGAGCGGGGGGTGGCGATGGTCTTTCAGACCTACGCGCTTTATCCGCACATGACGGTGGAAGAGAACATGGGCTTCGGTCTGAAGATGACCGGCCATCCGAAGGGCCAGATCAAGGAGAAGGTCGGCGGGGCCAGCAAGATCCTGAAGCTGGACGAGTACCTGAAGCGCAAACCGGCGGCCTTGTCGGGCGGTCAGCGTCAGCGGGTGGCGATCGGGCGCGCGATTGTGCGCTGGCCGGAGGTGTTCTTATTCGACGAGCCCTTGTCGAACCTCGACGCCGAGTTGCGGGTCGAAATGCGGGTCGAGATTGCGCGGCTGCATAAAGAGATCGGGGCGACGATGATCTATGTCACCCATGATCAGGTCGAGGCGATGACACTGGCCGACAAGATCGTCGTGCTGCGGGGCGGGCATATCGAACAGGTGGGCGCGCCCCTGCATCTGTACCGCGATCCCGACAACCGGTTCGTGGCGGGGTTCATCGGGTCGCCGTCGATGAACTTTCTGGACGGGACGGTCGCTGCGGGCGGCGTCGAGGTGCCCGCGCTGGGGCAGACGGTGCCGATGTCGGTGGCCCTCCCGTCGGAGGGGACGCCGGTGACGTTCGGCATCCGGCCAGAGCATCTGACGATTTCGCCGGATGGCGGGCTGTCGGTGGACCTGACGGAGGCGCTGGGTGGCGTGTCTTATGCGTATCTCTCGGCGCCGACGGGGGAGAAGCTGATCGTGGAGGATCGGGCGGATGATCGCGTGGCCGAGGGCGCCTCGGTCGGGCTGATGTTCGATCCGGCGCGGGCCTATTTGTTTGAGCGCGAGAGTGGGGTTCGGATTAGGTAGTGACGCCAAGCCGCGCTATCGACGGGCCCTGGACCGGCGATCCCGACTTAGGGTCGAAGCGGTTTATGGCTGTCGTACCGTACGCGCTCAAAGCGGCGCGCTGGCGGTGACGTATCGCCGGGCCTGGGGAGGGCCCGTCGATAGCGCGGCGGCCGTCGGCCGTGATTCCGCGCGGGGAGTAGCGCGGGCGGTTCCTGGTTCGAGGACGTGGTCTGCTACCGCTCTTTCACATAAGGATCGCCGCCTGCGCGGGGCGGGATGGCCTTGCCGACGAAGCCCGCGAGGATGACCACGGTCAGGATGTAGGGCAGGGCCTGCATCAGTTGGACGGGCAAGGTGACGCCCACGAGTTCGATGCTCTGGTAGCGGTTTCCGATGGCTTCGAGGAAGCCGAAAAGCAGGCAGGCATAGAGGGCGTACCACGGGCGCCATTTGGCAAAGATCAGGGCGGCGAGGGCGATGAAGCCCCGGCCCGCGCTCATCTCCTTGACGAAGCCTGCGGCGAGGCCGGTGGCGAGGTACGCGCCCGCGAGCCCGCAGAGCAGGCCGCAGATCGCCACGGCGGCGAAGCGAAGGCGGACGACGGAGATGCCTGCGGTGTCGACCGCGCCCGGGTTTTCGCCGACGGCGCGGAGGCGAAGGCCGAAGCGGGTGCGGAACAGAAGCCACCAGGACAGGGGCACGGCGAGGATCGCGACGTAGACAAGCGCGGTGTGGCCCGAGACGAGCTCGGCGTAGATCGGGCCCGCGACGGGGACGCTCTCGAACACGCCCGCGAGGGGCCATTCCCACGGGTTGAAGCGAGAGTCTCCGGTGAGGCTGGGGGTGCGGCCGCCCTGCTGGAACCAGTCCTGCGCGATAAGGACGGTGATGCCGGACGCGAGGAAGTTGATCGCCACGCCCGAGATCAACTGATTGCCGCGGAAGGTGATGGACGCCAACCCATGGATGCCCGACAGCACCATGGACGCGGCGATGCCGGCCAGAAGGCCGATCCAGACATTCCCGGACATGTACGCGATGGCCGCCGAAAAGAACGCTGACGCCAGCATTTTGCCTTCAAGGCCAATGTCGAAGATCCCAGCGCGCTCCGAGAACAGCCCGGCGAGGCAGGCCAACAACAGCGGCGTTGCAAGGCGGATGGTGGAATCGAGGATCTGGAGGATAGTTGCGAAGTCCATGGCCCTACTCCGCCGCCTGCGTCTGGGATTGCGTCTGTGCGCGGCCCCTGCGCATGGCGAGGAAGATGCGTTCCAGCGGCATGCGGACCATGTTGTCGAGCGCCCCGGTGAACAGGATCACGAGGGCCTGGATGACGACGATGAGCTCGCGCGGGATGTTCGTCCACAGCGCCAGTTCGGCGCCGCCCTGGTAGAGAAACCCGAAAAGAAGCGCGGCGAGGAAGACGCCGAACGGGTGCGAGCGGCCCATCAGTGCGACGGCGATGCCGATGAACCCGGCACCTTCGACGGCGTTGAGAACAAGGCGTTCGGCCTCGCCCATGACGTTGTTGACGGCCATGCACCCCGCGAGCGCACCAGAGATGAGCATGGCGATCACGGTGATTTTCACGGGGTTAATCCCCGCATAGATCGCAGCCGGCTCCGATTGGCCAAAGGCGCGGATGGCGTAGCCAAGGCGCGTGCGCCAGATCAGCCACCAGACGAGGACACAGGCCAGAAGGGCCACGAAGAACGACACGTTCACCGGAGCGCCGCGGAACAACGTGGTCCCGAAGAGGGAGAAGAAATCCTGAAGCGTCGGCAGGTGCGTACCGACGGGGAAGTTGCCTGTGGCAGGCTCCATCTGTCCGGCGGGTTTGAGCTGGTTGACGAGCATGTAATTCAACAGCGCTGCACCGATGAAGTTGAACATGATCGTCGTGATGACGATGTGGCTGCCGCGCTTGGCCTGCAGATAGCCGGGGATCAGCGCCCAGGCGGCGCCGAACAGCGCCCCGCCAAGGATTGCCGCCGGAAGCGCGAGCGTCCAGTGCGGCCAGGGCAGCGAGAGACAGACCAGCGCGACGCCGAGGCCGCCGAGGGTCGCCTGCCCTTCCCCGCCGATGTTGAACAGCCGCGCGTGAAAGGCGACGGCGACGGCGAGACCGGTGAAGATGAAGTTGGTCGTGTAATAAAGCGTATAGCCCCAGCCATAGGTCGACCCGAGGGCGCCGGTGATCATCGTCCTGACCGCCTCGATCGGGCTTTCACCGATGGCGAGGATGATCAGCCCTGAGATGAAGAACGCGATGATCAGGTTGATCAGCGGGATCAGCAGGACATCGACCCACTTCGGCAAGGTGTCCATCAGCGGCCTCCCACGTGATCGAGCTGTTCCTCAACCGCCTCATAAAGCGGTTTGTCCTTTGGCGCGCTCTCCATCCCGGCCATGAGGAGCCCAAGCTCGCGTTCGTCGGTCTCGCTTGGCAGGCGCTCGCCCATGATATGGCCGTCGAACATCACCGCGATGCGGTCGGACAGCGACATGATCTCATCCAGTTCGACCGAGACCAGCAGGATCGCCTTGCCCGCGTCGCGGAGAGCGACGATTTGCTTGTGGATGAACTCGATGGCGCCGATGTCGACGCCGCGGGTGGGTTGGCCGACGAGGAGGAGGTCGGGGTTCCGCTCGATCTCGCGGGCGACGACGATCTTCTGCTGGTTGCCGCCCGAAAAGTTCTTGGCGTTCAGCCAGCAATCGGCGGGGCGGACATCAAATTTATCCATTTTCCGGCGGGTGTCATCGCGAAGCGCGGTGTTGTCCATATAGAAGCGGCCTTTGTTATAGGCCGGGTCGTTGTGATAGCCGAAGCAGACGTTCTCCCAAGCGTGAAACTGCATGATGAGGCCCTCGGACTGTCGGTCTTCGGGCACGTGGGCGATGCCGCGCGCGCGGCGGGACTGGCCGTCGGATTCGGTGCCGGTCAGGTCGATCTCCTGACCGTTCAGCCGGATCGTACCGGTGCCGCGCTGGGTGCCGCCGAGGACGTTTAGAAGCTCTGACTGGCCATTGCCCGCGACGCCGGCGATGCCGAGGATTTCGCCGCCCCGGATGTTGAGCGACACGCCCTTCAGGCGTTCGACCCCTGCGCTGTCCTTCACGCGCAGGTTTTCGATGTCGAGGATTGTGGCGCCTGGGCTTGCGGGGCGCTTGTCGACGCGGAGGAGGACCTTGCGGCCGACCATGAGCTCGGCCAGTTGCTCAGGGCTCGTCTCCGACGTTTTGACCGTGGCCGTCATTTCGCCGCGCCGCATGACGCTGACGGTGTCGGTCACGTCCATGATCTCACGCAGTTTGTGGGTGATCAGGATGATCGTTTTGCCCTGCTCTTTCAGGCCGCGCAGGATGCGGAACAGGTGATCGGCCTCGGCGGGAGTCAGGACGCCGGTGGGCTCATCCAGGATCAGGATATTGGCCTGACGGTAGAGCGCTTTCAGGATTTCGACGCGCTGCTGCATGCCAACGCCGATCTCTTCGATCAGGGCGTCAGGGTCGATCTTGAGCTCGTATTCCTCGGCCAGCGCGGTGAGTTCCTTGCGGGCCTTGGCAAGGGACGGGCGCAGCATGGCGCCCTCTTCGGCGCCGAGGACGACGTTTTCGAGGACGCTGAAGTTCTCGACCAGTTTGAAATGCTGGAAGACCATGCCGATCCCGGCGGCGATGGCGGCCTGGCTGTCGGGGATCTCGGTCTTGGTGCCGCCCACAAAGATCTCGCCCTTATCGGCCTTGTAGAAGCCGTAGAGGATGGACATGAGCGTGGATTTGCCCGCGCCGTTTTCGCCGATGATCCCGTGGATCGTGCCCGGCATGACGCGGATCGAGATGTCCTTGTTGGCCTGGACGGGGCCGAAGGCTTTGGAGATGCCTTTCAGTTCAATGGCGGGGGCGGCCGTGTCCGGCCGCGCCCCGTTGGTGTCGGGCATCAGAACTGCAGCACCGGGCAGCTATCGTCCGAGCTGTAGTCGTGGACGGCGATGTCTCCGGCGATGATCGAGGCTTTGGCGGCGTCGATCTGGGATGCCATGTCGTCCGAGATCAGTTCCGCGTTGTTTTCGTCCACCGCATAGCCGACGCCGTCTTCGGCGAGGCCCAGCGCCTGAACGCCGGTTTCAAGGTCTTCGCCGGCGGTCATGGATTCGAACACCGCGACATCGACGCGCTTGAGCATCGAGGTCAGGACCGAGCCGGGGTGCAGGTAGTTCTGGTTGGAGTCGACGCCGATGGACAGGATGCCCTCGTCAGCGGCGGTCTGCAGCACGCCAAGACCGGTGCCACCGGCGGCGGCGAAGACGACGTCAGCACCCTGACCGATCTGGGCGCGAGTCAATTCGCCACCCTTCACCGGGTCGTTCCACGCGGCGGGCGTGGTGCCGGTCATGTTGGCAACAACGGTAGCGTCAGGGTTCACAGCCATGACGCCCTGGGCGTAGCCGCAGGCGAACTTGCGGATCAGCGGGATGTCCATGCCGCCGATAAAGCCGACGGTACCGCTTTCAGACGCCATCGCGGCGGCCATGCCGACGAGGTAGGAGCCTTCGTGTTCGGCGAACAGGATCGACTTGACGTTCGGGTGCTCGCCCGGGTCAACGAAACCGTCGATCGTGACGAACTTGATGTCCGGATAGTCGGCAGCGACCGTGGCAATCGGCCCGGCCATCGAGAAGCCGGTGGTCACGATGGGGTTGAACCCCTGCTCGGCAAAGCGGCGTAGCGCCTGCTCGCGCTGGGCTTCGGACGACAATTCGATGTCGCGGAACGTGCCGCCGGTTTCCTCGGCCCAGCGCTGGGCACCGTTGAAGGCGGCCTCGTTGAACGATTTGTCAAACTTGCCGCCGAGGTCATAGATCAGCGCCGGTTCGGCGAGTGCTGCACCTGCCGAAAGGGCCAGTGTGGCTGCCGCGCCGAGGAAGGCTTGAAAGCGTGTCATTGGGAACTCCCTGATGTTTTTTGTTTATCGGGGGCCGTCCCCCCCGCGTGTTTCGGGCATCTGCGCCCGACCCCGGCTGATTAGGGAGCACGCGGTTTGGAGGGTCAAGAGCGATTTCGGCTAGATGCGCCGGGGACGGGCCCGGTCGCGGGATAACGATGCGTCACTGGGCACTTGCGCGATGCGGGCCAAAAGCGGGGCGAGCTTGTCAGAGCGCGATGAGCGGTTTTGACAGGATCAGCGCGTCGGCGCCTTTGTAGTACCCCGGGCGGCGCCCGGACGGCGCCCAGCCATGTTTTGCATAAAGCGCGCGGGCCGGGGCGTTGTCGTCGGCGACCTCCAGAAACGCCCGCGCCGCGCCGCGATCTTGGGCGGCCTGTTCGAACAGCGATAGCAGGGCGGTGCCGACCCCTCTTCTCTGCGCTGTCGGATTGACGGCGATGGTCAGAAGTTCTGCCTCATCGGCCGCAACGCGGCCCAGGGCGAAGCCGTCAGGCAGCGACACGTGGAAGACCGTGGGGTCGGCGATCAAGTCGCTGATCTCCTCCGCCGTCCATGGCCGTGTGGAGGTCATGGCTGTCGCCAGTACCTCGGCCATCTGGGTGGGTGTCATGGGCGGATCGTGGGCGGCGCCTCGCGTGGCGGCGCGGCGTCGGCAGGGCGCAGGTAGAGCGGTGTAGGTGGCGGATGGTCCGCGTTCGCGCGCTGCGCGGCTAGCCGCGCGATAGCGGAGGCTGGCGCGTATTTCGCGGGGACGGCGGTGAGGCCGAGGCGCGGCGCAAGCTCTTGCGAGCCCTCTCCAACACACGCCGCGCCGTTTGGCATCGTCGGAAGGTCTTCGGTGGCGTAAATCTGCGGGTCGGAGAGCCCGTCTGTGTTCAGGACGGAGGCGTAGTGCTGCTGCCGCGGGGCCTTCAGCAGAAGCAGCGCGGGAACGGGAGCGTCCAGCGCGAGCGCGTCCATCAAAGGGATCCCGACCGCCGGTATGCCCAGCGACAGCGACAGGCCGCGCGAGGCGGCGACGGAGATGCGGATGCCGGTGAAGTTCCCGGGTCCGATGCCCGTGCCGAGCGCGTGAAGCTCGCTCCACTGCGCTCCGCTTTCGGCCAGCACCTCTTCGAGCAAGGGGAACAACCGTTCGGCCTGACCGCGCGTCATGTCTTCGTGCCGTGCGGCCACCACATCGCCGTCCCGGAACAGGGCGGCGCCGCAATAGGCGCCTGAGGTGTCGAAGCCCAGGACTGTGGGGCCGCTCATGACGTGCGATAGAAGGTCAGTGGTTTCGTCTGCGCCCGCGCGACCAGGCCCTTGGCTTCGAGATCAAGCTGGACGGTCTTTTGCCACCAGCCAAGCGTCTTGCCCTCTGGAAACAGATCCTGCGGCAGATCAGGGCGCATGGCGTCCTTCATCTGCGCGGCGGTCAGGCCGGGGGGCCCAGTCGGCAGGACACTCAGCATCAGGTCGCGAGTGGCCGTGTATTTCGCGGCGTCGACCCGGGTCACGTGACCCGGGACGTTGACGTTCTCGACCTCGATCTTGTTGTCTGACACGGGGGTCAGGCCGCGACGGGGCGGACCTCTAGCACTTCGGGGATGTAGTGGCGCAGCAGGTTCTCGATCCCCATCTTCAGCGTGATCGTCGAAGACGGGCAGCCCGCGCAGGCGCCCTGCATGTGCAGGTAGACGATGCCGCGATCGAAGCCGTGGAACGTGATGTCGCCGCCATCCTGTGCCACGGCCGGTCGGACGCGGGTGTCGAGCAACTCTTTGATCTGACCGACGATTTCAGCGTCCGGGCCATCGTGATCGACATGGCCAGACGGGCTTTCGGCATCGCCTTCCATGACCGGTTGGCCGGACTGAAAGTGCTCCATGATCGCGCCGAGGAGGGCGGGCTTGATGTGATCCCACTCCGTCGCATCGGTCTTGGTCACGGTCACGAAATCAGTGCCGAAAAAGACCCCCGCGACACCGTCCACGGCAAAGAGCCGCTGCGCGAGAGGAGACGCCGTCGCCGCCTCGACGCTGGGGAAGTCGGCGGTGCCTGCGGGCAGAACGGTCTGTCCGGGAAGGAACTTGAGCGTTGCCGGGTTGGGCGTGGATTCCGTCTGGATGAACATGTTCGGTGTCTCCCGTATACTCACGCAATATGCGCCTCCGTGCAGCCTGGGTCAAGAGCTTGGAATGGTTCTAAAGTAGTGTCGGCGGCCTACGATTAAGCCGCGCCGGGACAAGATCGAACGCCGATTGAGGACGTGGGTCAGGTGATTGATTCAAGGCGTTCCTTCGACAAGTCCACCGGCACAACCGTTATCGGGACGGGCAGGTTGCCCGCGGTCTTTGAGAGCTGTGACACCAGCGGCCCCGGTCCGCCCTTTTCGTTTCCGGCGCCAAGGACCAGAACGCCGACTTCTGGGTCCTCTTCGATCTGAGCGAGGATCTGGGGCACGGGTTCGCCTTCGCGGATCACCAGTTCGGGGTCGATGCCCTGTTTGTCGTGCATCCACTTGGCGAACACATCGAAATGCGCGTGGATGCGTTCGCGGGCCTCTTCGCGCATGATGTCGCCGACGCCGATCCAGTGATTGAACTCCTCGGGCGGAATCACCGACAGGATTTGGACGCCGCCCCCCGTATTTGCCGCGCGCATTGCGGCAAAACGCATGGCATTCAGGCATTCGCGGCTGTCATCGAGGACGACGAGGAATTTGCGCATGGGACGGCCCTCCGGCGCGGATCATGGCGTGGGTTGGGGTCGCTGTCTACGGCACGATACGCTGCCCTGCAGCATGCGCGACGGCTGTCTCGTAGGCGAGCGCGGCGGCGGCGTAATCGCCCAGCGCCATGCCCCGGAACGCGAAGGCCGTGGGGCTGTGGGTTGGACGGCTCGGGGCCGGGCCGGTGACAAGCTCGGTCAGGTCGTGGGTGATGGCGTTTGCCGGAACCATGGGGCGCGGGGACTCGGCCTCTTGCGCGCGGTCGTCGACGACGAGTGGCGCGAAGGCCGCGAGGCCCGCGTCGTGCCAGGGGATGGCAAGGTCGGTGATGGCCGCAAAGGCGCCGGGCGTGAGCCAGCCGACTTCAAGGAACGGTTTGATCTCGTAGTTCAGGGTGACAGACGTGACGACGATATCCGCGCCGGTCAACGCCTGTTCCGCGCTGTCGGGGGCGTGGGCGGTGAGGCCCATGGCCTGCGCCTCCCGACACAGCCTGTCGGTGTTGGCGCGTCCGCGACCGTAGGCGTAGATGGTCGTGAGGGGGAACTCGGCGGCGAAGGCGGCGAGGTGGCTGGAGGCCTGAACGCCAGTGCCGATGAGGGCGAGGGTTGACGCGGCCGGGTCGGCAAGGCGGCGGGCGGCCACGACGGACAGGGCGGCGGTGCGCACGGCGGTGATCCAGTTGGCGTCGAGCACCGCGCGAAGGAGGCCGGTCTCGGCGTCAAGGATCAGGATCGCGCCGTTGATGGCGGGGAGGTCGCGGGACGGGTTGTCCGGGCTTACGGCGGCGGTTTTCACGACGGTGTAGTCGCCGACGGCCAGCGTCGTCATCATGTACCGCCCACCGCCCGGAAGCAGCGCGGATTTGGGTGCGGTGACCAGCGTGTCGCCGGCCTTCTGGTGGAGCGCTGCCTCTATCGCGTCGGCGATGGATGGGAGCGGGATGTCGAGGGCTGCCAGCGTTTCATCGGACAGGTAGAGGTGATCGCGGGTGGTGTGCATGGGGTGAGGCTAGGGCCTCAGTTGGGTTAGCGAAAGAGTTGAGCCACGCCGTCGATGGGCCGTGGGAGGGCCCGTCGATGGAGCGGCGGCCTGCGGCCGGCACAGCTCGCCCGCGGTCACCCCATCAGCCCTCGCCGGATCAGGTTCAGGCCTGCAACGACGAGGACGATGAGGGTCGCGCGGCGGAAGCCCTCTTGATCGATGCGGTCCTGAATGCGGAAGCCGATCAGCATGCCCGCCATCGCGGGCAGGACGAGGGCGGCAGAAAAGGGCAGGCTTTGCGCATTCAGCACCCCGGACGCGGTGTGGGCGACCAGAAGGACGACCGCCCCGGTGCCGTAGATGACGCCTTGGGCGCGCACCTGCTCGGTTTTTTCGGTGCCCAGGGCGGTGAGGTACATCGTCGTCGGCGGCCCCCAGACCCCGGTCAGGCCGCCCAGAAACCCGGCGACAAGGGCGACGGAGACCTCGGTCACGCGGCGCAGGCTGTCGCGGACATGCAGGCGCAATCCCATCAGTTGGGCGAGGGACAGGGCCGTCACCGGCACGCCGAGGATCAGGAACAGCGCCTGATCGGACAGCCGCGTCACAAGCTGCGCGCTGAGCCCGATCATCACCCAGACGATGACAATATAGCGCCAATGGGCCTGCGCGGATCGGAACGCGGCGGCGAGGCCCTGCCGCACGGCTTGCATGACGTTCGACACGAGGGTGGACAGAATCAGCCCCGCCAGCGCCATCTCGGGCGGCAGCACCGTCGCGAGGCCCGAGATCATGATCATCGGCATCGCAAACCCGACCATGCCCTTGATCATCCCGGCCAGCACCGCGATGGCGACGGCAAACGCCCAGAGACCCACGCCAAGTTCCATCCTCGCGGCATAATCCAAGGCCACGCGCGGCGCAGCAATGAAATCGCCGCGCAATCTTAGTACAAAACGCCGCGTCTCGGCGAAATCTTCTTGCTTGCTCAGGTCGGATGCCCTAGGTCCCTTCGCAGTTGCAGAAAAAGGGTATGCGTGCGATGCCGAAAGATATTCAGTCCACCTCCGAGGCGCCTGTGTTGCTGCCCGACCTGCTTTCCCTGACGGCTGATGGCGTCAGCGCCGCCGAGGCGCTGCAGGCCCGCGCGACTGAGCGTCTGCGCGAGTTGCTGACCGAGGACGGCAAGATCTCGGGCGCCGCGATTGAGGCGAACCAGACGGCGACGCACGGCCTGGCGTGGCTCGCGACCTATGTCGAGGCGCTGCGGCAGATGCACGATTGGGCCTCGCGGCTGCAGGAAAGCGGCGCGCTTGGCGAGGCCGAGCAGCTGATCCTGCAAATCGGGTTTGGCGAATACCTGTGGCAGCTCTATGGCGGCTTGCCGATGGGCCAAGGGGAGATCCTGCGGCCTCAGGACATCGGGCTGACGCAGGACGATCAGCGGATGATGATGACGCAGGGCGTGATGACGTTGACGCAGTCAGGGAATACCCAGGCAGCGCGCACGCGCTTGGTGGAACTGATGCGGGACAATGGCCCGATGATCGGCGCCAGCGGGCTCGACGACGAGTTCGAGATGATCCGCGAGCAGTTCCGCCGCTTCACGGTCGACCGGGTGGAGCCCCACGCCCATGACTGGCACCTGAAGGACGAGTTGATCCCGATGGAGATCATCGAGGAGTTGGCCGAACTGGGCGTGTTCGGGCTGACGATCCCCGAGGAATACGGCGGGTTCGGGATGTCGAAGACGGCAATGGCCGTTGTGTCGGAAGAGCTGTCGCGGGGGTATATCGGTGTCGGCTCGCTTGGCACGCGGTCTGAGATTGCGGCAGAGCTGATCCTTTGCGGCGGGACCGAAGAACAGAAGCAGCAGTGGCTGCCGAAGATTTCGTCGGCCGAGATCCTGCCGACGGCCGTCTTCACCGAGCCGAACACGGGGTCGGATCTCGGTTCGCTGCGGACGCGGGCGGTGAAGGAGGGCGACGATTGGGTCGTCACCGGGAACAAGACCTGGATCACCCATGCGGCGCGGACCCACGTGATGACGCTGCTGGCGCGGACCGATCCGGACACGACGGATTATCGCGGGTTGTCGATGTTCCTGGCGGAGAAGACGCCGGGCACCTGTGAGCATCCGTTCCCGGATGAGGGCATTACCGGCGGCGAGATCGAGGTGCTCGGCTATCGCGGGATGAAGGAATACGAGCTTGGGTTCGACGGGTTCCGTGTGGACGGGGCGAACCTGCTTGGCGGGGCCGAGGGTCAGGGGTTCAAGCAGTTGATGCAGACCTTTGAATCGGCGCGTATTCAGACTGCCGCCCGGGCGGTTGGCGTCGGGCAGTCGGCCTTGGACGTCGCCTTTCAGTACGCACAGGATCGCAAGCAGTTTGGCAAGGCGCTGATCGAGTTCCCGCGCGTGTCCGGCAAGCTCGCGATGATGGCGGTTGAGGTGATGGTCGCGCGGCAGCTCACCTAGTTCTCGGCGCGTCAGAAGGACACCGACAAGCGCTGCGATGTGGAGGCCGGGATGGCGAAGCTGCACGGGGCGCGCGTGGCCTGGGCGGCGGCGGATATGGGGCTGCAGATCCATGGCGGGAACGGGTTCGCGCAGGAATATGCGATCAGCCGGATCCTGTGCGATGCGCGGATCCTGAACATCTTTGAAGGCGCGGCGGAAATTCAGGCGCAGGTCATTGCGCGGCGTCTGCTGAGTTAGGGGTCGGCCTGAAAGACCATCTCGCGGCCTGCATCGTTCGACAGGATCAGGACGGGGCCTGCGACTTCGGACAGGCTCATCTCGGACAGGGCCGTGAAGAAGGCGGCTTCTGCCTCAAGCTCGGGGCACACGCGCTTGGTGGCCGCGATGGGTCCGACGGCGAACCACGGGTACGGGGCGCTTTGGGTGGCCGAGTAGGTGTTGCAGGGGCCCGATCCGGCGATCTTGCCTTCATCGGGGAAACTGATCGTGGCGCTGGCTGCGAAGGCGGCGCCGTCGATTTCGACAAGTCGATAGGTGACCGTTGGCTCGGCATAGCCCGAGATGGTTTCGTCGGCGCAATAGCCCAAAAGCAGCGGGATCAGGAGTGCGGGCGCCTTCATCGTGCCCCTCGCGCGAGGCCATCGACGAAGCGCTCGCGAGCTTCGGGAATGGGGCGGTCGCCGAGGGACGGGGCGAGCCAGGTGGACAGGAAGTGGCCGGTGACGCGGAGGCCTTGGAGGACGTCGTCGGTGTCGCCTGTGCCCTCGCCGATTAGCGCGGGGGCGAGGGGCAGGAGGCGGGTTTTCCATGTGCCCGCCCCGGCTTCGGAGACGGCGCGGCCGGATTTGGGGGAAACGTAGGCGAGGTCTTCGGTGTCGCCCGTCACGGCGCAGGTCGTGAGGTCGAGGCCGAAGCCGAGTTCTTCGAGCAGCGCGAGTTCCCAGCGGAGGTAGGCCAGCGGCCAGACCGGGTTGTCGCCGATCATGTCGAGGACGGCGAGGGAGGATTGGTAGAGGGCCGGTTGCGGTTCTCTCTCGGGGAGGGCGAAGCTGAGCAGGGCGCAGATGGCCGAGAGGCCCGCGAGAGCGGTGCGGTCGGACAGGACATGCGCGGCGCGGGCGCGTTCGGGTTCGACAGTGAAGCTGCCGATGTGCTCGTCGAGGCGGGCTTTCCACGTGACGTCGAGTTGCGCGCCGGGCTGGAGGATGGGGGTCATCTTGCGCCCGCCGCCGCCGCGAACGACCCCGGCGGTGCGACCGTGGTCTTGGGAAAAGACCTCGATGATTGCCGCGCTTTCGCCGTGGCGACGGGAGGCGAGTAGGACGCCGGATTCGCGCCACTCGATCATTGGGTGATCAGTGGGTGGCAGTTCCCCCGCGCGTAATCAAGGCCGACGGCCGCCGCGCATCGCCGGGCCCACCCCTGGCCCGGCGATATGGC
>JBCCXY010000035.1:0-29435 GCA_039190895.1 Pseudomonadota bacterium | reverse complement strand
GGCTCAACTGGGCCCCCACCGTAAATTCCCCCCATCATTGTTGTCAAAAATACCCGGGGGGTGGGGGGGGTTTAACCCCCCCCGCGTCGCGCCGCCTGAAAGGCGGCGTAACCTCTCGTGTCCGGCCAACGCGGGCCGTATGCTGCCGCCGTGACCAACTTCAACATCATGATCGTCGGCCAGAACGGTCGCTTGATGTACGAGGCTCTACTTTTTGCAGCCAGTCTGCGCGCCATGGACCCAGGCTTCGCAGGTCGCCTCATCGTCGCCGAACCCCAACCCGGCCCGCTCTGGCCCAACAACCCATCGATCCGCAACGAAGCCGTCCGCGAGGCCCTAACCCGCCTCCACGCCGAGATCATCCCTTTCGAAACCAATGCCTTTGGCGCCAGCTACCCCCACGCCAACAAGGCCGAGGGCCTGGCGACCCTCCCCGAAGGTCAACCCTTCCTCTTCTTCGACAGCGACACCCTGATCACCGGGCCGGTCTCCACGCTGCCCATCGACTTCACCCGCCCCGCCGCGTCGATGAAACGCGACAACACCTGGCCAGTGATCGAACTCTACGGCCCGGGCTACTCCGAAATCTGGCGCTCACTCTATGACCGCTTCGACCTCAACTTCGAGACGTCGCTCGACCTATCGCACCCGGACGAATACTGGCAGCGCTACCTCTATTTTAATGCCGGTTGGTTCTTCGGCCCCTGCCCCCACACCTTCGGCGCCCGCTTCGTTGAGACGATGCAGTCCATCCACGCCGACCCGCCGAAGGCGCTGGAATGCCAACCGCTGATCCCATGGCTCGACCAAATCGCCCTGCCGCTCGTCATTCACAGCCTGGGCGGCGGGCGCCCAAGGGAGGACAGCGCCCCACTTGACGGTGAGGTCGCCTGCCACTGGCGCGTTATCTCGTTGCTCTACGCCCGAGAGGACGACCGGACCGTCGACATCCTTGAACAGGTCACCGCCCCGAATTGGCTCAAGAAGGTCCTGAAAGAGCACGAACCCTTCCTCCGCATGATCTACCAGGGCCGCGGCCAGAAAGCCCGCGCCTTGTTCAACCGCGACGCCCTCCCCCGCAAGGAACGCGCGATCCGCAACCGTCTGAAGTCCGAGAATTTGTGGATGCGGTAGGGTGGGCAATCTGCCCACCGCCTCCGGCGATCACAGACACTCCCACCCGCGTTGCCGCCCATTTAACTTTCCCTTAAACCGCAGGCCAAAGCATTTTTCAGGGAGGGACCCCCATGGCAGACCAAGGCTTCGACACGCTTCAAATCCACGGCGGCGCGGCGCCGGACCCGGCAACGGGCGCGCGGCAAACACCCGTCTACAACACGACGGCCTTCGTGTTTCGCGACGCCGACCACGCCGCGAAGCTCTTCAACCTGCAAGAGATCGGCTACATCTATTCCCGCCTGACCAACCCCACCGTCTCGGCCCTCGCCGACCGGATCAACGCGCTGGAAGGCGGCGCGGGCACCGTCTGCTGCTCGTCTGGCCACGCAGCCCAAATCATGGCGCTGTTCCCGCTGATGGGGCCGGGCAAGAACATCGTCGCCTCAACGCGCCTGTACGGCGGCACGGTCACGCAGTTCAGCCAGTCGATCAAGCGCTTCGGTTGGGGCTGCACGTTCGTCGATTTCGACGACACCGATGCGCTGAAAGCGGCCATCGATGACGACACCCGCGCGATCTTTTGCGAGTCCATCGCGAACCCCGCAGGCTACATCGCCGACCTCCCCGCCATCGCGGCCATGGCCGATGATGCGGGCATCCCGTTGATCGTCGACAACACCTCGGCCAGCGCCTACCTCTGTCGCCCGATTGAGCATGGCGCGACGCTCGTCGTGAACTCAACGACGAAGTACCTCACCGGCAACGGCACCGTGACGGGCGGGTCGATCACCGACTCTGGCAAGTTCGACTGGACCGCAAACGACAAGTTCCCGTCCTTGTCGCAGCCCGAGCCTGCCTACCACGGCCTCGCCTTCGGCCCGGCGCTTGGCCCGATGGCGTTCACGTTCCACTCCATCGCCGTGGGCCTTCGCGACCTCGGCATGACGATGAACCCGCAGGGCGCGCACTACACGTTGCTCGGCATCGAGACTCTCTCCCTGCGCATGGAAAAGCACGTAGCCAACGCGCAAAAGGTGGCGGAGTGGCTTGAGAAGGACGACCGCGTCGAGTTCGTCACCTACGCGGGCCTCCCATCGTCGCCATGGCACGGACGAATGGCCAAGATTTGCCCGAAGGGCGCCGGGTCGGTTTTCACCTTCGGCATGAAGGCGGGCTACGACGCCTGCGTGAAGGTCATCGACAGTGTCGGCATGTTCAGCCACGTCGCCAACCTCGGTGACGCTCGCTCGCTGATCATCCACTCCGCCTCGACAACGCACCGCCAGCTCTCGGAAGAGCAGCAGACAGCTGCGGGCGTCGGCCCCAACGTGATCCGTCTGTCCATCGGCATCGAAGACGCCGACGACATCATCGCTGACCTGGATCAGGCGATGGCAAAAGCCGTCAGCTAACCTCAAAAAAGGGTGGGCAAATTGCCCACCCTACTCTTCCTTCGAACCGAGAGCTAAGCGGTAGGGTGGGCAATCAGCCCACCGCCACTGGTCAAAGCTTCGCGCGCTCAGACCGCAATGCCAGCCACAGGCAATAGCACATCACCAGCACGACCAGCGTGAACGGAATGCCCGTCGACACCGCCGCGCCCTGAAGTGCCGCAAGCCCGCCGCCAAGCAGCAGCGCAATCGCCACCAGCCCTTCCAGCGTGCACCAGAAGATCCGCTGCACCACAGGCGCGTCCATCTTCCCACCCGCCGTGATCGTATCGATCACAAGGCTGCCGCTATCCGACGATGTGACAAAGAAAATCACGATCAGGATCAACGAGATTGGCGCGATGATACTGTACAGCGGCAGCTCCTTCAGGAAGCCGAACAACGCGCCTTCAGGTGCATAGCTGTCGATCACCGTCGCCTTGACGCCCTCTGCGCCGCCAGCGTTCAGCATATCAATCGCAGCCCCACCGAAGGTCGACATCCACAGCGCGCACACCAGCGTCGGCGCAAGCAGAGCGCAGATCACGAACTCGCGCACCGTCCGACCCTTGGAGATACGGGCGATGAACATGCCCACGAACGGCGACCACGCGATCCACCACGCCCAATAGAACGTCGTCCAGCCATGGAAATAGCTGGTGTCCTCACGCCCGAACGGGTTCGACAGCGCGGGCAGAAGCGTCACGTAATCGACCATCACGTTGAAGTACCGCGTGAACGCCGTAACCACGCCCGTCACCGCGATCACAAAGATGAACAGCGCCACGGCCATCACCATGTTGATCTCGGACAATCGCTTCACGCCCTTGTCCATGCCCATCAGCACCGAGCCCAGCGCGATACAAGTGATCCCGATGATCAGCAGAACCGTCACCGTGTTCGACGGCTCGATCCCGAAGATCTCGTTCAGACCCGCTGCGATCTGCTGCGCGCCAAGGCCCAAAGAGGTTGTCAGACCGAACAGCGTCGCGAACACGGCCAGCGTGTCGATGACGTGGCCTGGCCACCCCCACACACGCTCGCCCAGGATCGGGTAGAACGCAGACCGAAGTGTAAGCGGAAGCTTCAGGTTATAGCAGAAGATCGCGAGGCTCAGCCCAACAGCCGCATAAACGGCCCAACCTTCCAGCCCCCAATGGTGGATCGTGCCGACGATGCCGATGTACTCATTTCCCGGCTCATTGATGTCGATCCCCAAGGGACGCGCCGCGCCCTCTTCAGCGAAGTTGTAATAGACCGGCTCAAGCACACCGAAGAACAACAGGCCAATGCCAATACCCGCTGCGAACATCATCGCGATCCACCCAGCATAGGAATAATCCGGCGTCGCGTCCTTCCCTCCGATCCGAACGGATCCGACGGGCAAGACAATCAGCGCCAGACAGAACAGCGTGATCGCGTCGACGGACAACACCAGGAACCAGTCAAACGTGCTGGTCAGCCACGGTCGAAGCCATCCGAAAAACTCCGCCGAGGCCTCCTGATTTGCCAGCGCAAGCAGGACAAATCCGAAGATCACGATACTTGATATCAGGAATACGGGGTTGTGAATGTCCAATCCGAGGGGCCGGATATTGTCCTGGCCCATTTCGAAATCGGTCGCAAAGTCCATGGATTCATTGCCAGAATCCGGCTCTGTGTCGGTGGTCGCCATGCAAGTTCCTCCACTTTCTTGCAATCGATAAGTGGAAGCGTCTGCCTCTGACGGGGCTCTGTCAAAGAATTTTTACAATTCTTAGGGGTGTTCAGTCGCCGAACACTCGCGCCGTCAGGGCGCGCTACGGCGCGATTTCATAGATCATCAGCACGCGGGCACTCACCGACACTTCGCCCGCCGCCACTGGAACCGCTTCCGAGACAGCCATACGCGCCTCAGCCATCATGACAGGGCCCGGACCGCGTCCACCCTGCTCATCAATCCGCACCAATGGCCCCAAAGCGACCCCGGCCGCCTCGGCATAAAGCTGCGCCTTTCGCTTGCCGTCCATGGCCGCCAAGCGCCGCGCCTCGTCGTCGGACGGCCCGGGGTTCTGTAACCCGAACCGCAACCCGTCAAAGCTGTTCGCCCCGTCGCGCGTCACCGCGTCAAGTACCTCGCCCAGCCGCTCCAGATCCCGCACCCGGACGATCAGGATGTTGCGCACGATGAAACCGTCAATCTCTGCCGCCCCGCTTGAATAGCTGGACTTGCCCCATTTCGGCTGGACCGAGAACTCTGCCGTCTGCAGATCCCGCTCCTCAAGACCCAAGCCTTCAAGCCTCGACAGGACGCCCGCCATCGCGCGGCTGTTGTCGTCAATCGCCTCTCGCGCCCCCTTCGCCTCGGTCGTCACACCCATGCGAATCGTCGCCATATCCGGGCGCGCGTCGACCACCCCTTCACCCGTCACGGTGATGTGACGCTCTGCTTCTTGCGCCGCCGCGCCCGACGCGACGACGAGAAAGCCCGCAAAAATTACCCACAGCCCGCTCATAGCCACCTCCGACACATTCCGTTTCCACCTCAGTTTGCCCGACAATGCCTGCCCCGTCACCTTTCCAATCCGTGAATCCTCCGCTACACGTGGTGCCAGGGGGGCGGGTGACCGCTAGTAGGGCTGCTGGGACACGATGGCGATTTTTGCGCTTGATCTGGATCATGACGGGATCCGCCTGCTTCGAGAGGCCGGCGGGCGATGGGACGTGGTCGATCACGTTGCGCTGGACGACCGCAAGCTCGCAGGGCGTCTGCGCCGCATGCGGCACACCGCGGTTCTTGCAACGGATGCCTGCCTCGAAACCATCCTGATCATCCCCAACTGGCAAATCTTCTACACAACCCTGTCGCTGCCGTCCGACGGGCTGCCACCGGACGAAGAATGGATCGCCGCCTCGCTCGACGGGATGACGGGCTGCCCGGTCGACGAGATGAAGTTCGACTGGCGCACCACGCCCGAGGGGGTCTACGTCGCCGCGCTCGACGTCAACACGCTTGATGAGGCCGAAAGCTTTGCCACGCAGCACGGGTTCAATCCCGTGCGTTTCTCGGCTCGACCAGACATCGGGGACTTCCCCGACATGCCCGATTTCGGCCCGACCGAGTTCGTCCGGCACCAGACCAACGGCGAGCGGGCGGTGCTGTTCGAGAGCCGCCGCGCGCCCGAGGCCACCAACGTCTTCGCCGACATCGCCGAGCCTGCGCCAGGTCCGGCACCGACTTTCGCCACCTCGCGCTCGACCGAGCCAGAGCCGACCGTTGCCTTCGAAACCCGGCGTCAAGAGCCTGTTGCGCTGCCGGATGACGCGCCAATCGTGGTTGCCGAGGCACCTGCCGCCCTGCCTCCGATGGGACCCGCCGCGGATACCGTCTCAATCGACGCCAAACCGGACCTCCCGGTCGAGGCCCCTGCCCCACAGCCCCTCGCCGAACCCGAGCCGGTTGCCGCCGACGCGCCGCAAATCCACAGCACGGCGCCAGAGACACCGACCGTGCCAGCCGTCGAAGACGAGACTGTAGAGCTGCCCTCAGCCATCGATGCGATGGCCATCGTACGCACGGCAATAGCGCTAACCGACATCGCTCCGGACGCCCTGCCGGATCTTGACGAGACCCCCGCACCTGCACTCGCCGTCGTACCGAAGGAAGCGGTTGAAGAGGCGGTCGCCGAAGAGACCACGACAGTCGCTGACGAAGAGACGACGGAGATTTCCGAAGAGCCGGCTCTTGATGAAGAGACTGCAGAAGCCGCCGTCGAAGAAGAGATCGCCGAAGAGGTCGTGGCCGAGGTCGCGGAACCAGCACCAGAGGCAGAAGCCGAAGCAGAGCCCGAGGTCGACGAGGAACCCGAACTTGAGGCCGAACCGGAAGTCGAAGACGACCTCACTGACGTCGAAGAGGTCGACGAGGCCCCTGCCGAACCCGAGCCCGCCGTAACCATTACGGCAGTTCCGCCCCCGCCCGCGATCCAGATCGGCGCGACGGCCACTCTGCCCGATCGCCTGCGCCCCATTCCCGGCGCGCTACGATCGCCACAAGCGACATCTGACACAGACCGGCGCGGCCCCACTGCCTTCCGGCTTGAACCCGAAGAGCCTCGGCCAACCGACTGGCGCCGGATCGGCCTGACGACAGCCGCCGCTGCCTCAGTCATCGCAGCGCTCGTGTGGACAGCGCTGACCCTCGTCGCGCCAGATGACGAGTTTGCCGTAATCGCCGCCCGCGATCTGCCCAACCCCTTGGAAACGCCTGCCTCCCCGGCAGCACCCGAGGTGGAACCGGCACTGGAACGTCCTGGCAACCGTATCCTGCCCGAGGTTCAGACCGTGTCCTTCGATCCCACGGCACCGGCAATGGATCGGGACGAAGTCAACAACCGGCGCGTGGCGATCTTGGGCCCGGACGCCGCCATTCCAGCAGAGGACCCGACCGTCGAGGATGCCGACGTGTTCCGCGCAGCGACGGTGTGGATGACGCCGCCCCCTCTGCTGCTCGACCCGGCGGGCGATACGCTGGACCAACTCTACTTAGCGGCCATCGACCCAACGATCCCGCTGGACGATGCACTGGCCCTGCCGAACGCCGCACCCGATTTCGCCCTGTCGGCCCCTGCCGCGCCACCCGCGCTGGGTCAGCGATTTGATCTGGACGAGCGCGGCCTGGTCCGCGCCACGCCGGATGGGGCAGAGACGCCTGACGGGATCACGGTGTTCGCCGGGCAGCCGGCCCTTACGCCGCCGCTGCGCCCAACGCCGGAGGTCACGGAACCGTCCGCTGAAGTGCCGCGCGCGCTGGCCGGAAAGCTGCCGCGCCAACGCCCCACTGACCTGATTGAGCGGAATGAACGCAACCAGTGGGGCGGACGCACCCTGCAAGAGCTCGCCGGTCTCCGCCCCGAGACCCGCCCCGGGTCCGTGCAGGATATCGAGCCTGTCGAAAGCGCCAGCCTGTTCCCCTCGGACTTCGCCGTGGGCACGTCACGCGTCCCGGCATCGCGTCCGACCGACTTCCAGGCCGTCGTTGCAGCCGCGCAGGTCCGCGCCAACCAGGCCGCCACTCGCGTGGCTGCAGCCACGACCGCAGTCCCCCGTGCGCCTGAACGCGCAGCACCCGCGCCCTCTGCGGCGCCGGACATTCCGACGACGGCGTCGGTCGCACGCCAGGCCACGATCTCGAACGCGATCAACCTGAGGCGTGTAAACCTGATCGGTGTGTATGGATCCGCCAGCGACCGCCGCGCCCTCGTGCGCCTGCCCTCCGGTCGCTACCGCAAGGTACAGGTCGGCGACAGCGTCGACGGCGGCCGCGTCCGTCAAATCAGCGACGGCCAACTCGTCTACACGAAGGGCGGGCGAAACGTCACCCTGACGGTACCTTCCGGATAAAGCGAATGGTGGGCAGATTGCCCACCCTACCGGGTCGCTAGGCCGCGTCGCCGTCCAGTACTCCGCGGGCGATCTGGTCAGCTTCGATGGACTCGAAAAGTGCTTTGAAGTTGCCCTCACCAAAGCCGTCATCGCCCTTGCGCTGAATGAACTCGAAGAAGATCGGGCCGATCACGGTCTTTGAGAAGATCTGTAGCAGAATCTTCGTCTCCCCTCCGTCGACAACCCCCTCGCCGTCGATCAGAATCCCATGCTTCTTCATCCGGTCGAGCGGCTCATCATGGCCCTCCACCCGCTCTTTCGACAAATCGTAATAGGCCTCGGGCGGCGAGGGCGTGAAGCGGATGCCGTTTTCGGCAATCTCGTCAACGCTCTCATAGATGTCGCGCGCACCCACCGCGATGTGCTGGATGCCCTCGCCGTTGTAGCGCTTAAGGTACTCGACGATCTGCCCCGTCTCCCCCCGATCCTCGTTGATCGGAATGCGGATCTTTCCGCAGGGTGAGGTCAGCGCGCGGGACAGTAGCCCGGTGTACTTGCCCTCGATGTCGAAGAACCGAATTTCGCGGAAGTTGAACAGGTCGCCGTAGAAGCGAAACCAAACGTCCATGTTCCCCTTGTGCACGTTGTGCGTCAGATGATCGAGGTAGTAAAAACCTGCCCCCTTAGGATGCGCCGCGCCGATCCAGTCGAACTCCGCATTGTAGGGGCTTTCCTCGAAATACGTGTCGATGAAATAGATCAGGCTACCTCCGATCCCACGGATGGCCGGAACATCCATCGTCTTGCCCGGCCCGTCATAGGGCTTCGCGCCCTTCGCGACAGCATGCTCGAACGCATGTCGGGCATCCGCGACGCGCCACGCCATCGACGGAGCGCAGGGGCCGTGCTCTTCAACGAAGGTGCGGGCATGACTGCCAGGTTCATCGTTCAGCACGTACGTGATGTCGCCCTGCTGCCAAAGCTGGATGTCCTTGGTCTTGTGGGACGCGACGTGCACATACCCCATCTTGCGGAACAGCGCGCGCAGTTCTTCCGGTTCGGGATGCGCAAACTCCACGAACTCGAACCCGTCGGTGCCGGCGGGGTTCTGTTCGGTGATTTCAGACTTCGGCGCGTCGTGAGGGAAAGGACCCATGGGTGATCTCCTGTCGATTTCGCGCAGGATAGCTCGGATCCGATGGTCAATTTGCGCAGAAATCGTAGTCATCTGATGAAAAATCGCGTATCGTACGCACAAATCCAATCAATCACGCGAATATCCCGCATGACTCTCGACGGCACGGACACCCGGCTTCTCGCCGCCCTCCAGCAGAACGCCCACTTGACCGCGCAGGAACTTGGGGAGCTTCTGAACCTCTCGCCCTCCCAAGCCGGACGTCGCCGCCAACGGCTTGAGGCCGAAGGCTATATTGAAGGCTACCGCGCGCGCCTCAACGCCCCACGCATCGGCCTGACGGTGCAGGCCTTTGTCCAGGTCCAAATGGCGACTCATAGCCCGGACAAGGTGAAGACATTCACCCGCATCCTCGAAACCCGGCCCGAGATCATGTCCGCCTGGACCCTCACGGGTGAGGCTGACTACCTGCTGCGCGTCTACTGTGCCGATCTTTCAGCGCTCAACACGCTCATCCATGAAACCCTACTGCCCCACCCTGCCGTCGCTCGGGTGCAAAGCCAGATCGTCATGGACCAACTCAAGGCTGACGGCCCGCTGCCCACTTAGTGCCGCCGTTGCCACAAGAGTGGTGGGCAATCTGCCTACCGCTCACTGCCGTTTGCGCACGTGGTACGTCAGTGCGGCATGGATCGCTAACCGCAATGGGGCCGCCGGCAGGGCACCGTCCGGCAACACAATGGCCCGCGCCCCGTCAATCACCAACGCATCTCCACACGCCATGCGGATTTCGTCGGCTAACGTCGTCTGGCAATGCACGAACACCGCCCCGGCCCCGCTGGAATGAATGCCCAACCGCACCGTTGTACCCGCCTTCGTCTCGGCCGTCAGATACGAGGGCTGCCCCCACTTCAGCGTCTCGGTCAGCATCCCGATCCGAGGATCCCCGTCCGCCACTTCGAAGATTACCGCTCTTACACCAAGCAATTGCTCGCGAACCCCTTCGGGCATCTCGTCATATGCGGATAGAACGTCAGGCGGCACGGTCTTTGACATTCCTGCACACTGCCATGGCAGACCGGCGTCTGTCGCCACCAATTAACCCCTTACCTGACTGAGCCTGACAGCAGTCGATTGCGGGGGCGACTGTTCTTGCGATACCGATAGAAGGCACCCGTCAAGAGAGAGCCAATGGAAGGATTCCTCTACCAGGCCTCAATTTACCTGATCGCCGCGGTGGTTGCCGTCCCGCTGGCGGCACGGCTGGGGCTTGGATCGGTGCTGGGCTACCTCGTCGCTGGCATCATCATTGGCCCAATCCTCGGGCTCGTCGGCGCTGAAACCGAAGACCTCCAGCATTTCGCCGAGTTCGGCGTCGTCGTGATGCTGTTCCTGATCGGGCTGGAGTTGGAGCCACGCGCACTCTGGAACATGCGCGACAAGCTTCTGGGTCTCGGCGGCTTGCAGATCGTCGCGACCGCCCTTTTGATCACCGTCGGCGGCATAATCCTTGGCCTGCACCCGCAAACAGCCATTGCCGTCGGGCTGATCTTTTCACTGTCTTCGACCGCCATCGTCCTGCAAACGCTGACCGAAAAGGGCCTGATGCAGACCCCAGGCGGGCGATCGACCTTCTCGGTCCTCATCACTCAGGACATCGCCGTCATCCCGATGCTCGCGCTGCTGCCATTGCTGGCGCTTGGCCTGCCAGCGACGCTATCGCCCGACGGCTCGATCCAGCGGGGCGGGCATGGGGACGAACACGGGCACCACACCATGTCCCTCGTGGAAGGGTTGCCGGGTTGGGGCGTCACGCTGGTGACCATCGCCGCAGTCCTCGCGATCATTGGCTTCGGTGTCTTCGCCGCGCGCCCCTTGTTCCGCTACGTCCACGCAACGCGCCTGCGCGAAATGTATGTGGCGCTGGCCCTTCTGATCGTCGTGGGTATCGGGTTCCTGATGATCCTGGTCGGCCTGTCTCCGGCCCTTGGAACGTTCCTCGCGGGGGTCGTCCTCGCCAACTCGGAATTCCGGCACGAGATGGAATCGAACCTGGAGCCGTTCAAAGGCCTCCTCCTCGGCCTGTTCTTCATCACCGTCGGCGCCGGGATCAACTACGCCGTCTTCCTTTCGAGCCCCTTCATCGTCATCGGCCTGACCCTTGCCGTCATGGCGGTCAAAGGCACCGTGCTGTACGTGCTGGCCGTGCTCTTCAAGATCGACGGCCGCGACCGCTGGCTGTTCACACTCGGTCTCGCCCAGGCAGGTGAGTTCGGGTTCGTCCTGATCTCATTCTCACTTCAGCAGAACGTCCTGAGCTCGGGGCTTGGTGGCCTGTTGCTGTTGGTTGTCTCGCTCTCGATGCTACTGACACCGCTTTTCTTCATCGCCTACGAGCGTCTGTCGGCGCAAATGAAAGAGCAGGCGGAAGATGTCGAACACGACACCATCGACGAACAACAAGCGATCATCATCGCAGGCGTCGGGCGCTTCGGGCAGGTCGTCAATCGTGTCGTTCAGGCCGCGGGGTTCGAGACCACAGTTCTCGACAACAATCTCCCACGCGTCCAACTGATGCGTCGCTTCGGGTTCAAAGGTTTCTTCGGCGACCCAACCCGGCCCGAACTGCTTCACGCTGCGGGGCTGGAAACGGCACGCGTGCTCGTCGTGTCACTCGATGACAAGGAGGCCGCGGTTAAGCTGACCCGCTATGCACGGCACCAACGGTCGGACATCCACATCGTCGCCCGCGCACATGACCGCGTTCATACGTACGAGCTCTATCGGGCAGGCGCAGACGACATCGTGCGCGAGATGTTCGACAGTTCCCTTCGGGCAGGCCGCTATGTGCTAGAGAACATGGGCTTGTCCGACTATGAGGCCGCCCAATTGGAGCAATCCTTTTACCATGGGGATCGGGACGCCCTGCGCGAGCTCGCAGCCCTGTGGGACCCAAACATTCCCGTCGGAGAGAACACCGCTTATATGCAGCGCGCCCGCGAGTTGGAGAAAGAGCTGGAGACCGAAATGGTCCGGACTCTGGACTAGGGTGATGGCAGAAAAACGCCGCCCCGAAACGGGACGGCAGAGTGGGGGTTCACCCCACCCTTCGCTATGCCGCGCGGCTAGTCAGCACATCGTCGATCTGCCGCTGCGCATCGTCCTCAGCCTTGCCATCGACTGCAGCAACCTCACGGGTCAAACGCTCCAACGCCGCTTCGTACAGCTGCCGCTCCGAATAGCTCTGCTCGCGTTGATCGTCCGCGCGGTGCAAATCCCGTACAACCTCGGCAATCGCGATCAGATCGCCAGAGTTGATCTTCTGCTCATACTCCTGCGCCCGACGCGACCACATTGCCCGCTTTACGCGCGCCTTGCCCTTCAGCGTCGTCATCGCCTTCGACACCACGTCCGGCGAAGATAGCGAGCGCATGCCCACATCCGTTGCCTTGTGCGTCGGCACGCTGAGCTTCATCTTATCTTTCTCGAAAGAGATCACGAATACCTCGATCTCCATGCCCGCGACTTCCTGCGTCTCGATCTTGATGATCTGGCCCACACCGTGGGCCGGGTACACAACGTAGTCGTTCGGACGGAATTCTGTCTTGGCTTTAGTCATGAGATCTCTGATCTTCCTATCCTTGCCCAACAGACACGACAAACCGACAAAAGACCGGCAGGGACATCCGTACATCTCCCTGTCGCCCTAGATTTTCAGTCATTTCGCGCCAGTGACCCGACCGAGTGATCCTCGGTTCTCACGCCAGGCTGTTGCTTCGTATGGCAGTAATGTAGCAAATTTTTACGCCGAAATCCAGAGGGACACGCGTAACCCTACGGCAACTATGAAGAAACGCCACGTCGTTAGCTGGCTATCCACCCTCGCCAGCGGCTTCCGAGAAGTATTTCTCTCGCTTACCCTCTTCCCCGTCGCGCTCGTCGGCCTCGGGCAAGGGGTCCTTTTTCGTGACAATTACCGGCCACGCTTCCGAGTACTTGCGGTTGAAATCCACCCATTCTTCCATGTCAGGTTCAGTGTCCGGGCGGATCGCATCCGCCGGGCATTCCGGTTCACACACCCCGCAGTCGTTGCACTCATCGGGGTGGATCACCAGCATGTTCTCGCCCTCATAGAAACAGTCGACCGGGCACACTTCGACACAGTCGGTGTACTTACAGGCAATGCAATTGTCTGTCACAACATAGGTCATCGGGGCAGGTCTCTCAGGCGCCGCATAAAAGGGGTAGAGCACCACGCGCAAGCCTGCAAGGTCACTCGGCTGCGACATCCTCGTACAGCGCTTGCGCCTCTGGTGCCCCGCCGCGCCGCTCGGCAAGTCCGATAATCCGAACCAACCGCACGTTGCCCGCCTTCACGATGGTCAGCGTGTCGCCCTCGCCCACTGCATAGGCAGGCTTCTTAACGATGCTCCCGTTCACCCGCACTTTGCCGCGGCTCACCATCTCGGATGCCAGCGTCCGCGTCTTGAAGAACCGCGCGTGCCACAACCACTTGTCGAGGCGCTGAGTCTCGCGCCCCTCCATCAGTCCTTCTTGGTAAGGCCCATAAGCGCCGCCGCGAACGGATTGTCCGGGTCGATCTTGTCCGCCTTCTTCTCGGGCCGGGACGAGAAAGACTTTGCCTTGCCGCCGCCCTTGCCACCGTCACCGCGCGGGCGTTTGTTGCCACCGGGCTTGCCCTTGGGCCGCCCCTTCTGGCGCTGCTGACCGCCCTGGTTCTGACGCCGGTTCCCGCCGCCCCAGGTGAAGGTATAGAACACCTCAACCTCCGGTTCGTCCGATGCAGGCGCCGCATCTGGCGTCTCGACGACCGGGGCTTCCTCCGCAGGAACCTCATCCGAAGCCTCGGCAGGGCCCGCCTGTTCTTCGGCAGGCGCATCTTCCGTCGGTGCCGAAACCGCTTCCCCGTCCACAGGCGTTTTGTCTGTCGCGTCGGAGGCCTGCGCTTCCTCCGCAGGCGCATCGGCAGCCGGGGCTGCAGGCTTCGCCTTCTGACGCTCGCCCCGCTCGGCCTTGTAACCAAGCCCCTCCATCAGACGAGAGAACTGTTCAAGCGTCATGCCAGTGATCGAAAGCATGTCTGGCTTCGCCTCGAACCCGCCACGACTGTCCTCGGCGCGCAGCATGTCGGCCAGACGCTCCAACATATCAATCCGGATCGCCCGCTCACCCGCTGCGCGATATCCGGCCTTCTCGTGGTAGCCCTTCGGCGCGCCTTCAGCGACCGGCACAGTCACCAGACCTGGTGGCGGGCTTTCGGGAAACTCGCCAAACCCTTCAGCGAGAGACCAGAGCACCAGTCGCAACCGCGTCGGCGCAGGCTTCAGAAGAAGCGGCATGAAGATCGTGAACTGCCCAAACCGGATCCCGTGCTTGCGCAGCACCGCCCGCGCATCCTGATCCAGCTCCTTCACATCGCTCGTAACTTCGGCCCTCGGGATCACCCCCAGCGCCTCGACCATCCGGAACGCAAAGCCCTTGGCAAGCCCGTCCAGCGTCTCATCCCGCTGCATCGCGATCAGCGGCTCGAAAAGGGTCTGCACCTTCCTGTCGATGAAATGCTGCAACCGGCGCTGCACCTTCTCGCCGACCTCGGCACCAGCCTCTTCATCGACAAAAGCCTCCACCGCAGGCTTCATCGCCTCAGGCCCGGCAACCAGCTTGCCCACGGCATGCTCGCCCCACATCAGGCCGCCCTGCTCGGTGAAATCGATCTCGGTATCCGGCGCGTTATAGAACCGGTCCGCCCGCAGATGAAAATGCGGCGCCAGCGCCTGCTGGCCCGCCTGACTCACCGTCTTGTCCTCATCCGGGCTGCCGCTCTTGTCCTGGCGAAAGCGGAACCCTTCCAGTCGGCCAACGAACTGACCCTCAACGGTCACCTCGCCACTATCATTCACTTCGGCCAACAGGGCCTCCTTCTGCTTCAGGCGGCGGAGCAGCACACTCGTGCGCCGGTCCACAAAACGTTGCGTCAACGCAGCATGAAGCGCGTCAGACAGGCGGTCTTCTACAGCGCGGGTCTCGTCCCGCCAATGGCTTTCGTTCTCTGCCCAGCCCTTGCGTTGCGCGACGTAGGTCCACGTGCGGATATACGCCAATCGCTTTGACAACGTGTCGATGTCCCCATCCGTCCGGTCAATCCGCGAAATCTGGCGCTGAAGCCACGCGTGCGGCACCTGCCCCTTGTCGTGCAGAAAGCCAAAGATCTCTCGCAACAGCGAGACATGCTCGTTGTGGCTGATCCCACGGAAATCCGGGATCTGGCACACGTCCCACAACAGCCGCACCGATGCCGCGTCCGAGGCCCTTGCCGCGACATCAGCTTCCTCTGCCAACCCCTTGAGAGCGCTCAGATCATCCGCCTCTCTTGCGCGGGCCAGCCACTCATCCGTCGTTGGCGCCTCAAGCGATCGGATCAAGTGTTCCGGCGAGGCAAAGTTGAGATCCCCGTTGCGCCACTGCAGCTTCCGGATCGGGGTGAACCGATGGTCGCAAATCGCCTGCGCCACCTCATCATCCAGCGGCGGCGCCTCGCCGGTCACGCCGAACGTTCCCGATTTGGTGTACCGCCCCGCCCGCCCAGCGATCTGCGCCAGCTCGTTCGGCGCCAGATCCCGCATCCGCCGCCCGTCAAACTTTCTCAGTCCCGAAAACGCGACGTGATCTATGTCGAGGTTCAGCCCCATCCCAATCGCATCGGTGGCGACCATAAAGTCGACCTCGCCCGACTGGTACATATCGACCTGTGCATTGCGCGTCCGCGGGCTCAACGCCCCCATAACGACTGCCGCGCCGCCCTTCTGGCGGCGAATGACCTCAGCAATTGCGTACACATTTTCAACACTGAAGCCGACAATCGCAGCCCTTTCGGGCATCCGGCTTATCTTTTTCGAACCTGTATAGGTCAGCTCTGAAAACCGCTCCCGCTTGAGGAAGTTCACCCCAGGCACAAGCGCCGCAATTGCCCCCCGCATGGTCCCGGCCCCCAGAAACAGCGTCTCGTGCTGGCCCCGGGCGTGCAACAGGCGGTCAGTAAAGACATGCCCCCGTTCAGGATCGGCGCAGAGCTGGATCTCGTCGATGGCAAGGAAGTCTGCGCCCAGTCCCTGGGGCATCGCCTCCACTGTGGCGACCCAATACTGGGTCCGGGGCGGCAGGATTCGCTCCTCCCCCGTGACAAGCGCCACCACCGAGGGCCCCCGCACCGCGACCAGCCGGTCATACACCTCCCTCGCCAACAGCCGAAGCGGCAGGCCGATGACACCCGTCCGATGCGCCAGCATCCGTTCAAGCGCGTAATGGGTTTTCCCGGTGTTGGTGGGGACGAGCACCGCGGTCACGCGGCTGGGTGTGGATGACATGAAACGTCCGTTGCTCTTTGCCCCGATTTACCTGTGCCGATCCCGACGCTCAAGGACCCGCCGGGCGGATTTCCGTGGACAATCCCATATCAAGACCCGCGCACGTTCCGCCATGTCGGCATAATCAGCCGCAATTCTGTCGCAAGCTTTCCCGAATCTCGCCCCGTTTTGTACCGTCTTGGCACGCACGAGGCGAGCAGCGACATCGGGGTTTCAGTCGGCTGCCACAAGTGGCGGAGGCGCTGGTCGCGCAGGTGTGGTTGAGTGGGGAATGCCGCATCGGCTGCAGATCGCGCAATCGTCAGGCGGGCGCCTCTTCGGGGGCGCCCGTCACCATCTCCTGGCTAGATCTCTTGGCCCTCGGCCTGCCGCTCCAATCGGCGGATCGTCTCTTCAAGGCCCTCACGGTTCGGATAAAGCGCTCGAACTGCTCGTTGCGCTTCAAGCGCCCCGTCAACTTCGCCCAGCTCCTCAAGAATCAGGCCCAATCCGCCCAACGCTCCGAAATGCCTCGGGTTTCTGCGAAGGGTCTCACGAATATCCGCCAGCGACGGCCCGTACTTCCCATCCTGGAAATACGCCGTCGCCCGCGCGTTGTAGCCTTCAGCAAACTCCGGGGCATGGTCGATCAGCGCCGTGAAGTGCTCAATCGCCAGCCGAAAGTTCCCCTCATCCATCGCATCGCGCCCGCGCTGCAACAGCAGATCCATCGCAGGTGACCCGGACTTCGACCACTCCTGCCAGATCTTCTGTTCGATTTCCTGCGCGGCAGGCCCTTGCGCTTGTTGGAGCGCGTCGAACAAAGGATCCAACTCGGTGTTTTGTGCGACCGCTGGCGTGGCAAGAAGCACAACAAATGCCGTAACGGCGGATTTGATCCTGTGGCGTATCAAGGTCATACAGAAATGATAGAGCGAACAGCCCCTCGGACGATACCCCCGGGCGATCACGAAAAGGAATGAAGCTGGATGAGTGAACTAATCGACGGCGCAGTCACCGCATTGAACGCGCGACTTTCAGGCAGTTTCGACGCTGTGGCCAAGTTTGTGGTTGAGGGCGAAGGCTCCATCGTGATCGACTCCGACGGCGCGCGGCAGGGCGATGATGCGGCAGACGTCACGCTTACAGCGGACGAAGACACGTTTCGCGCGATCCTCGACGGCTCGATGAGCCCCGCTGGTGCCGTCATGTCAGGCAAGCTCGACGTTGCAGGCGACATGGGTGCGGCGATGCGGCTTGGTGGGCTTCTCGGCTAGGTGGCCGACGCCGCTCCCTTCCTTCACGACATTGCCGAAGGTCCGGATGGCGGGACAGCCCGCTGGCTTCGGACGGATGACAGGGTGCGCATCCGCCTCGGGCTTTGGCCTTTGGACGGCGCCCGTGGCACCGTGTTGATGTTCCCTGGGCGCTGCGAATATGTAGAAAAATACGGGCGTTCCGCGGCAGAGTTCAACCAACGCGGATATGCAAGCCTGGCGGTGGATTGGCGCGGCCAAGGCCTCGCCGACCGGCTGATAAATGACCCTGATATCGGCCATGTCGGGCGGTTCCACGACTACCAACGCGACGTCCGCGCCGTGCTGGCCGACCCGGACGTCCAAGCGCTGCCGCGACCGTGGCTGCTCCTCGGTCACTCCATGGGCGGCGCAATCGCCTTGCGCGCGATCTTGGACGGGGTGCCGGTCGATGCGGCTGCATTTTCGGCACCCATGTGGGGGATTCGAATTGAACCGAAAATGCGTCCGCTGTCGATGGTCTTGCCCAAGCTGGCGGCTCTCGCGGGAATGGGGGCCCGGCAGGCCCCGACAACGAACGGTGCCGACTTCCTCTTGAATGCTCCCTTTGAAGACAACGGCTTAACCACCGATCCCGACATGTGGGCCTATCTGAAACGCCAACTACAGGCAGAACCCCGTTATCGCCTTGGAGGGCCCAGCCTGACTTGGTTGGGAGAGGCGCTGTCCGAAATGCGCGCCTTGCTTTCGGCGGAAAAGCCAGAGATCCCAGCTCTTGTCGGCCTGGGCGCGCTTGAAAAGATCGTGGACGCTGACGCCATCGTCCGCCTTGTCGACACTTGGCCCAGCGCTCGCCTCATCCGCTTCGACGGCGCGGAGCACGAGCTTCTGATGGAACGACCCGAGGTTCGCAATGAGCTGATCGATCAGGCACTTGCGCTTTTACCTCAATAGGTTACCGCCCGTTCTTCCACGGTGATAGCAGCGCATAAGCCGTCTCGGACGCCGACACGTCGAGCCCTAACTCGCGTCCGCGTCGGGCGATGGCGCCGCAAAGGAAATCAATCTCCAACGGTCGCCCGCCTTCCAGATCATGAGCTGTCGAGGTCCGGGCTTCGGGCGGCATAACCTCTTTGAAGACATGGAACTGCTTGTCCACGGTGTCCTCCGGCAGCGGCACACCCGAGGCCACAGCCACGGCATAAGTCTCCTCCATCAACCGCCGAGCAAGCGCGCAAGCCGCTGGATCCTTTCGAATCTCCCCGACCCTCAACCGTGTACCCGCCGTGATGGAAGACCCGGCATTGAACAGCACAAGCTTCTCCCAAAGCGCGACCCGCACATCCGGATGGTTCGCCGACATTATGCCTGCGCTCGTCAGCACTTCGCGGATGTCGGCGACAGGGTCTTGCTGGCCATCCATGTCCCCGAAGATAAAGGCGCGAGGCTTACCGTACCGGGTGATCACACCGGGCGCCGTTATGTTCGCCAGGATCAAAGCGACACCCATTAACGCACGCCCTCGACCGAAGGTTTCTGCAACCATATCAGGGGCATCCACGCCGTTCTGAAACGTCAGAACCCGTGTGCTCTCACCAACTGCCGGCTTGATTTGCTCGATTGCCTCGGCAAGCTGATGCGCCTTCGTCGCCAGAATAATGAGATCGGGAGTCCCGATTTCCTCAGGATTGTCCGTCAGCGCGTCCGGCCGAACCGTCAGATCACCCTCAGGATCGATGAGCCGAAGCCCATCCCGCTGCATCGCCGCCAAGTGCTCACCCCGCGCAAGCAACGCAACGCGGGTGCCCGCCGTCTCGAGCTTCGCGGTGAGGTATCCACCGATCCCACCGGCCCCGACAATCGCGATCTTCATGCAGCGCGCTTCCGGATCAGCGTCATGATCTCACGCGCCGCGTCCGGAATGTTCGTTCCTGGGCCGAAGATCGCCGAAACGCCTTTTTCCTTCAGGAAATCATAATCCTGCTGCGGGATGACCCCGCCGCAAATCACCAGAATGTCGCCCGCGTCCTTGGTTTTGAGAGCCTCAATCAACTGCGGCGCCAACGTCCTGTGCCCCGCCGCCTGACTGGAAACCCCGATCACGTGAACGTCGTTATCCACAGCGTCCTGAGCCGCTTCGTCCGGCGTCTGGAACAACGGCCCCACGTCCACGTCAAACCCGATGTCCGCGAAAGCCGTCGCGATCACCTTGGCACCCCGATCATGCCCATCCTGGCCCATCTTGACGACAAGCATCCGTGGACGACGCCCCTCTGCGTCGGCAAATGCCTCAACATCCTTCTGGATTGCCGCGAAGCCCTCATCGCCGTCATAGGCAGCCCCGTACACTCCACTCAACGTCTTGACCTCCGCCCTGTGCCGCCCAAAGACCGTCTCCATCGCCATTGAGATCTCTCCGACCGTCGCCCGGGCCTGTGACGCGGCCGCAGCAGCCTCAAGAAGGTTGCCGCCCTCCTTAGCAGTCTGCGTCAGTGCAGCCAAAGCCGCGTCGCACGCAGCCTGGTCACGGGTCGCCCGCGTTTGTTCGATTCGTGCAACTTGCGCGGCACGGACCTTTTCGTTGTCGATGTCCAGAATATCGATCGGATCTTCCTTGTCCTTGCGATATTTGTTGACCCCCACGATCACCTCATCGCCCCGGTCAATCATCGCCTGTCGCCGCGCCGCCGTCTCTTCAATCCGCAGCTTCGGCATCCCCGAAGCGACCGCCTTCGTCATTCCACCCAACGCCTCGACCTCTTCGATCAGTGCCCAGGCTTTCTCCGCCAATTCCGCCGTCAGACTCTCCACATAATACGACCCCGCCAACGGATCGACGACATTCGTCACCCCGGTTTCTTCCTGCAAAATCAACTGTGTGTTCCGTGCGATCCGCGCCGCAAACTCCGTCGGCAAGGCGATTGCCTCGTCCAGCGCATTGGTGTGAAGCGACTGCGTCCCCCCCAGCACCGCACTCATCGCCTCATAGGCCGTGCGCACCACGTTGTTGTAAGGATCCTGCTCCTGCAGAGATACGCCAGACGTCTGGCAGTGGGTCCGCAGCATGGACGACTTGGCGCTCTTCGGCTCGAACTCCGCCATGATCCGTGACCACAGCAGACGGGCCGCTCGCAGCTTCGCCGCCTCCATGAAAAAGTTCATCCCGATGGCAAAGAAGAAAGACAGCCGAGGCGCGAATTGGTCAACATCCATGCCCCTCGCAATTGCCGCCCGAACGTACTCACGCCCGTCCGCAAGCGTGAACGCCAGCTCCTGCACAAGGTTCGCGCCCGCCTCCTGCATGTGATAGCCGGAAATCGAGATCGAGTTGAACTTCGGCATCTCTTTCGACGTAAATTCAATGATATCCGCGACGATCCGCATGCTCGCTTCGGGCGGATAGATGTAGGTGTTGCGCACCATGAACTCTTTCAGAATGTCATTCTGAATGGTCCCGGCGAGCGCCGAACGGTCCACGCCCTGCTCCTGCCCCGCAACAATGAAGTTGGCCAGAACCGGTATAACTGCGCCGTTCATCGTCATGGACACGCTGATCTTTTCCAGCGGAATGCCGTCGAAGAGGATCTTCATATCCTCTACGGAATCAATAGCCACCCCAGCCAAACCCACGTCACCCACAACGCGCGGATGATCGCTGTCATAGCCACGGTGCGTCGCCAGATCGAACGCCACCGACACACCCTGCTGCCCGGCCGCCAGCGCCTTGCGGTAAAACGCGTTGGACTCCTCAGCCGTCGAGAACCCGGCGTACTGCCGGATCGTCCAGGGTCGCCCAGCATACATCGTGGCCTTCACACCCCGCGTATACGGCGCGACACCTGGCGTCCCGCCCAGATGATCAAGCTCTTCCAGATCCTCCGCTGTGTACAACGGCTTGACCGGAATGCCCTCCAGCGTCTCCCATGTCAGGTCATCGAGGGCTCTGCCCCGAAGTTCCTTCTCTGCCAGCGTCTTCCAATCGGCCATCGCGCCACCTTTCGTGCCGGAAAACACCGGCCACCAACTCTTCGATTTCAGCTCTCCCTGTCCTATATCTTTGCCAAATGGAGACGCAATGACACGACCTTTTTCTCTTTTCCTTGCAGTAACCCTTGCTGTGACCACACCAACCTTCGCAACGGATGGACAACCGACAGAGCCGACGCCGGTGGATATGTGGAAAGACGACCAGACGACCCAGTTCGACGCGGCGGACGTTTCGCTGGAGGATTTCCTATGGCTTGCGAGGCCGGTGGTCGTGTTCGCGGACACACCCGCCGACCCGCGGTTTCAGGAACAGATGGACCTTCTCAACGCACGAACCGGCGCCCTCGCGGATCGCGACGTTGTTATCATCACCGACACCGACCCGCAGGCAAACTCCGACATCCGGCGCAAGCTACGGCCCCGGGGGTTCATGATGGCGCTCATCGGAAAGGACGGCGGCGTCAAGCTTCGCAAACCGCTGCCGTGGAGCGTGCGTGAGATCAACCGGTCCATCGACAAGATGCCCATGCGCCGCCAGGAAATTCGCGAGCGGAGCGCCGCCGAATAAGCGGCTTATTGCCTGTTTTTCAAGTGGTTAGCCATTGTTAACCACACCGCACAGGTTTTGTGACGCAGTTCACGCGTTAACCACGTTTTCGTCCTGTCTCTCGCCCTTCTTGTGCCGCAATTCGGCACCAGCTTGCCCCTGTTCGGGCGCAATGCAGGGAAAAAGGACGTGATTGAACTCAGTTTGGACACACTTCGCGTCGGCCACATGCTCAGTTTCGCGATTGGCATCGGCGCGGCCCTGTTTCTTGAGCTTCAGGTCACCAAACGCTTTATTCGCGGGGTCGAGATCGAGGGTTTGCGCATGCTCCTCTCCGGCCACACGCTCATCAAGTACGCGCTGTTCGGGCTGTGGTTGACGGGGCTGGGCCTCGTCTTCATGCGCGTCGTTATCCTGTGCGAGATGCCCAGCGCCAAGATGATCGCCAAGCTGACCGTTGTCACGCTGCTGACGGCAAACATGCGGATCATCGACCGCTTCGTCCTGCCAGAGCTCTTCGTCTACGAAGGCCTGCAACTCGCTGACATCCCGGCAAAAGTTCGCGCACAGCTTGGCGCAGTGGCCGGTTTCTCAGCCGGATGCTGGGCATCGGCCCTATTGCTGGGCGGCTTCGGTCGGCTCGCGATGATGGACGGGCTGGCCATTGCGTCGTTCCTCGTCCCGATCATCGCATTCGCAACCGCGTGCGGGGCCATCGTCGGCTTCGCCGCCGGGATGAAGCGCGGCCTTCCGCAGCGCGATCCGTGGAAAGCCGTCGTACCGGGCGAATAGCCCTACTCGAACTCCATGATCACATCGTCGACGGCAAGGCTATCGCCCGCCGCGGCGTTGATCTTCGCCACCGTGCCCTTGCGTTCCGCGCGAAGGATGTTCTCCATCTTCATCGCCTCGACGGTGCACAGCGCCTGTCCCTCTTCCACCGCATCGCCCTCGGCCACATCGACCTTCACGATCACGCCCGGCATCGGGCACAGCAGCAGCTTCGAGGTATCCGGCGGGACCTTCTCGGGCATCAGCGCCGCAAGCTCGGCCACGCGAGGGGAAAACACACGCAACTCCAGATCAGCGCCCCGCGTCCGGAACCGGAAGCCGCCGCTGATCTTGTCGACCTTCAGCGTGAGTGGAGCACCTCCGACAACCATACGCGCCAGGGTTCCGCCCGGCCGCCACGCCCCATCAACACGCAAGCTCTTGCCATCTTCAAACGCCACATCCGCGCCGTCCGCATCTGCCTGAACCGTGACCGGAAACACCGAAGAGCCCGTCCGCACGACCCAATCGTCGCCTACCCGGCGCTCGTGATTGTCCATCCGTCCCGAAACCCGCGTCCGCCGAATCTCGGCCACCCGGTACATCGCCGCGGCTGCCGCCACGACCCGGCGCAGCTCGGCCTCGTCCAACGTAACGCCGCTGAAACCGTCGGGGTATTCCTCGGCGATAAACGCCGTCGTCATGTCGCCCGACACGAACTTCGGATGATCCATCACCGCCGACAGGAACGGCAGGTTCTGCCCGATCCCCTCAACCTCGAACCCATCCAGCGCCTCTCGCATCGCCTCGATCGCCGCGCCCCGCGTTGGCGCCCACGTACAGAGCTTCGCGATCATCGGGTCATAGTGCATCGAGATCTCGCCGCCCTCGAACACTCCAGTATCGTTACGCACGGTTACATCGCCAGTCGCCTCTTCGGCAGGGGGCCGATACCGCGTCAGCCGCCCAATCGACGGCAGGAAACTGCGATACGGGTCTTCGGCGTACAGCCGGTTCTCGATGGCCCAACCGGTCAGCGTCACATCATCCTGTCCGAACGACAGCTTCTCGCCATGCGCCACACGGATCATCTGCTCCACCAGATCAACGCCGGTGATCAGCTCCGTCACCGGATGCTCCACCTGCAAACGCGTGTTCATCTCCAGGAAATAGAAGTTCCGGTCCCCGTCGACGATGAACTCCACCGTCCCCGCGCTCGTGTAACCCACGGCCTTCGCCAACGCGCAAGCCTGCTCGCCCATCGCCTTCCGCGTCGCCTCGTCCAGAAACGGCGACGGCGCCTCTTCCACGACCTTCTGGTTCCGCCGCTGGATCGAACACTCCCGCTCTCCCCGGTACAGACACGTCCCATGACTATCTGCGAGCACCTGAATCTCGATATGCCGCGGCTGCGTCACGAACTTCTCGATAAAGATCCGGTCATCGCCGAAACTCGACGCCGCCTCGTTTTTCGATGACTGAAACCCCTCGCGCGCCTCCGCCTCATCCCAGGCGATCCGCATGCCCTTGCCGCCGCCCCCGGCGCTGGCCTTGATCATCACCGGATAGCCGATCTGCGCGGCGATCTTCACCGCCTCGTCGGCATCCTCGATCAGCCCCATATGTCCGGGCACCGTGCTGACACCGGCCTCATCTGCGATTTTCTTGGAGGTGATCTTGTCCCCCATCGCCTCAATCGCCTTGACCGGGGGACCAATGAACGCGACACCCGCCGCCTCCAGCGCCTCGGCGAACTTGGGGTTCTCGGACAGAAAGCCATAGCCCGGATGCACCGCCTCGGTGCCGCTGTCTTTGATGGCCTGCATGACCTTGTCGATCACGATGTAAGACTGGTTCGCGGGCGGCGGCCCGATATGGATCGCCTCATCCGCCATCTTCACATGCAGCGCGTTCGCGTCGGCATCCGAATAAATCGCAACCGTTGCGATTCCCATCTTCCGGGCCGTCTTGATGACCCGGCACGCGATTTCGCCCCGGTTGGCGATCAGGATTTTCTTGAACATGTCCCCCCCAAACGTAACGCGGCGGCGCGGGTCATGCCCGTGCCGCCGCACAGTTCAGTCATTTTAAGTGTGTTAGCAGGCGTTCGTGAGGTCGTCACACAGAACCCCAGCGGTCGCGCCGACAGCAGCGCCGGTAAGCGGATCGTTGTCCGTGGCCAAAGCCAACCCGCCGCCGATAAGCGCACCAGTCGCGCCCCGCTCCAGGTCGTTTGATCCACAGGCCGAGACGCCAAGAACGGCCGCAACCGCAATGAAAGAAAGTGCTTTACGCATGCCCATTTACCTCTGTTTCTTGTGTTCTGTTGTGGTCTTACCGCGATTGCACAACAAGACCTAGGGGAATTTGAGCCTGTGACTCCCCCGTTTACGGCTTTTCGCCGATGCACAAGGAATTGTGGCCTGAAACGCAAGGTCTCAGGCCACAGAGAAGGGGAAGGGTAACGGTTTGTAATAGTGCGCTCGGTGTTTTTTCTGGGGGAAAACGAACGCATCTTCACCATCGCGATTTGGCGCGTTCTGTCAAAGGACTGTCCGCTAACCCCCGGGGTATGCGCCGATTTTTGCCATCCGGGCGGAGGCGTAAGCAAGAAAGCGCCTACTACCATAGGTTGAATACCTCCGGAAAGGACCGGCGCGCCTCAACTTCATTGACGCACAGCAGGGCCTCGTAATCCTTCGGATCAAAGGAATCATCCACAGGAATCACTTCTCGCTCGAACAACCAGGACAGGCGCCCGGCATCCAGATTGCCTCGCTCGAAGGGCTCGGCACCGAAATGCTCCCACAGCGCGGCGAGAAATGCCTCATCCGCCTGCCGGTCTGTGGCGCGACGATCGGCATAGCGCTCACGGCGAATGATCGGGGTTACGCCCCTCGGATTGGCTCTGCGAATGGTGAACTGGTGGTCGGTTCCAGGCAAACGCCCCGGAAACCCTCGGTGCTTCAGCATGCCTGTACCCATTGGTACGTGGGCTGCGCGCCGACCATGAGTTTCCGGGCGGGCGAAACCGCCCGCCCGGAGGGTAGATTAGAACTTCGACGTAACGGGCTCGACCGTGACCGGCTCGATAACGATCGGCTCTTCCTGCTGACCGCCACAGGCGGCAAGGAAGGTGACGACGCCAAGTACTGCGACTGCCTTGATGGTGTTGGACATTTCTGTCTCCGCTTCATTGTCTGGGCGAGCCCGCCGATGAACCCGGCCTGCCGCCCCTCGTACGAGGTTAGAGCGCATACGCACCCGCTGTGCACCATATCGAAGCTAAGAACGGCTTTCCAATTGCATCGCGCGTGGCTGGCAAAATGCGGCGCATTCCCATGATATCGTGGCATGGACGCCACGCCTGATCGGTAAGATACGGTCAAAGAGGGATATTTCCGTGCTTTTTCCAGGGAAGCGACTGCTGCTTCTTGCGCAGCATCGCCAGCGCCCGAGCCACCCGACGGCGCGTGGAATGGGGCTGGATCACCTCGTCGATGAAGCCGCGCTCACTCGCCTTGAACGGATTGGCGAAGTTGGTTTCGTACTCTGACGTGCGCTCGGCAATCTTCTCGGGGTTGCCCAGATCGGAACGATACAGGATCTCTGTCGCGCCCTTTGCCCCCATCACCGCGATCTCGGCGGTGGGCCAGGCATAGTTCACATCGGCAGCCAAGTGCTTCGACGCCATAACGACATAGGCCCCGCCATAAGCCTTGCGTGTGATCACAGTCACCTTCGGCACCGTGGCCTCGCCGTAGGCAAACAGCAGCTTCGCCCCGTGCTTGATCACCCCGGCATACTCCTGATCCGTCCCGGGTAGGAACCCCGGCACGTCGACCAGCGTTAGTATCGGGATGCCAAACGCATCGCAGAACCGCACGAAGCGCCCGGCCTTTCGGGCCGAGTCAATATCCAGAACCCCCGCCAGCACCATCGGTTGGTTCGCCACGACCCCAACGGTCGATCCCTCGATCCGCACAAACCCGGTCATGATGTTCTTGGCGAAATCGGGCTGAATCTCGAAGAAATCACCCTCATCGGCGATCTTGGTGATCAGCTCTCGCATGTCATAGGGCGTGTTGGGATTGTCGGGCACCAGGGTGTCCAGACTGTCCTCCACCCGCTCCGGATCGTCAAAGAACGGCCGAACGGGCACCGGCTCCCGGTTCGACAGCGGCAGGAAATCCATAAGCCGCCGCACTTCCAGAAGCGCATCCACGTCGTTCTCAAAGGCCAGATCGGCAACCGAGGACTTCTTCGTATGCGTCGACGCGCCGCCAAGCTCTTCGGCCGTGACAACCTCATTGGTGACCGTCTTCACGACATCCGGGCCCGTCACGAACATGTACGACGAATCCTTCACCATGAAGATGAAGTCCGTCATCGCCGGGCTGTAAACGGCGCCGCCCGCGCACGGGCCCATAATCAGGCTGATCTGCGGGATCACACCCGAGCCCTGAATGTTTCGCAGAAACACGTCGCCATAAGCGGCGAGGCTGCCGACGCCCTCTTGAATCCGCGCACCGCCAGAGTCGTTCAACCCGATAACCGGCGCCCCGTTTTGCAACGCCATATCCATGATCTTGCAAATCTTCGCGGCGTGCGTCTCGCTGACCGATCCACCAAGCACAGTGAAATCCTGGCTGAAAACATAGACGAGGCGCCCGTTGATCGTGCCCCAGCCAGTGACCACACCGTCACCTGGAAATCTCTGTTCGGCCATTCCGAAGTCGGTGGTCCGATGCGCGACAAACATGTCGTACTCTTCGAACGAACCGTCATCCAAAAGCACGTCCAAACGCTCGCGCGCTGTCAGCTTGCCCTTGCCATGCTGCGCCGCAACGCGCTTTTCCCCGCCCCCGGCACGCGCCGCATCTCGGCGACGGCTCAGCTCGTCCAGAATGTTCGTCACGACGTCCCTCCCCGGAAGCGTGCCCGCCCCGCAATTATCTTTCGCCCCACGCTCTTACACAAAAACTTTGAGCAACCGCCACCCAACAATCAACCATCCAGCCCCTTCTTCTGGCTGAAAAATACTCCGCGGGGTGTGGGGGCGTTCCTCGGGAAATTCGTCCACTGGACGAATCTCTGAGTCCTCGTCACCCCACCGCGGCGACGCCCAAAAGGCGGCGCAACCCCTCGTGCATTTCCGCACATGGACAGCCCACTGTGCCCCGGCTATCCCAAACGCATGGCAACCGACCTCGGCGTCCGGTTCCTTGACCGCACGACGCCTCCCCACATCTCAACGCTCATCCTGCTCGCCGGTATCGGTGCGCTGACGATGAACATTTTCCTTCCGTCTTTGCCCGGAATGGCACGGGCCTTTGACGCGGACTACCAACTCGTCCAGTTGTCCGTCGCACTCTACCTCGGCATGAACGCGGTGCTGCAACTCATCATCGGCCCCCTGTCGGACCGCTTCGGGCGCCGCCCGGTGGTCTTGGGGGCGCTGATGCTGTTCTCCCTTGCCTCTGTTGGCTGCGCCCTGTCACAGAATATCTACGTCTTCCTTGCGTTCCGCATGATCCAGGCCGTCGTGGTTACCGGCCTTGTCCTTAGTCGCGCCATCGTCCGCGACATGGTTCCGCAAGATCAGGCCGCGTCCATGATCGGCTATGTCACAATGGGCATGGCCGTCGTGCCGATGATCGGCCCGGCGTTCGGCGGCTTGCTGGACGAAGCCTTCGGCTGGGAATCCAACTTCTGGCTGCTCGCCCTCCTCGGGGTGGCAATCATCGCGCTCGTCTGGCGCGATCTCGGCGAAACCGCCCCCATGGCGAACACAAGCATCGCGCAACAGTTGCAAGACACGCCAGAGCTGTTCCGCTCCCAACGCTTCTGGGGCTACTGTCTCGCGGCGCTGTTCGCCTCGGGCGCCTTCTTCGCCTACCTTGGCGGCGCCCCCTACGTGGGCAGCGACATCTTCGGCCTTTCGCAATCCACAGTCGGCATCCTTTTCGGCGCTCCGGCGGTCGGCTACATGATCGGCAACGGCGTCTCGGGCCGCTACTCTAAGCGCTTCGGGATCGACATCATGATCCTCTGGGGCACGATCATCACGGTCATCGGCCTCGGCGTCGCTCTGATCTCCCACTATGCCGGGCTCCGCACGCCGCTCAGTTTCTTCGGCTTCATGACCTTCATTGGCCTCGGGAACGGCCTTGTCGTGCCGAACACAATGGCGGGCATGCTATCCGTCCGGCCTCACCTCGCCGGAACAGCCTCTGGTGTTGGTGGCGCCCTGATGCTCGGTGGCGGCGCTGCCCTGTCGGCTTTCGCGGGGTGGATCCTGACGCAGGGCACCACTGCAGCGCCGCTTCTGTGGACGATGGTCGTGACGTCGGCCTTGTCGGTCGTTGCAATCCTCGCCGTGATCCGGCGCGCGCGTCACCTGAAGGAGCTTTGAAGAGGCTTTGCGCCGCCTTTCAGGCGTCGCGCAACTGGGGGGCCAAG
>JBCCXY010000034.1:0-29598 GCA_039190895.1 Pseudomonadota bacterium | reverse complement strand
CAAGGCCGAGGAAGAGATGCGCGTCTTTATGGCGAGCGATGGTGACCCGCGCCAGACGCAGATGGCCGAACTGATGGCAGGTGAGTTCCTCGGCGGGTTGCCGACGGAAGAGGGCGTGTTCCTCTGGCAGGATGCCATCACCGACGGCTGGTCCGGGAACGCGAAGCACTTCGGCGACCCCAACGAAGCGCGGCGCTTTGACGTGCTGCTGGAAGAGGTGAATGTCGCGCTGCGGGGGGCAGGGCGGTTGGATGCGCCTGCCAATCTGAATACGGCGGAGTGGGACTATTCCGCGCTGGCCGAGGGGCTGACCAGCCTCGATGACCGCCAGATTGCGGCGTTCAACCCGGAGGCTGCGGCGGCTGCAGTGCAAAAGCTGCGGCGCACGGGGCAGCTTGACGCGAACACGAAGATCGATTTCGAGGTTTATTTTGAGCCCGACAGCACCAGCTTCCCGTTGGCACTGTATGCCGAGGATTTCGAAGAGATCCTGCGTTTGGCCTCGACCTACTCCGGCGCGATCATCACCGTTGAGGGGCATTCCGACCCGCTGCATTTCCTGCGGCGTGAGCAGGCGGGCGCGGACAATGCGGAGCTGCGGGCGATCCGGACGTCGACGCAGAACCTGTCGATGGACCGGGCGATTGCGGTTGTGGACGCGTTGACGGAGTATTCAACGGACCTTGGCGTGCGGATGAACCGCGATCAATTCACTGTGGATGGCGTCGGCATCTCTAGCCCACGCCACAACCCGCCCGCGACCGAGGCCGAGTGGCGCGAGAATATGCGTGTTGTGTTCCGGGTTCTTACTGTCCAGGCGGAAGCCACCACCTTCTCGCCCCTGCAATAGGAGGGAGCGCTATGAAATGGGACAAAATCGTCATCGTTGCCGTGGTCGGCGCCATTGCGTACGCGGTATACGACGAGTTCTCGGGCTCGGGCGGTGGCACGGTCTCGCGAGAGCCGGTGCCCCCCAACTGGGCCGCCATCGCCGCGTGGCCGCGGTTTGAGGTCGAGACAGTCGAGGCACGCCCCGACCCGAACCGCCGGGTGACGGCGATCATTCTGGACGACAGCGGCTCGATGGGGAGTGACATCGTGCCCGCCAAGGCGGCGGTCGTCGGTGCGTTGAACGCCATGGCCGATGACGACCGGGTCGCCGTGCTGGCGCTCAACGCGGGGACGATCCTGCCGTTCACGCCCGTCAGCGACGCCCGCGCGGCATTGTCCGATCTTCTTCGGCCGATTGGCAGCGATGGAGGCACACCGTTGACCAACTCGATCCGGAATGCGCAGGGGCTGCTGGAAGGCGAGGCTGCGACGGTGCGCGGTTTTGGGACATTTCGGCTGATCGTGACGACGGACGGGGCGGCGGATGACGGCTTTGCACTTGAAGCGGCGATCGAGGATCTGGCCGCGTCGACGCCGATCCAGGTGACGACCATCGGCATCGGCATTTCCGGCAACCACGTATTGCGCCGCGATGATCTGGGCAGCTTCGTGGACGTCGCCAATGTCGATGCCCTGCAAGAGGCGCTGGAGGCGGCGGTCGCCGAGAACACCGACTTCACCGCCATTACCGATTTCAGCGACACAGGGGGCTAGGCCATGGGGCGCCGCGTTGATCTGAATTGGGACGAGTGGAACCCGGGGCTCGACACCGACGACCAGACACTGGCCGAGGTGCTGGCCACGCTTCCAGCGGCCAACGCGGACGACGTGCCGGAGGTCATCAAGAAGTACGAAAACCCCGAAAGCCCGGACGCTTTGCCGGGCGCGATCACGCTGGCCCGGCACGATTGCATCCATGTTCTGTTGGGTCGGGGCCTGCACGTGCAAGACGAGGCCTTCATCCTCGGCGCGACGATGGGCGCGGCGTCGGATATCACGGGCGAGATCGTGGAGTTCTTCATCAAGGTCTCCACCACCGAATACCCCAAGCATTGGCGCTTCGAGGAAGAGCACATCGCGTCGTACCGGCTGGGCGTCGGCTTCGCGATGGACAACCTGCGGAACGCGGACCTGCACCTGACGCCGCTTGAGGAAGAGCCGTGGCAGTCGAAGACCGTGCGCCAGGCACGGACCGACCTTGGCATCGTGAAGGAAGAATTGCGCGCGTACTTCCGCAAGGCCGAGCTGCTGGTCCCCGGCACCCGTGCGTCGCGTCGCCTCGACACGTCGGCGCAACGAAATGACTCCCAGTTGAACCAGCGGGATTAGGCAAGCGACGGGTTTTCCACGAGCGGCCAGCACTTTTCGCCGCCGCGGGTGTAGTTGATCAGTGTGACGTCTGGCGAGGCGCCGCCAGGGGTGGCGGCCTGGATAATCGTCGGGGCGATTTTGGCGAAGGATGAATAGAAGTGGAACGTGGATTTCACGACGACGAGGCGCTTGGTGGCAAGGGGGATGCCAAGTTGCATGAAGGCCTCTGGGTGGTAGACTTGGGTGCGTAAGTCGTTGATCACGATGTCTATTTCTCCGGGAAGGCGGAGCCAGACCTGGGTGCCCATCGGCTCTCGCGAGTCCCCGAGGCGCTGAGTGAGGCCCGAGGCGACGCGCATCACTTGCCCTTGAATGTCGAGCGGGTCGCCGGAGTGGGGGCCGACCTTTCCGCCGAGGCGCAGTGACAGGGTCGCGCCTTCGCCTGCATCTTTGCAGATGCGCAGTGCTCCGGGGTCCCAGAACATTCCGGCGGCGACGTTGGTGAGCCCCCGGTCCAGCACGGCGCGGAGGGCGAATGTGGCGTCGCCCGGGGCGCCCGCGCCGGAGTTGTCGCCCATGTCGGCGATGACAACTGGCCCATCGGTTGCCGCCATTGCTTCGTCGAGCGCGGTGCTCAAGTCGGGAAAGCTGGGGCTGAGGGTGTGGCGACGGGCGAAGAACGCCTGGCCGAGCTGTTTCGCGGTTGTGGCGGCGAGGTCGGGGTCGCCGTCCGAGATGACCAGCACGCGCGTTCCGGCATCCGCGACGTCGGCCCAGGGGTAACCATGGGCGAGGGAGATGGAGAGTAGGCCGGGTTGGGCTTCTAGCGCTTGCATTTCGTCGATGACGTCGCGCATTTCGGGGGTTTTTGTCAGGTAGAGGCCAAGCATACGGCAGTCGTACATGCGCATGACCGGATTAATCTCGCGCCGCGCCATCTGGTGGGCAAGGTCGAACACTTCCTCGGCGCGGGGGGCTGCGTCGTCGTGGGGGTATTCTTTGAAAGTGATGATCAGATCGGCCGCGTTAAGCATTGCCTCCGTCAGATGGCAATGCAGGTCGAGGCTGACCCCGATCACCGCGTCGGGGCATCGCTCGCGCATAGCGGCGAGTATGTCGCCCTCGCAATCCTCAACCCCTTCGGCGACCATCGCTCCGTGGAGTTGCAGCAGGATGATGTCGGCGCCGGCCTGATCGAGGTCCGCCAGAAGCTCCCCCTTCAGCGCGGCGTAGGTGGCGGCGACGGTGAGCCCGGCGGGCTCGGCAATGGCGGCGAGGCTTTCGGTGACGGACCAGCCTAAAGCCTCGGCCCGGCGGCGCCAAACGTGCAGCGCTTCGGTCATCAGGTTCGGCGCATCTTGCGTAGCGGTGCCTTGGCGGAGGTAGAATTCTTCGAACCCCGACATCGCCGTCGGCATCGGTGAGAACGTGTTGGTTTCCGTCGAAAGGGTGGCGATGAAGAGGTGCATTTCTAGGCGACCTCACCGTAGTCACAAGAATTTTGCAATAAAATTCTTGTAAACCGCGCAGGCCGTGAAATACTCGGGCCATGGTGGGGACCAAGAGAGCGCCGGACACGACTACACCCGAGACGAGCGTCGCGGCGTTCGGACTGGAGGTGCGGCAGCTTCGGAAGGCCCGTGGTCTGACCCTTGTGCAACTGGCGGAAACCAGCGGCATGTCCGTCAGCCATGTCAGCGCCATTGAGCGTGGCGCGGTGAATGCGTCCATCGACAAGGTGAATCGTTTGGCTGACGCGCTGGGCGTGCCGGTCGCTTGGTTCTTCACCCGCCGCCCCGGGATCGGGCCGTTGGAGCGGGCGCATGTCGTTCGGGCCGAGAACCGGCGGAACCTCAACATCCTCTACCAGGAAACGGCGGAGGAAAGCGGGTACACCGACTGGCTGCTGTCCAGCACCATCGGCGGCGAGTTCTATGTCGGCCTCAGCGAGTACGGCCCCTGCGGCGACATAGACGAACTGGTCGTGCGGGAGGGGGAACAGCATTGCCTCGTCCTCGACGGAGAAATCGAGCTACGCCTGCAGGACGAGGTGATCACCCTGCAGGCGGGCGACAGTTACAGCATTCCCGGTCATGTCCCGCATCAGACGCGCAATGCTGCGCCCCGGCCCGCCCGGATGATCTGGGTGAACGCGCCGGTGATTATTCCGAAAGACTTCAAGGCCCGCCCCAGCGGCGAACAGACACCAGAATAAACAGGGAGAACCGTGGAAATGACCAAATTGATTCAACCCAACCGTCGAAACATCTTGCAAGGGGGCGCCGCGCTGGGGGCGCTGAGCCTGACCGGCCTACCCGCCATGGCGCAGGCCAAGAAGGGTGGCCGCGTGCGGGCGGCGCTGGCCGAGGGCTCGACGCAGGACAGCCTTGATCCGGGGACATATACCGACATCTACATGATCTCCGTCGGGTTCGCGACGCACTCCACCCTGACCGAGATTTCGCCTGAGGGCGAGTTGGTGGGCGATGTGGCGTCGGGCTGGGAAGGCTCTAACGGTGCGAAGACCTGGACGTTTGAGCTGCGGCCCGAGGTGACGTTCTCGGACGGGCGGAAGCTGACCGCTGACGATGTGATCGCGTCGATCCAGCACCATGTCGGCGAAGAGGCAAGCTCGGGCGTGAGGACGTTCGCCGAAGCCATCGCGGAGTTCAAGAAAGACGGCGATCACACGGTGATCTTCGAGCTGCACGAGGCCAACGCGGACTTCCCGTTCCTGATGGCGGACTACCACTTCATCATGATGCCCGCCGAGGACGGCAAGGCGAACTGGCAGGATTACATCGGCACCGGCGGCTATGTGATGACAGAGCATGCGCCGGGCCAGCGCACCCTGCTGACAAAGCGCGACGACTACTGGAAGGCCGATCGCGGCTGGTTCGACGAGATCGAGATCCTGTATGTCCCCGACGTCGTCGCGCGGCAGAACGGCCTGCGGACCGGCGAGGTGGATCTGATGAGCCGGGTGGACCTCAAGACAGTGGGTCTGTTGGAACGTCAGCCGGGCATCAAGGTCGAGGAAGCGACGGGCTTCCTGCACTACACCTTCCCGATGATGTCGAACACGGCGCCATTCGATAACAAGGACGTCCGGCTGGCGCTGAAATACGGGCTGGACCGCGAGACGTTGTTGCAGACGATTCTGACGGGGCGCGGGGTGGTGGCCAACGACCACCCGATTGCACCATCGGTGCCCTACCACAATGCCGAGATTGAGCAGCGGATGTATGACCCGGACAAGGCGAAGTTCCACCTCAAGCAGGCGGGCCTCGACAGCCTGAACGTGACGCTGGCGGCGGCGGACGCGGCCTATAGCGGGGCCGTCGATGCGTCGGTTCTGTACAAGGAACAGGCGGCGCCCGGGGGGATCAACATCACCGTGGATCGGCGCCCGAACGACGGATATTGGTCGGATGTCTGGATGCAGGTGCCGTTCTGCGCGTGCTACTGGGGCGGGCGGCCGACATGCGACTGGATGTTCAGCCAGGCCTACGCGGCGGATGCCAAGTGGAACGACAGCTTCTGGCAGCACGACCGCTTCAACGAACTGCTGGTGCAGGCGCGGGGCGAGTTGGATGAGGGCAACCGGGCCGAGATGTATGGCGAAATGCAGCAGATCGTCAGCGAGGATGGCGGCGTGATCGTGTGGGCCTTTGCGAACTACGTTTACGCGCTGGCCGACAAGGTGGAGCATGGGCCCGACGTCGCCTCGAACTGGGAGCTGGACGGCGGGCGCTGGACCGAACGGTGGTGGCTCGCCTAAGCGGAAGGCCGACGCGGGGGATGGCCCCCGCGTCGCTGGTTTGATGCCTGTCACTGAGACTGAAACAGTCTGGATCCCGATGCCGGACGGCACGCGTCTGGCGGCACGTTTGTGGTTGCCGGATGGCGGCCCCGTGCCTGCGCTGTTGGAGTCTATCCCCTATCGTCAGCGCGACCGCACGCGGCTTAGGGATGAGGGGATGCATCCGCATTTCGCGGCCAACGGTTATGCCTGCCTTCGCGTGGACATGCGCGGGTCGGGCGACAGCGACGGCGTGATGCCGGACGAGTACACGCAACAAGAGATGCAGGACGGCGCGGATGTCGTGCAGTGGATTGCCGAGCAGCCGTGGTGCGATGGGAATGTCGGAATGTTCGGCAAATCGTGGGGTGCGTTCACAGCGTTTCAGGTGGCGGCGCTACGGCCCCCGGCGCTGAAGGCGATTGTGCCGGTCATGGGGACCGATGATCGGTGGCTGGAGGACATCCATTTCTGCGGCGGTGTACTGGCGGGGGACAATTTCTGGTGGGGGTCAATCATGCAGTTGCTCAACGCCTTCCCGCCCGATCCCGAGAGCGTCGGCGACCGTTGGCGCGAGATGTGGAAAGAGCGGCTGGATGCCATGACATTCTGGCCTGCGCAGTGGCTGGGGCATCAGACGAAGGATGAGACATGGCGGCGTGGCTCGATCTCGGAGGATTACGGGGCAGTCGATATCCCGGTGTTCTACATCGGCGGCTGGGCGGACCTGTATCGCAACACGCCGTTCCGGGTGGCGGAGCATTTGGCGGGACCCGTGAAGGTGCTGATGGGGCCGTGGGCGCATCTGTATCCGCATGAGGCCAAGCCGCGCCCGCGCGTGGATTTCGTGGCGGAGGCAACGCGGTTTTGGGACCGGTGGCTGAAGGGCGAACAGAACGGGATCGATGACGAGCCTCTGCTGCGGTTCTGGCTTCAGGACAGCGTGGCCCCCGCCGGGTTCCACGAGGAACGGCCCGGGCGTTGGGTGGAAGAGGCGGCTTGGCCGTCGCCGAACGTTGAGGCTCGCGAGCTGTGGCTGAACGCGGGGACGCTGGATGCGGGGCCGGCCGTGGGGCCGGAGATGTCGATTTGCTCGCCGCAGACGTTCGGGAAGGCGGGCGGAGATATGTGCTCGTTCGGACTTCCGGGGGACATGCCGACGGATTGCCGGATGGATGTCGGTGGGGCGTTGGTGTTCCGGGGTGAGCCTTTGGACGAGGCGCTGGACATTCTTGGGCTGCCGGAGGTGCGGCTGCGGGTCGCGGCAGATCAGGCGCAGGCGTTTGCGGTGGCGTTGCTTATCGACGAGGCACCGGATGGAGCTCAGACGCTGATCTCTCGCGGGGTGTGCAATCTGATGCACCGCAACGGCGATACCGCACCGAAGCCGGTGGTGTCCGGCGAGGTGATGGACGTCACAGTGCCGCTGCACGCCATCGGCTATCGCATCGCGGCGGGGCATCGGATCATGGTGCAGATCGCCTCGACCTACTGGCCGATTCTGTGGCCCGCGCCGCGCCCGGTGACGCTGACGCTCGCCGCCGGTCAAAGCGCCTTGCACCTGCCGGTTCGGGCCGCGCGCACTGACACGCCGCGGCCGTTTCCGGAGCCGTCGGTGGATCATCTACCCGGGCCAAGCGCTCGTCTGCGCGAGGGGGCGTTTGAGCGGAGCTTGTCGGTCGATCTGACGACCGACACGCATGCGGCGCGGATGTTCTCGGACGGTGGGGTCTTTGGCCCGGTGGGGAAGATGCAGCTTGAGACTGGCACGGCGATGTCTGATGTCTCTGACCGGGTGTATTCGATCCGCCCCGATGACCCCCTACGCGCGAAAGCGACAATGACGCAGGAAAGCGCGTTTGAGCGGGGCGAATGGGTCGCGCGGATCAAGACCTATGCCGAGCAAACGGCGAGCGAGACGGCCTTTCACCTGATCGCGCGGGTGGAATGTTGGGACGGCGACACGCTGTTCCATAAAGTCGAGTGGACCCACGACATCCCCCGCAACGGCATGTGACGCATGAGCGCCTTTCCCGCATTCGGGCCCGACATCGAGATCCACGAACTGACCACGCCCGAGGGCGTGACCATGCGGGTCGTCGCTCAGGGCAGGGGGCCGAGCGTTGTCTTTGTCCCCGGCGGGGATCAGGTGGCGGAGGCCTATGCGCAATTGTTTGAGCGGCTGTCGGGTGCGTTCCGCTGTATCTCTTACGATCCGCGTGGGGCGGGGGAGACGTCTGCTCCGCCGCCGCCGTGGAGCATGGAGGACTATGCGCAGGATTGCGCTCGGGTGATCGAAGCGTTCTGTGGGGGGCAGGCAGTCGTGGCGGGGCTGTCACTGGGCGGGCTGGTGACCCAAGCGACGGCGATTGGATTTCCGGACAAGGTGCGACTGGCGATCCCGATGGGGACGGCGGCGTATATCGACGGGTTCACGCGCGACTGGATGCAGGCGGAGATCGATATCCGGAAGGCGGGCGTAGCGTTGCCGGATTATTTCCTTGCGCCGCATTACGCAGTGTACGCGTTTCCGGCTAAGGCTCTGGCGGATCATGCCTTTTGGGAGGAGGTCAAAGCCGCATACACCACCCGCTTCCGCGACCGCGATCCCCAGGACACTATCCATCAGTGGGAGGCGTGCCTGGAGTTCGACTGCCGCGACGCACTCAAGACCTGCCCCGTCCCGTTCCGCGTCATCGGTTTCTCGGAAGACATACAGACGCCCCCAGCAATGTGCCGCGTGGTGGCCGACCTCGCCCCGGACGGCGCGTTCTACGAGATCGCAGGCCTCGGGCATGTCTCGATGGCCCGGCATCGACCTGACCTTGTGGCGGAGCAGGTGCGCGATATCTTACAAGAGGTGGTGCAGGCCGACTAGCTGGCGCCATCGGGTCTGCAGACAGGGGGTGTCGTGGCGAAAACGCTTCTCTTGACGGGCGCGAGCCGGGGGATCGGCCACGCGACCGTCAAAAAGTTCTCTCGCGAGGGATGGCGCGTGCTCACCTGCTCACGCCAAGCGTTTGACCCGAGTTGCCCGTGGCCGGGCGGCGAAGAGAATCACATCCAGATCGACCTGTCGGACCCCGCCGACATCATCAACGCCGTAGGTGTGATCCAGGAGCGCTTGGACGGCCCGCTAAACGGGTTGGTCAACAACGCCGGGATTTCTCCGAAGGGGCCAGGGGGTGAGCGGCTGAACTCGCTCGACACGGATCTGATGGATTGGGGGAAGGTGTTTCACGTCAACTTCTTCGCCCCGATTGTGTTGTCACGGGGGCTGAAGGATGAGCTGGTGGCGGCCAAAGGCTCGATCGTCAATGTAACGTCCATCGCGGGGTCGCGGGTGCATCCGTTCGCGGGTGCGGCCTATGCTACCTCGAAAGCGGCACTGGCGGCGCTGACCCGGGAAATGGCCCATGACTTCGGACCGTTAGGGGTGCGGGTCAACGCGATTGCGCCGGGCGAGATCGAAACATCGATCCTGTCCCCCGGCACGGAGAAGATCGTGGAAGAACTGCCCTTGCGGCGGTTGGGAAGCGTCGATGAGGTCGCTGACGTCATCCATTTCCTGTGCTCTGACGCCTCGACCTACGTGAACGGCACAGAGATCGAGATCAACGGTGGGCAGCACGTTTAGCGGTCGACGCCGACGACGCTGAAGGCCGCCCAGAAGGCGGGATGGGCGAGGAAGTCTAGGTCGGCCACTTCCGGAATTTGGCGCATCGTAAGGCGAAGTGCTTCGGAGTTGGAGATGTCGGGGCTTGTGGCGCGGATGGCGTAGAATTCGGGCGTAATCAGCCGGGCGGAGAGGGACGAGATCTTCCAATGGCTGACGAGCAGGTTCTCTGCCCCGGCCAGCCAGAACGCACGAGCCAGACCAGAAAGGCCAGGTGCGCCCAATTTGCCTGAACCGGAGCCGGTATTGCAGGCCGACAGTATCACCAGCCGGGCCTGAAGGTTGAGCGCGGCGACTTCGCTGGCCAGAAGCAGGCCATCGTCCAGGTCACTGGGGTCAGTCGGTGGCGTCATGACCAGCGCGGGTTCGCCGAGGTCCTTGAGCTCACCCGAGACAAGGGCATGGGTGGCGAAGATCAGGGTTTCGGGGCGGCCGAAGTCCAGCGCCTTGACGCGGGTCTCTGTCGCGTCGGATGAGTAGAACATGCGCGCCGCGTCGTCCCCGACGATTGTTGCAATGATCTCAAGTTCTTCGCGGGCTTCGGGCAGGGGTTCGAACACCGAGCGGAGCAGGCCGGGATCGGCCAGTCCGGTGAGTTGGTCGAACGCGTCCGGCAAGCCGCGACGGCTGCCGAGGCCCTCGCCATTCAGGACCGGATCGCCGAAACCGACGACACCTTGCTTTACCTCTTGCCCGACTTCTGCGGCGGACAGCAAAAGTTGTGGGCTGGGCAGCGTGGCCAGCCCGATCTCATGTCCGAGGAAACTGAGGTCGCGGTTGTCCTGTCCGTTGCGAACGGGTTCACCGTCGTGACGACCGAGGACGAGCGTCGAGAACGGGATCTTCTGTGCCGCGCCGTCGGGCGTGATGTAAAGGCGAGAGACTTCGGTCAAAGCAAAGGGCGCCAAAAGGTCGTCGTACAAGGTTTGCGCTGTTTCGGCGTCAAACGTGCGGATCCCGCCCAGCCCCAGATCGAGCGTGTCCTTCAAGGCGCCCACTAACAGCCCAAGCTGTTCCGCGTCGAGGTCGGAGCGAGTGATCAGAGCGCTATCGGGACGGATTAGCGCGATGTAGGCCGTCTCGTCGAACGCGGCGTGAATCCAGAGAGCCTCGCCGGCTTCAAGGTTGGCCTGAAGCGCGTCGAGGGAGACGGGGCGGGGTGTAAGAAACTCGAACAGGTCAGAGCCGGAGGCTCGGGCCGAGGCGTCGATCTCGGCCAGTTGGTCTTCAAGGCGGGCGATCTCGATCAGGCGGTCGGCGCTAATGGCGTTGTCTGCGTTGCGCAGTGAGTCGCTGAGGTTTTGTTGGCTTAGCCGCGTCAGCTCTTGCAGTACGCTTTCGCGTTCGGCGTACAGGGCGTCTGCGCCCGCGGCGACCTGGGCAAATGTCCCAAGCGCGGCGGCACTGGTCTCGTTGATGTGGACGACCTGGATTGCGCGGAACATCTCTTCCGAGATCGGGCGGATGAGGTCGTCGCCCTCGTCCCAGAGCAGGTCCATCAGCTGGCCGGTTTGTGCGCGAACGCCTTTGGGAGAGTAGCCGCCGCTGTGGCTGGCCGAAATGGCCAAGGCGCCCAATTGCGCTATCGCCGTTTCCAGATTGGCACGGGCGCCCACGAGGGCTGCGGCTCGGTTGCCGAGCGCCAGACGGGCCTCAGCCTCAATCCGGCGGGCTTCCGAAAGGCGGTCGATTGCAGACGCTCCGCGCTCGACGAGATGTAATTCGGCCTCGCTGGCGAGGCGAAGCGCGGCCGTGGGGTTCCCGATTTGAACATAGACCTCGGCAAGGGCAAGCATCGTGGGCGGCGCGTCGGCGAAGCCGAACGCGCCCGTGCGCCAGGCGGCAACAGCGACTTCAAGGACAGGGCGGGCGGCGTCGATGTCGCCTGACTCGAACAGTCGCAAGCCAAGTGCGGATTGGGCAAGCTGACCTTCCCGCCCGTCGGTTGTGTCGGACACGATGGACCGCAGCAGGCGCAGTGCCTCGTCAGACTGCCCGTATTCGCTAAGCGCGCGCGTGCGCTCAATCTGCGTTGAAACCCAGGACGGATGTTCGGGGCCAAAGCGGGCCTCAAGGCGGGCGAGTACGACGTCGAAGAGTCGAAGGCTGCCCTCCAGGTCGCCCGCTAACTGCAGCAGGATCGCCTGTCTATGTTGGGTCTGCGTCACGCTGCTGTGGTCGATTGAGAAAATCGCGGCATAGTCGGCCTGGGCCTGCAGGTTCAGGCGCGCCGCTTCGGGGTAGCGTCCGCGAAGCAGCTTTATTTCAGCAAGGTTATACAGCGCGGCGGCGCGCAAGAGGCGCTCGTTTTCCGTGGGGATTCCCGTGGCTTGTAGGACGCTGCGGAGGTTACGCTCCGCCTCACGGTGCCGGCCTTCTGCGATAAGGACGCGGGCCTCGAGCAAGAACGTTTGGTGGAGGGCGTCAGTGCGCCCATAGCGCGCAAAAAGCGCGTTCAGCTCGTCGCGGGCGACGCTGACCCGGCCCTCTATGACGAGTAGGCGAATCAATAGATGACGGACGTCACGGGCCTCGCTGAGCAAGGTTTCGTCCGCTTCGAGAATGGGAAGCGCCGCGCGTAGATCCACCAGGGCCTCTTGATGTTGGCCATCCGTCTGCAGGGCCTTGGCCCGCTCTGTCAGAGCGGTCGCGTGGAGGCGCGGTTCATTCGGTGCCGCAACACGGGCGGCTATCGTGAACGCATTGATGGCAGCTGCGTCGTCTTCCAAATCGGTCGCGATGCGGCCCAGATTCAGCGCGTAGACCGCTGTCTGTGCAGGAGGCGCGTCAACGGCCAAACCGGCGGCCAGCGCCTCGGACGCCGCCCGTTGCGCCTGCGGGAAGTCACTCGCCCGCCGATGAAGAAGTGCGATCTCGTTATTCAGAAACGCCGCATTGGCTGTTTTTGCCGACCCGACCAGTTCAAGGGCGTCCTGGTAGGCGGAGAGGGCTGTTTCGGTATCGCCCGATGCAGCGGCGGCGCGCGCGGTTTGCACCAGCGTTACAAGGTCGGATTGCGTAGCAGCAGGGTGAGCCGCCATCAACCATACCGCGAGCGCAACAACTGCCTTGAAAATGCCTAACTGTTGCAAGAAGCCCTCGTCTTTGCGCAATTGATCATTCGAGGCTTGGAAGATTAAGCAACTCTAATACTCTCCGATCGCTATCGACAATTATATTTCTTCAGGAACGAGCAAATGGTTCGACCACTCCGCAGTTCCGCTATTGCATTTGCCATTTCACTTGGCCTGACGGTGTTCCCTTCGGGCCCGGGTTTTTCGCAATCTCCCGAATACACCAATGCGCTGAACCGTATGGTCGCCCGCCCGCAAGACCCGGAAGCGGCGTTTCAGTTCGCTCAAGTCGCGTCGGCAGAAGGCCGGTTTCGCGAGGCGATTACGGCGTTGGAACGGGTGCTGATCCTCTTTCCGGACCTTGCAAACATCAAGCTTGAGCTGGGCGTACTTTACCTTCGCCTTGGACAAAGCGCCATAGCCGAGCGCTTTATCCGTGAGGCCATCGCTTCGCCGGACGCGCCCCCAGAAGTGCAGGCGAGGGCGGCAGAGTTGCTGGAGATTGCGGAACTCGGCAACCAACGGTTCGTGGTTGCGAATACGGTGTCGACGGGGGTGACATTCGATACCAACGCGAATTTCGGGCCTGAAACGGGTGTCATTCCCGATGATACGGGGCAATCGGATGGCTCGATTTTTGCACGAATTTCGTCACGCTTTTCCTACGACCTCGGATATCAGGAGGGGCATCGGCTGATTGGCGGCATTGATTTGTCGACGCGTCATTATTTTGAGCAATCGCGGCTGGATTCTCAGCGTGTCGGGTTGTCATTCGGTGCAGCGTTCAACGCGGCCGGGGACTCGACCCGCCCCGCGACCTTCAGCGCCACGCTGGACGGCGCGTACTATTGGAGGGACGGGGAAGAATACCTGTCCGAGATCGGTCCAACGTTCAGCTATGCCTTTGGCCTCAGTGACGAGACATCGGCAGAGGTTTCAGCCTACTACCGGGATCAGAATTTCATCAATACGGCAACTGTGACGGCGAATGACCTGCGGGACGGTCACATCATGGGAGTAGCCGCGCGTGTCCGGCATACGCTGTCCGAGACGGACGCGCTGACATTCGGTTCGACCTTTGCCCAAAAGGATGCAGAGGCCGGGTTCGAAGCTTATGACGAAGTTGCCGTAACGGCGAGTTACACCACCATTCGCCCGGGGCTGCTGGATATCGGGGGCGACGATTGGCGCTATGGAGTGCGAGCGCGCTTCGGGATGCAGGACTACGCCGAGGCGGACCCGGCGGCCCCAATCCTCGACCGGGAAGAGGTGAACAGCTACTTTCTTGCGGGGTCGGCAGAGATCCCGTTTGAAAACGATTTAAGTGTTCTGGTGGAAGTCGGCGTCAACGGAACGAGTTCGAACTACGATTTCAACGATTTTGACAATGAGTTCATTTCGTTTACTCTGACAAAGTCGTTTTGAGGCGAGCAGCCCATAAGCGGTAAATCCGCAGACAATTTGATTTCGCAAATCTGCTCTGTGGGGGAGTTTAAGACCCATGTTTAAGTTATTTCCTCGGGCCGGAGTGGCCTGTTCTATCGGCATTCTATCTGTTGCAACTGCTTTGGGCGCGCCGTCTACGGCCGAGGCACAGGCCCGGCACGAGGTGCGCCAAATCGCGAGTTCCTGTGTCAATCCGTGCACGGTTCAGGCGGGCGAGAATGAGACGATCGAGGTTATCCTGCCCGACGCAACCTCGGTGATCCTGTCGCCGGGGTCGGCGGCTGTGATTTCTCGCGATGCCAATCGGCGTATTGTGGTGGAGGTCCTTCGCGGTCTTGTGCGCGTTGCGGGCGGCGCGTCAAACGCGACGACACCGATCCTGATCTCGACTGCTCACGCCGACATGGTCGTGCGCAACGCGGCAGCCATCATCGCAGTCTCAGGGAGCGGAACCCGAACGCATCTGCTGAACGGGGATGAGTTGTTGGTGACGTCGGCTGGAACTACCCGGCGGATCTACCGCCCGGGCTATCAGGTCATCGCCACATCTAGCCGCATCACCCAGGCTCGCCGGATGGACACCGAGGCGATCCTTGCTGACATCCTGTCGCTTAGCCCGGGCCTCGCGACCGGTGAGCGGCCCCTGACAACCTCGTCGGCGACGGGCACGGCAGCACCCAGCGGCTCTAGCGGTGGCGAGTTGGACGACGCGACGGGGAGCGTTGAGGAAACGGTGCTGGCCGATATCGAGACCGTTGAAAGCACCGAGACCAACCTGAACGAGATCGCCGCAGGCGGCACGCCGGAACCGATGGCGGTCGAAGTGCAATTCGGGGGAGCAGAGACTGGCGGAATTGACCTGGCGAGTGGTTTCGGCACAAGCGAGGGGTCGGCGGCCGCAACCACTGGCGAAGCCTACACGACAACGCAGTTCGGTAACAGCTTCACTGCTTTACAAGACTATTCGACGATTGAGGACGGTAGTGGAGCTAACGCGCTTGCGCCACCTGTTAGCGCTGGCCCAACTACGAACAGAATACTGCCCGGCGGCGATGCGTCGACCTACTCTGGCGCTCCGCTGCGCTTCTACTCATTGGACGATGATCCCAACGATCCGGTCCCCATCCAAGTCTGGTTCGACAGCTTGCCCAGCAACTACGATACCTTCGGATATACTGATCAGAACGTCTGGGAGGACGGCGTTGCCCATCTCAGCGCTGGACCCGGAGCCGGGATTGGTGGGTCGTTCATGTTCGGGCGTGACTGGCTGGAGCAAGAAGACGTCACCGCCGTCGCAACGACGTTCAATGCCCTGTCGTTTCGAATTATTTTCAGCAGCACAATTGATGCCAGAACGGGTTTGGCTGAAGACACACTTAGCGACGACCCATTTGTGGATGGGGGTGCCGTAGCGAGCGGAATCGCTTCTGGTGCAGGGTTTCGAGAGCGAGAGGCAGACAACTTCTTTCTGACTGAGGTTACGCCCACAACGGCCTACACGTTTTCTGCCGATAAGACTTTGTCGGAAGCACAAACGTTGATTGAGGACGATTATCCGGGTGCGGACTATATTCTCGGGCTTGATGAGTTTGATAATGATCGGGTTTGGGCGGCTCTTCTTGAGCCAGAGAACCCAAGCCGGCGGTTCATATTTGCCTCGGGTGATCTTGATGCGCTCACTGGGAGCGGCGACCTAAGCGTTGATCCGGGCGCCGTGGATCGGTTCCATATCGCGGGAAGCATGCAAGGTGCTCTTGGGGATATCAGCGTCGGCGTCAGCGGAGTGCCCGTTGGTATGGACCCTCAGACCGGGCGGGCGTTTTTGCCGTCGGAATCGTGGACGGCTCTTGCGGGGTCACCGGCTTTGGCGTCGCTTTCGGACACCGGGGTGATCCTGCGGTATCCGAATGGGCCGGTGCTTTCGGACGCGGATGGGGATGGCACGGGGGACAGCGTCAATGACGCCGTATTGTTGCATGTGGACTTTGGGCTGTCCGGGGCAGGGGACGATCAGGTCTCGACGATCTCGGCCACGATTGGGTCCCTTGAATATCGGATGATTGACGACGAGGTCGACGGATTGATCAAGGCGCTTACGGTGGGCACTTCGCAGGATGCCGGGGCGGCAACGCTGACGTATGACAGCGCGCTGGCGTCATCGTCGGTGGGTGGTGGCAATCACCGGCTGGACAGTGCGCCCGGGCGGGCCGGGTTCTTTGTGTTGGAGAACGCAGGTGCGTTTTTCGATGATGTGGGCACGCCCCCGGCGACGCTAAGCGGAGGGACCGAGACGTCGCTGAACGGCAGTGAGTTGAGCTTTGGGTTGCTCCGAATTGGGTCCGGGGTAAGCACGGACAGCCCCACTACGTCGGGCGGTGATTTAGGGTCAAATGTCGGCTACGCCGCCGGGTTTTGGGAGCAGAACGCGGGCGGCAGCGTGCAGGTGGAGCGGATTCTGGCGCCTTATGACGGGCTGGACCTCGATGAGTTTCGCGACAACCTTGAGTTCCGCGGGATCGATCCGGTCAAAAACAACTTCACGGCGGAACTCACGCTCGACAGTGGGGCTGTTCTGACGTTTGGCGGCGAGGGCAACAGCGCCTTCATAAACGATCATGAATTCGGCGCGACTTATGAGAGCGGCACGTATTCCATGGCGTAAGTCTCTGCCGAGACAGGAGGCGCGACACGCAGCCCGGCGAAGGCTGTGAGCGACTGGTCCGGGGTCAGCACCGTCTCGGGCAGCGAGCATGTGAAGTGGGGCTTCTTCCTCGGCGATGCGCCCGTTGGGGGCACGCGGTCGCACACACATATGGCTACGTTCGTCTCGGGTGACCGGATTACCAGCGGGATGTACGACACCGCAGGTAAGCTGCGCCTTGGTGGTACGGCCGAGTACAATGGCCATGCTATCGGCACGGTCGTTGACGCGGGTGGATCACGGCTTGCGGCGGGGACCTATCGTGACACGTTCAACTTCGACACGCGGACGGGCACGTTTGAGCTGGGCTTCGATGGGCGCGATTATTCCGGCCCCTCGACTGGGGATTTCCGGGAAGGGGTCGGCGCATTGTACAGTGGGTCTACCGAAGCACCTGCCGGCTCGGCACCCAGCGACTTTGCTGCGACCGTGGCGGGGGAGTTTGTGCACAACGGCGGTTCCGTGGCCTCGGTCACCCAGCCGTCTGGGCTGATTGGATCTTTTGACATTGGCGGGCCGTCCTACAGCGCTACGGGAACGTTTGGGGCCGTTCGCTAGACGTGTCGGAGATGACGATTGGTTCGATCTGGATCACGTCCGCTGCACTGTCTGGTTCGGTGTCGATGATCTGAAACATCTTGGCGACCATTGCGGTCACGTCTTGGCGGACGGAGAAGAGGTTCTGCGCCATGTACTGCGCGAAAGGGTCCCAGTCGAAACTGCCGAACAGGATCGTGTCGAGCGCGGCCCGGTTGTGTTGGGCAAGCCATTCGAACACGCCTTCGAGCGAGATGGTGGAGTTGACGAAGACAGCAATCGGATTTCGGCCCGTGCTTAGAAGTTTGGCCGAAAACGCGGCCTTTGATTTGGCCGCAGCGTAGCCGCAGGCGAGGATGTTGCTTTCAACGGGTACGGCGCCCGCATCGATGATGGCGTCGCGGTATCCCCGGATGCGTTCGCTTGTGTTGTTGTCTGTGGGGCGGCCTCCGACGAAGAGGAAGTCGTCCTGCCAGTTATGGCCGTCGGCAGTCGCACGGTTGATCAGGGCCTCTGTCAGCTTGTAGGCGCCGGTGTAGTTGTCCGAGATGATGGACGGGGCGGCGGTTCCGGGCAGGTCCAGGTTGATCGTCGGAACGCCCTGTTCCTGACAGATGCGGGCGATGCTGTCGGGATCGGAGGCTCCGGCGCAGACGATCCGGTCGACGTTGTAGGACAACATTTGCCGGACGGTGGCGAGCTCCAGATCCGGGTCGCGATGGGTGCATGACGTCATCGGCAAAAGGCCCCGCGCGCGGGCCTCGGCCTCAAACCGTTCGGCGATCGCACCGAAATAGCGGTTGTCGTACATAGGGATGATCATGCCAACCATGCGCGACTGAACGCTGCGCAACGCGCGCGCCTGCATGTTCGGAGCATAGCCCATCTCGCTGGCGATCTGCCGGATGCTGTCAGCGCGTTTCTCGCTGATGCGACGGGTGCGCCAGGAGCCGTTCATCACCGCCCCGACCGTGCTCGCCGACGTGCCCGCGCGGTCGGCGATGTCGTAGATCGTGACCTGTTTCTTCGACGCGACTTTCGGCACGGAAGATTCCCCTTTGACAGGATTGGCAGACTCAATATAGCCTCTGCACCATCGATTGCGCAACAAGAACAATCGATTGTGCAAATACGCTCGGCCGGGCGCTGCTACAGCGTGCCGGTCCATTTGGGAGGACATGATGAAATTCAAGACACTGCTTGCGGCGTCCGTGTGCGCATTCGCTTTGACGGCAACGCATGCCGTTGCTGAGACGACGATGGGGATCGTGGTGAAGATCGGGGGGATTCCGTGGTTCAACGCGATGGAAGAGGGGATCAAAGAGCGCGCGGCTGAGCTGGGCGTGAGTGCCGAGATGATCGGGCCGACCTCGGCGGATCCGGCGCTGCAGGTGCGCGCGATTGAGGATCTGATCGCGAAGGGTGTCGACGTGATCGGCGTGGTGCCGAATGACGAGGCGGCTCTGGAGCCGGTGCTGCAGAAGGCCATGGACGCGGGCATCAAGGTGATCGCGCACGAGGGCCCTGGTCTGAACAACGTGGACTGGAACTTTGAGCTGGCGTCGGCGGACGGCTTTGGCGAGGCGCATGCCCAGTTGCTGTGCGAGAAAACGACAGAGCCGGGCACCTATGCCGTCTATGTCGGCTCGCTGACCGTGCCGCTGCACAACGCCTGGGCTGATGCCGGGATTGCCTGGCTGGCCGACAATTGCTCGGACAAGCTGCAGCCGGTGGGCGACCGTTATGGCGTGGCGGAAAGCGTCGATGACAGCCGGTCCACCGCGCTTGACCTGATGGCCGCGAACCCCGACCTACGCGGCTTCCTCGCGTTTGGCAGCCAGGGGCCGATTGGTGCCGGTCGCGCGATTGAAGAGCGGCGGCTTGGCGGCAAGGTGCATGTGCTTGGGCCGTTCTCCCCGGGCCAGGGCCAGAAGCTGGTGAAAGACGACGTCATTTCGGGCGGCTTCATGTGGAACCCGGCGGAAGCGGGCCGTGTGTTCGTGACGCTGGGGAACATGTTGGTCAACGGCGAAGAGGTCACCGAAGGGACCGAAATCGAGGGGCTGGGCGTTGTCAGCCCGGACGCGACGACCCGCAACATTATCACCGACAACCTCTTGGAAATTAACAAGAGTACGGTGGACGAGTTGGCGGCGAAAGGTCTCTGACCCGCCACTCCCAGGGGGCCCGCGATCTGCGCGGGTCCCCGAACGCATTCAGAGAATTATGACCATCGATCCCGACACAGTCCCGGCGCTGCGGCTGCGCAACGTCTCAAAGACGTTCGGCGGCGTTAAGGCGCTGCAGGCCATCGATTTCGAGGTGCGCGCGGGCGAGGTGCATTGCCTCGCGGGCGAAAACGGCTGCGGGAAGTCGACGCTGATCAAGCTGGTGACGGGCGTCTACATGCCCGACCCGGGCGCGGAGATGGAGCTGTTTGGGCAGTCGCTCGCCTCTGTCTCGCCAACGAAAGCGCGGGCCCTGGGCGTGGCGGTGATCTGGCAGGATCTGGCGCTGTTCCCGCATATGACGGTGGCAGAAAACATCGCGTTTGATGACATGGTGGGCCTGATGCCGCGCCTCTCGCTTGGCGCGCGCTACCGGGCGCGGGTGCAGGCGGTGCTGGACCGGTTGAACGTGTCGCTCGATCTGAACACCCGGCTTGGCGATCTGCCGATTGCACAGCGCCAGATCGTGGCGATTGCCCGGGCGCTGATGGGCGAGGCGCGGCTGGTCTTCATGGACGAACCGACGGCGTCGCTGACCCAAAGCGAAACCGACGCGCTGCTGGAGGTGATCCGGACGCTGTCGTCGCAAGGCATCGCGGTGGTGTTCGTCAGTCATCGGTTGGCCGAGGTGATTGACGTGTCCGAGCGTGTCACGGTCATCCGCGATGGCAAGCTGGTCGGCGTGTATCCGACGGAAGGGATGACGCAATCGCGTCTTGGCGAACTGATGACCGGGACGCTGCTGGAGCATGCGGTGAGCGCTCAGGACCGCTCGCAGGCGGAGCCGGTGCTGGAAGTGACGGGGCTATCCCGGCAGGGCGAGTTTCAGGACGTGTCGCTGACAATTCGCAACGGCGAGGTACTGGGACTGACCGGCCTGATTGGCGCCGGGCGGACGGAGCTGGCGCATGCGCTGATTGGGATGAGCCCGCCGGACGCTGGTGAGATCCGGCTGGAGGGGGCGCCGGTGAACTTCGGCTCCATCCGTGACGCGATTGCGCATGGGGTGGCGTATGTGTCGGAGGATCGGCTGTCGCTTGGCCTGATCCAGCCGCAGTCGATTGCGGACAATACGGCGATCTCGGTGCTCGACCGTATTCTTGACGGCCTGGGCCTCGTGTCGCCCAAGCGCCAGTCGGACCTGGTCGGCAAGTGGATTGAGGAACTCGCGGTCAAGATCGGGCGCCCGGAGGACGCAGTGTCGACGCTGTCGGGCGGAAACCAGCAGCGGGTCGTGCTGGCGAAGTGGCTCGCGACAGAGCCGCGCCTGCTGATCCTCGACAGCCCGACGGTTGGCGTCGACGTGGGCGCGCGGGCCGGGATCTTTCGCATTGTGCGGCGGCTGGCGGAAGAGGGGCTCGCGATCCTGCTGATCTCGGACGAGGTGACCGAGGCGCTGCTGAACGCGGACCGGGTGCTGCACATGGCGGATGGGCGGATCGTCGGTGAGTACGACCCCCATGCAACCACCGTGCCGGAACTGGAGGCGCGAATATATGCGTGACCTCTTCCGCACCTACCCCGTGGAGGCGCGGCTCGCGGCGGTTTTGCTCGCGTTGATCGTTGGCCTGTCCCTCGGCACGGACACGTTTCTGACGATGGGGAACATCACCTCGCTTCTGAACAACAACGCAGTGAACCTAATCTGGGCGGTGGGCCTTCTGGTCGTTCTCATCGCGGGTGGGATCGACATCTCTTTCGCGGTGGCGGCGTCGGTAGTGCAGTACGTGGCGGCGCAGGTCTTCATGGGAATCGGCGGCGGGAACTGGGCGATTGGCTTTCTTGTGGCCGGTGCTTTGGGGATCGGGCTTGGGCTGATCAACGCCCTGTTGATCCACGGATTCCGGGTGATTTCCATCGTCATAACCATCGCCACGTTCAACGCGTTCTTCGGGCTGCTGATGTTCTTCACGCGCGGGCGGAACATCTACAACCTGCCGGATTGGTGGACCGAGCGGATCTTCATCTTCGAACGTCAGGCTGCGGACGGCACGTGGTCGGAACTGAACCTCTCTGTCGCCGTCATGGTCGTCTGCGCGCTTGCGACCTGGGCACTGATCCGGCTGACGACGCTGGGGCGCCAGCTTTATGCTTTTGGCGACAATCCGGAGGGCGCGCGGCGCGCGGGGGTGAACATCTGGCAGATGCAGATCGTTGCCTTTGGATGGTGCGGGATGATGGCGGGGATTGGCGGGCTGATGCAGGTCAATATCGCGCAAGAGGTTGTTCCGAATGCGCTTTACGGGCGGGAGCTGGACGTGCTCGCCGCCGTTGTCCTCGGCGGCGCGCGGCTTGGCGGCGGGCGGGGGACGGTGATCGGGTGCATCCTTGGGGTGATGTTCGTGGCGATCACGCAGAACGGGCTTAACCTGCTGGGCGTGTCGCCCTTCGCCTTCCAGATGATCATCGGCGCGGCGATCCTGCTGGCGATTTCGTCGTCGAACCTCAGCTTCGGCGGCCGCAAAGCTTGGGGCGCGGCATGACCCTGCGCGACCGGATCAACTCCGCCGTCGGGGCCGAGACCTTGCCGCTTCTCGCCTTCCTTGGTGTCGTTTTCGTGGCGTTTTCGCTGGCGACCCCGCTGTTCCTGACCGGGGCCAACCTGCGGAGCATGGCGTTCCAGATGCCCGTGCTCGGGCTGCTGACGCTCGCCATGCTGGTGCCGATCCTGTCGGGCGGGCTGAACCTCGCCATCATCTTTCAAGCCAACATCTCTGGCCTCGCGCTGGCGTGGGTCCTGATCCAGTTCGGCGGGCCGGAGGCCGGGGTTGGCGCCTTCGTGCTTGGCGCCGCGCTGGCGCTGTTCGCCGGGGCGCTTTCGGGCGCGGTGATGGGGGCAGTCGTCGCCTATGTCGGGGCGCATCCGATCCTCGTGTCGTTGGCGATGATGATCTTTTTGCGCGGTCTGGGGGAGTTCCTGACCCGTGGTGGCGATATCTCGGGCTTTCCCGAATACATGAACGTACTCGGCCACGGGAGCCTCGCCGGCATCCCTGTCCCGATGCTTGTCTTCCTGCTTGCCGCGCTGGTCTGGCACATCATGCTGAAGCGCTCACGACACGGGTTCTCGGTATACATGATCGGGTCGAACATCGAGGCGGCGGAGTACTCCGGGCTGCATACGCGGCGGACCCTCGTGATGATTTACGCGATTTCCGGCATGATTTGCGCTTTTGCGGGCATACTGATGGCGGCGCGGTTCAACTCCGTCCGCGTGGGGCATGGGGAGGCGCTTTTGCTCGTCACCGTGCTGGCGTGCTTTCTTGGCGGGATCGACCCGTTCGGCGGCTTCGGGCGCGTGCTGCCGGTGGTGCTGGCGCTGATCATCCTGCAGGCGCTGTCGTCCGGGCTGAACCTGATCGGCGCAAACCAGCACCTGTCCACCGCCGTCTGGGGCCTGTTCCTGATCGGCGTGATGGCGCTCCGATGGTTTGGCGGATGGTGGCGAGACAAACGACGAAGAGGGACATGACCATGGAAGGGTTCGGCGTACATACCAGCATGTGGACCATGCACTGGGACCGCGACGGGGCAGAGCGGACGATCCCCGCCGCCGCGGCCTACAAGATGGATTTCATCGAAATCGCATTGCTCGACACCAGCATCGTCGACGCGGCGCACACCCGCGACCTGCTGGAAAAGCACCAGATGCGGGCGGTCTGTTCGTTGGGCCTGCCAGAGGAGAACTGGGCCTCCGTCAACCCCGACGGCGCCGTCGAGCATCTCATCGACGCCATGAACAAAACCAAGGAAATGGGTGCCGAAGCCCTGTCCGGCGTCACCTACGGCGGCATTGGCGAGCGCACCGGTGTGCCGCCCACGCAGGCCGAATACGACAACATCGCCCGCGCCCTCGAAGGCGCGGCCAAGCACGCAAAGACCCTTGGCATCGCCTTCGGAATCGAGCCGGTGAACCGCTATGAAAACCACCTCATCAACACCGGCTGGCAGGCGGTGGAGATGATCGAGAAGGTCGGCGCCGACAACATCTTCATCCACCTCGACACCTATCACATGAATATCGAGGAGAAGGGCGCCGGCAACGGCATCCTCGATGCGCGCGAGCACCTGCGCTACATCCACCTGTCCGAAAGCGACCGGGGCACGCCGGGGGAGGGTACGTGTGATTGGGATGAGATTTATGCCACGCTCGCGGCTATCGGCTTCAAGGGCGGGCTGGCGATGGAGAGCTTTATCAACATGCCCCCGCAAGTCGCCTACGGCCTTGCCGTCTGGCGCCCCGTTGCGTCGTCCTTCGAAGAGGTCATGGACAAGGGCTTGCCGTTCCTGCGGAACAAGGCAGCGCAATACCGGCTGATCTGAATTAGACGCGCCAAAAACAGAAGCCGAGCCACAGGGCAGCCAGGCCCGCTGGCACCCAGATCGGCGTGCCGATCAGCCCGATCCACGCGAGGAAGATATAGGCCGAACCCAGAAGCCCAATGAACAACCGGTCGCCCCGGGTTGTGGTCAGGCCAAGCACGCCCTGCCGCTCATCCCCGCCCGGCCTGCGCCATTCAAGCAGCGCCATGATCGCGATGAAGCCGAAGATGAACACGAAGAACCCCAGCGAGGCCCGTGTCCATGCCATCCAGGTGCCGCCAAACATCGGCTCGGTCCACCATTTCGCCCAGGAGAAGACCTCTTCCCGCTCGGCCGTGACGTTGCCCCAGCCCTGCGCCATGGCGGCGGCTGGGAGCGTGGCGAGGAACAGAACCAAACGTTTCATCGCCGCCCCCTAAACGCGCCCGAGGGCAAAGCCCTTGGCGATATAATTGCGCACGAAGTAGATCACGATGGCGCCTGGGACGATGGTCAGCACGCCCGCTGCTGCCAGCAATCCCAGCACGTACCCGGCGCTAGAGGCCGTTCGGGTCATGGTCGCGGCGATGGGCTTTGCCTCCACGGCGGTCAGGGTCTTGGCCAGCAAAAGCTCCACCCAAGAAAACATGAAGCAGAAGAAGGCCGCCACGCCGACACCGGCCTTGATCGTCGGAAGGAAGATCGTGACGAAGAACTTCGGGAAGGAGTAGCCGTCGACATAGGCCGTCTCATCCAGTTCTTTCGGAACGCCGGACATGAAGCCTTCGAGGATCCACACCGCCAACGGGATGTTGAACAGGCAATGCGCGAGCGCAACGGCGAGGTGCGTGTCAAACAGTCCGACGGCCGAGTAAAGCTGGAAGAACGGCAGCGCGAAGACGGCGGCGGGGGCCATGCGGTTGGTCAGCAGCCAAAAGAACAGGTGCTTGTCGCCCATGAAGCGGTAGCGGCTGAAGGCGTAGGCGGCGGGCAGGGCGGCGGCCAGCGAAATCACCGTATTCAGAGAGACATAGATGATGGAGTTGATGTACCCCCAGTACCACGTCGGATCGGTGAAGATCGCGATGTAGTTCTCCAGCGTGAACTCCTGCGGGAAGAAGCTGAAGCCGCCGAGGATCTCGTTCGTCGTCTTGAACGACATGGCGAGCAGCCAATAGATCGGCAGCATAAGGAACAGGATGTACAGGATGGGGACGAGGGCGCGGGGTCTCATGGGTCGTCCTTCGTCATCACGGTGTAGAAGATCCAACTCACCGCGAGGGTGATGGCGAAGTAGATCAGGCTCATTGCCGCGGCCGGGCCCAGGTCGAACTGGCCAAGCGCGATCTTCACGAGGTCTATCGACAGAAGGGTCGTGGAGTTGCCGGGGCCGCCGCCGGTGAGGGTGAAGGGCTCGGTATAGATGTTGAAGCTGTCCATGAAGCGCAGGAGGACGGCGATTGTCAGCACGGTCTTCATCTTCGGAAGCTGGATGTAGCGGAAGACGGCCCAGTTCGACGCGCCGTCGATCTTGGCGGCCTGATAGTAGGCGTCCGGGATCGCCACGAGACCGGCATAGCACAGCAGCACCACCAGCGAGGTCCAGTGCCAGACATCCATCACGATGATGGTGATCCACGCGGCGACCGGGCTGGTCGTCATGTTGTAATCGATGCCGACGCCGTTGTTCAGCACCCAGCCCAAGAGGCCGATGTCGGGCAGCGTGAAGATGTTCCACATTGCGCCGACGACGTTCCACGGGATCAACAGCGGCAGCGCCATCAGGACGAGGCAGACCGACACCCAGGGGCCCTTGCGCGGCATGGCGAGGGCGATGGCGATGCCCAACGGGACCTCGATGATCAGGATGGTGAAGGTAAACAGCAACTGCCGCCCGAGGGCCGCGTGGAAGCGTTCGGATCGCAGGATTTCTTCAAACCAGCGCAGACCGGCCCAGAAGAACTGGTTGTTGCCGAAGGTCTCTTGCACCGAGTAGTTCACCACGGTCATTAGAGGCACGAGCGCGTTGAATGCCACCAGTACAAGCACCGGCAGGACGAAGAACCACGCGCGTTGGTTTTCGGTCTTCATTGCGCGGCCTCCTCGGTGGCGATCCAGCTGTCGGCGTAGAGCCGGGTCTGGCGTGGGTCGAACGCCAGTTTCACCTCGGCCCCGCGTTCCGGGGCGTTGCCGTCGACGATGGCGTTGATCGCGGTGTCCCCAGCGACGGCCTCGATGACGGTGTGCCGGCCCAGATCAGCGGATTTGCGTACGAAGGCGGGGATGCCGGTGTCGGCGAGGCGAACGAACTCCGGGGGGTTGCCGATTTCGGTGCGCCCGCCGACGCGCGAGATGGCGCCTTCAAGTTCACTCGCCTGCCCCAGACACGACGCCCGCCCGCCGTCGACATCGCAGGGCAGGATGTTCATGCCCGGCGAGCCGATAAAGTGGCCGACGAAGGTGTGGTGCGGGCGCTCAAACAGTTCGACCGGCGTGCCGATCTGAACGATCTCACCGTCTTGCATGACGACGACCTGATCCGCGAAGGTCAGCGCCTCGGTCTGGTCGTGGGTCACGTAGATCATCGTGACCGCGATTTTCTGGTGTAGTTCCTTGAGCTTGGAGCGAAGCTTCCACTTCAGCTCCGGGTCGATGACGGTCAGCGGCTCGTCGAACATGATCACGTTGACATCGTCGCGCACGAGGCCGCGGCCCATGGAGATTTTTTGCTTGTTGTCGGGCGTCAGGTTCGAGGCGCGGGTGCTCAGCCTGTCCTCTAGCTCCAGCATCGCGGCGATCTCGCGCACGCGGGCGTCGACACGTGCCTCATCCACGCCGCGATTGCGCAGCGGGAAGGCCAGGTTGTCGTAGACGGACATCGTGTCGTAGATCACAGGGAACTGGAACACTTGCGCGATGTTGCGCTGGTCCGGGGGCAGGGTGGTCACGTCCTGCCCGTCGAACAGCACCTTGCCGTCGCTGGGCGTCAGCAGGCCGGAGATGATATTCAAGAGCGTGGACTTCCCGCAGCCCGACGGCCCCAGCAGCGCATAGGCGCCGCTATCGCGCCAGCTCAGATCGATCTCCTTCAGTGCATAGTCTGCGGGCGACGTCGGCGCGGGCAGGTAGCTGTGGCGGAGCTTGTCGAGGGTGATCTTAGCCATGCATGCCCCCTGCAGCTGCTAAGGCGCCGTCTCGCGTGAAGTAATAGCAAGCGCTTGGGATCATGTGGAAATCATGCGCCTCGCCAACCGAGTAGGGGTGTGTCCCGGGCGACAGGGACACCCAACTGCGGTCCCCGAGCGCGAAATGGGCAACGCTCTCCGACCCGCTGAGCTCCGTGATTTCCACTCGCCCGTCGATCTGAATGGACGTCGCATCCGGCTTTACCGGCAGGATGTGATGCGGACGGATGCCGACGACGTATTGGCCGTCGGCCAACCCGGCCGCCGCGCCTGAAACGGTCCAGTGCAGGCCGTGCAAATGCATCTCGTTTCCGCGCTTTTCCACCGGCGCGAGGTTCATCGGCGGGTCGGAGAACACCGCCGCCGACGTCAGGTCCGCCGGGACGCGATAGATGTCGGGCGTCGGACCGAACTGCGTAACGCGGCCCTCATGCACAAGCGCCGTGTGCCCTCCAAGCATAAGCGCTTCCGTCGGTTCGGACGTGGCGTAGACCACCACCGTCCCACGCTCTCCCAGGATCTCGGGCAGTTGGTCGCGAAGTTCCTCGCGCAGTTTGTAGTCGAGGTTCGCCAACGGTTCATCGAGTAAGATGGCCTTCGACTCTTTCACGATGGCCCGGGCCAACGCACAGCGCTGTTGCTGCCCACCCGACAGCTCTTGCGGCTTGCGTTCCAGCATCGGGCCGAGTTGCAGCACATCTGCAGCTTCGCGCACCCGACGGTCGATGTCCGACACGCCTGCGACCCTCAGGGGGGAGGCGATGTTTTCGTAAACGCTCATGTGGGGGTAGTTGATGAAGAACTGATGGACGAGCGCGATGTTGCGCTTCTGCGGGTTCACGCCGGTGACGTTCTGCCCGTCGACCCAGATCTGGCCAGTCGTGGGCCGCTCCAGCCCAGCCATCAGCTTGATCAGCGTCGACTTGCCCGCGTTCGTCGCGCCGAGGAGGATGTTGAACCCGCCGGGCTCAAACACAAGCGACGTCTCGTAGATGTGGGGCTCGGCGCCCACGTTCTTCGTCACTTGTCTCAACTCAAGCGCCATAGGTCCGCCTATGAAGGAGAATTTGGAGAGGGGCAGGGCGCCCGAAAGCGCCCCGCCTGCACGGGAGGTTACTGCGCCCAGCGGGCGACGATGTCCTCGTACTTCACGGTTTCGCCCTGCGGCTTCTCGTTTTCGAGCTTGGCCTTTGGCGCACCCGGCTGGCTAAGCCAGTACTCGGCCTCACGCTCTTCATTCAGGCGAGGGCCGCAGCCGCCATAGACGTTGGCGGCTTCATCGGCGTCCTGCATACGCGCCATGGTGATGTCCATCTCTTCAGCAAGGCGGTCCATCGCCTCTTGCGGCGAGAATGCGCCCGAGTTCACATCACCGATCTGCTGCCACCAGATCTGAGCGAGCTTCGGATAGTCCGGCACGTTGATGCCGGTGGGCGACCATGCCGTGCGGTCCGGCGAGCGGTAGAACTCGACGAGGCCACCGAGGTTTGGGGCCCGTTCGGTGAAGCTCTCGTGGTTCACCGTGCTGTCCCGGATGAAGGTCAGACCGACGTGGGACTTGCGGGTGTCGACCGTTTTGGACGTCACGAACTGCGCATAGAGCCACGCTGCTTGCGCACGGTCCGATGGGGTCGAATTCAGGAACGTCCAGGACCCGGCGTCCTGATAGCCAACCTTTTGACCTTCGGTCCAGTAGGGACCATGCGGGCTGGGGGCCATCCGCCACAGCGGCTTGCCGTCGGCGTCGACCGTGTTGTTGCCCTCTTCCTGAGACTTCACCATGTCGGCGGTGAAGGCCGTGTACCAGAAGATCTGTTGGGCCACGTTGCCCTGGCTCAGCGCTGGCAACGACTGGTAGAAGTCATAGCTTGCCGCTGCGGGTGGAGCGTACTGGCGCAGCCATTCATCCCACTTGCGGATCGCATAGACCGCCGCCGGACCGTTGGCCGCGCCGCCACGGGTCACGCTTGCGCCCGCCGGGTTGCAGCTTCCGGCTTCCATGCGGATGCCCCATTCGTCCACGGGGATACCGTTCGGCTCGCCCACGTCACCAGCACCCGCCATCGACAGCCAGGCGTCCGTCATGCGCCAGCCAAGGTCAGGCGCGCGCTTGCCATAGTCCATGTGGCCATAGACGGTCGTGCCGTCGATTTCGCCCACGTGAACGCTGAAGAACTCGGCAATATCCTCATAGGCCGACCAGTTCACTGGCACGCCCAGGTCATAACCGTAGATCTCCTTGAACTGCGCTTGCAGGTCTTCGCGATCGAACCAGTCCTTACGGAACCAGTAGAGGTTAGCGAACTGCTGGTCGGGCAGCTGGTACAAGTTGCCATCCGGGCCGGTGGTGAATTGCAGGCCCATGAAGTCATCAAGGTCCAGCGTCGGCGAGGTGGTGGCAGCCCACTCACCGCCCATCATCTCGGTCAGGTTATAGGCCAGTTG
>JBCCXY010000033.1:0-29924 GCA_039190895.1 Pseudomonadota bacterium | reverse complement strand
ATCGCCACCTTCTTGTCCTTGATCAGATTGATATCGCAGTCGCGGTCGTAGTAAACGCGCATCCCCGTCCCTTTCATCCACAGGCCCCTGCCGGGCATCCGCGCCCTTCTAGCGATAAAGCGCGCCGATGCAACGGGGTGCTGGTTTATCGCATTGGCAGAGGCGCAAGGGCGGTCTATTCCGTCGCCAAACAAAGGATGAGTCCCATGGCGCTGCACCCCGATCTCGACCCCGACGGCCTTCTGGAATTCTCGGTCGTCTTCACCGACCGCTCGCTCAACCACATGTCAGCGGCGTTCCAGGGCGTGATGCGCGACATCTCGGCCATGCTGCGCGAGGTCTACAAGGCCGACGGCGTCGCGTTGATCCCGGGTGGAGGCACCTTCGCGATGGAGGCGGTCGCCCGCCAGCTCGCCACCGGGCGCAAGGCTATGGTTATCCGCAACGGCTGGTTCTCGTACCGCTGGACGCAGATCTTCGAAGCCGGAAACCTCCCCACGGAAGAGATCGTGATGAAGGCCCGCCGCACCGGGAACGACCCGCAGGCCGCCTTCGCGCCCGCGCCCATTGACGAGGTGGTCGACCGCATTCGTGCCGACAAACCCAACGTCGTGTTTGCCCCGCATGTGGAGACCAGCGCTGGGATGATCCTGCCCGACGACTACCTCCGCGCGGTGGCGGACGCGGTGCATGAGGTCGGCGGGCTGTTCGTGCTCGACTGCATCGCGTCGGGCTGTGCGTGGGTCGACATGAAGGCGCTTGGCCTCGACGTGGTGATCTCGGCCCCGCAGAAGGGCTGGTCAGCGTCGCCCTCGGCGGGTCTTGTGATGATGTCCGACGCCGCGCTTGAACGCGTGCGGAACACGGCCTCGAACAGCTTCGCGGTCGACCTCGGCAAATGGCTCCAGATGATGGAGGCCTACGAGAATGGCGGCCACGCCTACCACGCCACCATGCCAACCGACGCCCTCCGCAGCTTCCGCAACGCGATGATGGAGGCGAAATCCCACGGCTTCGACCGCCTCAAGATGGCGCAGTGGTCGCAGGGCGACAAAATCCGGGCGCTCATGGGCGCCAAGGGCTTCAAATCCGTCGCCGCCGAAGGCTTTGGCGCCCCGGGCGTGGTCGTCTGCTTCACGGACGATCCCGAGATTCAAAGTGGGAAGGCTTTCATGGCCCAAGGCATGCAGATCGCAGCCGGGGTGCCCCTGATGGTCGACGAAGGGTCGGACTACAAAAGCTTCCGCATCGGCCTCTTCGGCATCGACAAACTGAAAGACGTTGACGCCAGTGTCGCCCGCTTCAAAGAGGTTCTCGATCAGGTCGCGTGATTGCAACGACGACAGCGGCGCGTTGCCCTGAGCGCGGGCCGCCTAACCGCCCAACCCAGCTCGCATGACTGCGCGTCGCACCGGCGTTGCATCATGCACCACCCTAAGTCCCAGCCGTCGCAAGGCATTCACCGGCGCCGCATCCGTCTTGCAGACGCGGTTGAACAGGTCGATCACACCGGCCCGCAGCCTCACGTCGCTCGCCCTCGCGTCCGAATACGCCTTCAGCATCTTGTCTTCGCCCAGCGGATGCTCCGCCGCAGCCACCAGCGCCGCCACGTCTGACAGCGACGTATTCAACCCCTGAGCTCCAATCGGCGGCAGCACATGCGCAGCCTCGGCGATCAACGCCACCCGCCGCGCCGTCAGCCGGTCGGCCACCTGAGTCACCACCGGCCACGCGCGCACCGGGCTGACGACGGTCATTGCGCCCAACTCGCCCAGCGACCGCTCCGTCGCCTCTTCTGCGAGCGCCTCGGGCGACAGGCCCATGCGCCGATCCGCCTCTGCGCCATCCGCCATCCAAACGATCGCCGACGACGGCTGACCGTTTCGATCTGGCGCCGGGACGGTCGTGAAGGCGCCGCCCTGGTTGTAGATCTCGGTCGAAACAAACCCGTGCGGCACCTCATGCGTCACCGCAAACGCGAGCGCTTTCTGGCCGTACCGGTTCACCGAGACCCCAACATTCGCCGCATGACGAACCGGCGACATGCGCCCGTCTGCCCCCACAACCAACCGCGCCGCGACTTGCGTGCCATCGGTCAGCGTCACCAGCGCCTCCCTCTCGCGCACCAGCATGCTGCGGAAGCCTGTGCCCAGGCGCACGGTCACGCCGTCCATCTCGGCCACGAGCCTGCTCAGCACCTTGCGGGTCAGCCAGTTCGGCAGGTTCCACCCGAACGGCCCATCGCCGAGGTCATCCGCCCGGAACGCCCGTCTCTCAGTCTCGACCGGCGGCTGGCCCACCGTGTCGATCACCTGCAGCACATCCAGCGGCGTGGCCTCGTCCCGCAGCGCCGACCAGATGCCGATGCGCTCCAGCAGGTCAACGGACGGGCGCAGATAGGCGGTCGTCCGCATGTCCGAGCCGTCATCGCCCTCTGCCGCGACCGGGAGCATTGGGTCGGCCAGGTACACACTGAACCCGGCCTGCCCGAGCGCTGCCGCTGCCGTCAGCCCGGCGATCCCGCCGCCCGAAATGAAGATATCCACGCTCTGTCTCATGCCGCGAACCCTAGCCCAGCGCGCCCGCCTGTCACGCGGTCAGCGACGATAGAAACCGCGACAGATCGCCCGTGTGATGCTCGATGAACGGTTGATCCACCGGCTCGGGCGCGACGTGGACAGTTCGCATGCCCATCGAGAACGGGGCCTCAAGGTTGCGGGGGTCATCCTCGAACATGGCGGCCCGCGATGGATCGGTGCCGTCGGCAGCAAAGATCGCCTCGAACGCCATACGCTCGGGCTTAGGACGAAAGCCTGCATCTTCAACGCCATAGACCGCATCAAAGGCGTTCGACAATCCCCGTGCCTCCAGCACCCGGCGGGCGTAAGGGGCCGAGCCGTTCGTGTACACAATCCGCCGCCCCGGCAGCGCGGACAGGCCCTCAGCGAGGGCCGGATCAGGCTCAAGATGCTCCAGCGAGATCTCATGAACGTCGGTCAGATACGGGCCCGGATCCACGCCGTGCTCTGCCATCAGGCCAGCCAAAGTCGTCCCGTACTGTGCCCAATACACCTTCCGCAGCCGATCCGCCTCGTCTCGCGTCACACCAACGGCCTGCATCACCCATTCGGTCATCCGCAGCTCAATCTGATCAAACAGCCGCGCCTCGGGCGGGTAGAGCGTGTTGTCGAGGTCGAAAACCCAATGGGTGACGTGCTGGAATCGCGCCTGAAGCATGGCGCGGACCCTATGCAGGCCCGCCTGCGACGGCAACGCTTGATCCCGGCGACCTGACGCGCCTAGTCTCGCCAATAACTTGCAAGGCCATAGACGATGACAGCAGACCCCGAACCGCCGCAGGGCGACGCGTACCAGATGATCCTTCACGCGATCGACACCGGTACCTACAGACCGGGCGACCGCCTTGTGGAAAGCGAACTCGCCGAGCGCTTTGGCGTCTCACGCACCCCGATCCGCGAGGCGCTGCAACGGCTTGAGACCCAATCTCTTCTGGCCCGGGACGGTCGCAGCCTGATCGTTGCCTCGCTCGACCACAACGAAATGGCGGAACTCTATACCGTCCGGAGCGAGCTAGAGGCCCTGTCGGCCAAGCTCGCCGCCCGCCACGCGACGGCTGAAGAGGTCAACGTCATGCGGCGCATGATCAAGGACGATTGGGGCCGCATCGGCGACCCGGCCGCGCTCGCGCGATCGAACCGGCAGTTCCACAAGCAGGTCCACCTTGCCTCGCATAACCGCTTTCTTGTGCGGCAGCTTGACCTCGTCTACCGCTCCATGGCGCTGATGTCGTCCACCTCGCTAGCCATCGAGGGGCGCGGCGAGGTGGCATTGAACGAGCACACGGCAATTGTCGACGCGATTGCCGAGGGCGATGGCGAGGCCGCCTCCGCCGCTTTCCGTGCCCATATCAGCCACGCGTTTGAGACGCGGCTCGCTCAGAACGCCGAGGCTTTGGTAGAACCTTAAGCGCCACGTCCTCCTCATCCGGGTCGGACTGGCCATGCCGCGTCTTGTCCCACGCGAACGGCGACACGGCCAACCCGATGAGCCCGCGATACGCGGCCACCGCCGCGAGCGGGAAATACAGCATCAACGTCGGCACCCAGGGCAGCAGCCACCGCTCCCCCCGCGCGATCCAGACGGCGCGGCCGTTGACGATCAGGTTCACGACCTCGGCCCCGATGAAAACGGCAACCGCCGGGGCGAACCATGCCCCGGCGGTGCCAGACAAGGGGTGTGGTAGCCCCAGCGGAATAAATGCGAGTGACCACATGAACGGGGCCAAAAGGAACAACGTGACGGAGCCCAGAAAGATCGCCTGCACGCCCAGAAACTTTTTCGCGCCCAGATTGCGATACAGCATCCACGGTCGTCGCATGTGAACGATGTAGGTCAGCGCGTAGCCCTTGATCCATCGCGACCGCTGCTTGATCCACGGCACCACGCGGCAGTTCGCCTCTTCCCGTGTGACGGTATCCACCATCTCGGTCCGTAGCCCGATCCGCGCGAGACGCAGCCCCAGGTCGGCGTCCTCTGTAACATTGTGGGAATCCCACCGCCCCAGCGCCTCCAGCGCTGCGCGGCGGAAGAACAGCGTCGTGCCGCCCAGCGGGATAACGAACCCCAGCCGAGCGAGCCCGGGCAGGACAACCCCGAACCACGCGGCGTAATCGATCGCAAAGCACCGCGACAGCCAGTTCCGCCGCGCATTATAAAAGGCGAGCCGCCCTTGCAGGCACGCGACGTCGGGCGCCGCCGTGGCAAACTTGGCGGCGACTTTCAGAAGCTGATCCGGTTCGGGCGCATCCTCGGCATCGTAAACCCCGATGATCTCCCCCCGCAGGAAGTCGAGCCCATAGTTCAGCGCCCTCGGCTTCGTCCGCACCGTGCCGCGTGGAACCTCGACCACGCGCCAGCCTTCCGGCAGCCCCGCCCGCAGCAGCGCCGAGGTCGTGGGCCCGTCGCCCTGCTCAACGACAAGGCAGATCTCCAGCCGGTCCGTCGGATAGCGGATCGTCTTCAAGCGCTTGACCAGCGCGCCCGAGATCTCGGCCTCGCTCAGCAGCGGGACCATGATCGAGATGCGCGGCAGCCGGTCGGTCATCTTTGCCTTGGGCGCTCGAAAGTGGCGGGCGGGATCGGACAGCTCCGCCGTCAGCGCGGCGGCCTTAAGCCCGCTCAGCCCGGTGAGCGCCACCACCGACCAGATCAGGGCGATGAACGAAGCCAGCACCGGCGCGAAAACGACCGCCGCAAGGATCGCGCAGAACAGCGCGCCCAACACAAATCCCAGCACTCGCGGGTGAAACTGCCGCGCGCTCAGCGGCAGCAGCGGGCGCGCCTCGGCAGCCTTCACAAGGCCCTGGGCGCGCTTGGCGAGGATCGCCGCTTCGACCCCGCGCTCGTCCGCGATGGCGAGCGCCACCGGACCCACGATGGCCTCGATGCCGTGGCGGATCGCCTCGAACTCTTCCGGACGGCTGGCGGCGATGACCGTGACACCGGCCTGGTGCCGAAGCGGTAGGATGCGGTGCCGGATGCAGCGATCCGCCCCAATGGCGTCGATCAGCGAAGGGTCGCCCGACGTAAGCGACAACGGCACCCGCCACACGCCCTTTTGCAGCGCAAGGCCCACCGCCAAAGCGTCCGTCGACAGCAACCGCTCTCGCACGAGGATATTGCCCAACCGCCCTCGCGCCCGCCGCGTTCGTTGCAGGCGTAACGCTCGGTTCAGCCCATCTCGGGGTAGCGCGCCGGTGGCAACCAAGATCTCCCCCAGCGGCTTCACGGCGAACGGGGACGCGTCGTCGTGGACGCCCGTGCGCGTTTCGCTCGGCACGAGGCGGAGCTGCGCTCTCCTGTCTGACTTACCCGACATGGTGTCCCCAAAATTGGCAGGTTGCCGTCTTGAGGTGCGCTCAGATGCTTAACGAGACCTTAATGCGAGCAATTAACATAACTTATCCACTATGTTTGTCCCACGGGGGACTTGTCCATAGCTTTCACAAAGCGCTCAAACAAGTAATAGCTGTCTTGCGGTCCAGGACTCGCCTCAGGGTGGTATTGAACAGAGAACACCGGACGGTCCGCGACCCGGATGCCGCAGTTCGAGCCGTCAAAAAGTGAGACATGCGTTTCGATTACGCCCTGTGGCAGGGTCTGACTGTCGACCGTGAATCCGTGGTTCATCGACGTGATTTCTACCTTGCCGGTCTCCAGATCCTTCACCGGATGGTTCGCCCCGTGATGCCCGTGGTTCATCTTCACCGTTGTCGCCCCCAGCGCGAGCGCGAGCATCTGGTGCCCAAGGCAGATCCCGAAGACCGGAATGCGGGTCTTGTCCAGCACCTCACGGATCATCGGCACCGCATAGCTCCCCGTCGCGGCCGGATCACCCGGCCCGTTCGACAAGAACAGACCGTCGGGAGACTGCGCCATTACGTCTTCCGCCGTCGCCGTGGCGGGCAGAACGGTCACGTCGCACCCGGCACTCGCCAGACACCTCAGGATGTTTCGCTTCGCCCCATAGTCTATCGCCACCACGCGGTGGCCCGGCTCGATCCGCCTGGTATAGCCCTCGGGCCACGCCCACCGTTTCTCGTCCCAGCGGTAAGACTGAGTACAGGTGACTTCCTTCGCGAGGTCCAACCCCTCCAGCCCAGAAAAGCCCCTTGCCGCACCAACCAGAGCCTCGATATCGAACTTTCCCTCCGGATCATGCGCCAAAGCAACATGCGGCGCACCCTGCTGCCGGATCGCGCGGGTCAACCGCCGCGTATCGACCCCGCCCATCGCAATCCGCCCACGCTTTGCGAGCCAGTCCGACAAGGTGCCCGCCGCGCGCCAGTTGGACGGCTCGGTCAGGGACCATTTGACAACCATGCCCGCTGCAACGGGCTCTGCCGCCTCGTCATCCTCGGGCGTCACACCGACATTGCCGATATGCGGGAAGGTGAAGGTTACGACCTGCCCGGCATAGGACGGATCGGTCATGATTTCCTGATACCCGGTCATCGCCGTGTTGAAGCAAAGCTCAGCTTCCGTCTGCCCCACCGCGCCGAAGCCTTCGCCGTAGAACAAGGTACCATCGGCAAGCGCGAGGCAGGCGGTTGGGGAAGCGGACATCGGTAGGTCCCTCACTGTCATGGCGATTGGGGTGTCCTAGGGGGGGCACATGTCGGGGTCAAGCCGACCGGGCGGGGGTTGTTTGGTGACGCACAACGCACTATTTGCGCGAGTTCGGGAAGTGAATAGCATACAGGACGTCAGATGGATATGCGCGCGCGCGTTTCGGACGCGCTGAAGACTGCAATGAAAGCCAAAGAGCCGGTGCGTTTGTCGACGCTGCGGTTGGTCAACGCCGCAATCAAGGACCGCGACATCGCCTTGCGGGGCGAGGGCAACGATGCGGGCGTGGGCGACGGGGAAGTCCTGCAAATCCTCGGGCGCATGGTCAAACAGCGCCAGGAAAGCGTGCGCGCCTACGAAGAGGGCGGACGTCTTGAACTCGCAGAGCAGGAGCGCGCGGAAATCAGCGTTATTGAAGAGTTCCTGCCCAAGCAATTGGACGAGGCCGAGGTGAAGGCCGCAATTGACCGGGCGCTGAAATCCACCGGCGCCGAATCGATCCGCGACATGGGCAAGGTGATGGGGGCGCTCAAGGCGGCCCATACCGGGCAAATGGATTTCGGGCGTGTGGGTCCGATGGTGAAAGACCGCCTCGCCTGATTTTCGTTATCGTCGCCTGGCGGCGCCGACAGAGTGGGGGGCCAGCCCCCCAGACCCCCCGAGGTATTTTCAGCCAGATGAAGGGACTGGTCAGTCGTGACCGGTTAGAGCAACCACTTTCGGGGGCGCCTCGGCGTCGAGTTCCTCAAAGTCGAAATTGTCCAGCCGACGGGCGCGTTTGCCGGCCTTCTCGGCGGAAATCTTGATTTCCGAGATGTCCTTTGACGCCTGAGGAAAGTGGCGGTCGAGGTTGCCGACGCGGGTGCCGAGGCGTTCCACATCGTCGTACAATCGCTTCAGTTCAGCGCGGATCGCCCCCGACTGTTCCCGCATGCGGGCGTCCTTCAGGATTGCGCGCATGGTGTTCAGCGTCGCCATGCAGGTCGTCGGCGAGACGATCCACACGCGGTGGTCGAACCCGTCGCGCACGAGCTCGGGGAAGTTGGCGTGGAGCTCCGCATAGACTGCCTCGGACGGCAGGAACATGAGCGCGCCGTCGGCGGTTTCACCCTCCAGAATATAGCGCTCTGCGATGTCGCGGATGTGCTTACGGATCGCCACGCGCATGGCCTTGACCGCTTCGTTCAACTCCCACTGTGTTTCGGCGCGGCGCAGCGACTCATAGGCCTCCAGCGGGAACTTTGAGTCGATGACGATGGGGCCGGGTGGGTTCGGAAGGTGGATCAGACAGTCGGCCCGTTTGCCGTTCGACAAGGTCGCCTGCAGCGTGAAGCTGTCCCGTGGGAGGGCCTTGGTGACGATGTCCGTCAACTGGATCTCCCCGAACGCCCCGCGGGTCTGCTTGTTCGACAGGATGTCCTGCAGGGACAGGACGTCGCCCGACAGCTTCTCGATATTCGCCTGCGCCTTGTCGATGGTTTCCAACCGCTCTTGCAGTGCCCCCAACGATCGTGCCGTGCGGGTCGCCGACCCCTGCAGATTGTCGTTCATGCGGGTGGAGACCTCGGCCAGCCGGGCCTCCATCAGCTTCAGCATGTTGGACTGCGCCACGACCTGCGCCTCGGATACATGGGTGAGGCCGCCTGACAGCCGTTCCTGCCCTTCGGACAGGCTTTGCACGCGGCTGGCCAGCGCGTCGAGATGATGCGTCAGCGGGACGACCATCCGCGCCGACCGGCTGGCGCGGGACAGCACGAGCAGGAGCAACACGACCACCAGCAGCAGTCCGCCAGCGGCGGCGAGCCCCGCCTGGATCAGGGGATCGGTGAGGTCAATCTGGGTCATGTGCGTCCGAACAGCCGCTCAATATCGGCCAGCTTGAGTTCAACATAGGTGGGGCGGCCGTGGTTGCATTGGCCGGAATGGGGCACCGCCTCCATCTTCCGCAGCAGCGCATTCATCTCGTCCGCGCCCATGGCCCGACCCGCCCGGATCGAGCCGTGGCAGGCCACGCGGGACAGCACGGCCTCGACCTTCGCCTGCACGGTCAACGAGCCGCCACTGTCGCGAAGCTCGTCAAGGATGTCGCGCACCAACGCCTCCGCATTGATCGGGCCAAGCAACGCAGGTGTGGCTCGCACAGCAATGGCCCCAGGACCGAAGGGCTCCAACTCTAGCCCAAAGCGGCCCAGCGCATCAGCCTCCGCCAGCAGCAGAGCGACCTCGGGCTCGGACAGCTCGACGATTTCGGGGACCAGCAACGCCTGCGACGGCACGCCGTTCGCGGCGGCCTGCTCTTTCAGAGTCTCGTAGACGAGGCGCTCATGTGCGGCATGCTGATCGACAAGGACAATTCCGTCCTCTGTTTGCGCCACAATATAGGTGCGGTGAAGCTGCGCCCTTGCCGCGCCGAGGGGCCCTTCGAGCGGCGCCTCACCCTCCGGCTCGGGCACGGGTGCGGCGGAAAGGCTTTCGGCAGGCTCAAACAGCACGGAGGGCGCGGGGCCAGGGCGCGAGCGATCCATTTGGTAAACGCGCGGTTCCGGCACCGGCGTGCGGAACGCGCCCAGCGCGGCGCCCGCAACGGTGGTGGCGGCCCGGTGTCCGGCCTCAGCCAAAGCATGGCGCAGGCCCGACACTATAAGCCCGCGCGCGATGCCCGGGTCGCGAAAGCGCACCTCTGCCTTTGCGGGGTGGACGTTCACGTCCACACGCTCCAGCGGGCAGTCGAGGAACAGCACCGCCGCAGGATGCCGATCACGGCTAAGAAAATCGGCATACGCAGCCCGCAGCGCGCCCGTCAGTTGCTTGTCCCGCACCGGGCGCCCGTTGACGAACAGGAACTGCGCCACTGCAGCCCCCCGAGAATAGGTCGGCAGCGCGGCATAGCCCCACAGCCGCAGCCCCTCTCGCACCGCATCGACCGCGATGGCGTTGTCGGTGAAATCCTTCCCAAGGATCGCCCCAAGCCGATGCGACAGCGCCTCAAACGCCTCCCCTCGCTCCGCCTCAAGACGCAGCACCACCTTGGTTTCGTCGCTCAGCGTGAAGGCGACCGAGGGCGACGTCATCGCCAGACGCTTCACCACATCGGTGATGGCCTGCATCTCCCCCTTCTCGGTCTTCAGAAACTTCAGCCGCGCGGGCGTCGCATAGAACAGATCGCGCAGCTCAACCGCCGTCCCGACACGACCCGCCGCCGGGCTCAGGGCGCCCACGCGCCCTCCATCCACCGTCAGCCGATGCGCCTCCGCACCTGCAACTCGCGACGTCAACGTCAGTCGCCCCACGGCTCCGAGTGAGGCCAGCGCCTCCCCCCGGAACCCGAAGCTCTCAATATTCAACAGATCGGATCCGTCGATCTTCGACGTGGCATGGCGGGCGACGGCCAGCGGCATCTCCGACGCCGGGATTCCGCAACCGTCATCCGTGACCCGGATCAGCGCTTTGCCGCCCGCAGCCACATCAACCGAAACCCGCGTCGCCCAGGAATCCAACGCGTTCTCAACGAGTTCCTTCACCGCCGAAGCGGGCCGCTCCACGACTTCCCCTGCCGCGATCCGGTTGATCGCGGCTTCGTCCAGCGGACGGATGACTGGGCGTATCTTGCGGTCGTCAAGGGCCATGCCACAATGGGTAGCATGACCCGGCGCCTACGTCGAGATCAGTTCACACCGCCTGAGCACCCTCGCCACAAAGCGAGGCGAGCCTGTAAGGGTTCGATGAGCGGCCCACAGAACTCAGTTGGAAACCTCAAGCTCACCCGGCTGCCCGACAACCACAATCGTCAGGTCCTCGGGACGATAGATCCGCTGCGCCACACGGTTCGCCTCGTCCAGCGTCACGGCGTTGATGTTGTCGTTGCGGGTGGCGATGTAGTCGATGGGAAGGTCATCCATCTGCATCCCGACCATGATCCTAGCAATCGGCGCGTTCCCGTCGAAACGCAGAGGGTAGGCGCCCGTGAGGTACAGCTTGGCGCTCTCCAGCTCTCCCTCGGTCAGGCCCTCGGTTGCCATGCGCCGCCACTCGTTCGTCACGACGTCAATGGTCTCGCCCATCCGGTCGTTCACCGTGGCCACCTGCCCGATCACCAGGGCGCCGTGGTCCTTTGTGGCGAGGTAGCTGCCGATCCCGTAGGTCAGGCCGCGTTTCACGCGGACCTCTTCCATCAGGCGCGAGGTGAAGCCGCTGCCGCCCATGATCTCGTTCACGATGTAGGCCGGGAAAAAGTCCGGGTCGTCCCGGGCGATGCCTTCGTGGCCGAACAGGGCCACGGATTGCGGCGTGTCGAACGGTACCACGGTGATGCCAGGCTCCAGCAGAACGGGCGCGGCGGCGGGCTGTGGGGCGCCCTCGGCGGGGAGGTCGCCCAGCAGGTCGTCCATAATCCCAGCAAGCTCTTCCGCGTTGATGTCGCCGACGGCGGCGATGTAGACGCGGTCCTTCGCAACCGCTCTCGCGTGCGCTTCAACGATGTCTTCACGCGTCAATGCGGCGACGCTTTCCAGCGTGCCCTCATCTGAGGTCGCGTAGGGGTGATCGCCCCACGCAAGCTGCGCGAAGGCTTCACTCGCGATGGAGGGCGGGTCGGTTGAGTCCGAGCGGATGTTTGACAGGACCTGCTCGCGCACGCGGTCGACGGCGGCCTGATCGAAGCGGGGCTCGTTGAGCGCGGCTTTCAGGAGGGCCACCGACGCGTCGCGGTTCTCGGTCAGGAAGCGGAACGAGACGGACACGGAATCGTCGCCGCTGTCGAAGGAGATCCGTGTGGCCAACTCCTCCCGCATCTCGGCGAAGGCTTTGGCGTCCATGTCTCCGGCGCCTTCTTCGAGCGTGGCAGTCATCAGGTGGACGGCGCCTCGCTTGCCTTCGGCGTCGAGGGAGGCGCCGCCTTTGAAGCGGATCTCTATGGCGGCGAAGGGGATGGAATCCTCCTCGACCAGCCACGCCTTGAAGCCGCCGGGGGACTCGACCTCCTGGATCTCGACCGCGGCCCTCGCGGGCAGCGCAACGGCAATCAAAAAGAGGGTTAGCGACAGCATCAGGGCGAGCGGTCCCCATGGGGACCGGCTGTAAGCCTTTGCTTTCGCTTCACTTCTCAAAACAGGGCTCTCTCGGCGGATCATTGGGACACCTCCGACTGGGCGGGCGCCTTAAGGAAGGACGTCACCGCGTTCTTGCGATCAAACACCATGCGGGCGGCGGCGAGGATGTCCTCTTCCGTCACCGCTTCGAGGATGTCAGGCCAGGCCTCGACATCCTCCACCGTCAGGCCGGAGGTCAGCGCCGCCCCATACCGCCGCGCAAGGCTCGACACGTTGTCTTCGGCATAAATGCGGGACGCCCGGATGCCCGCCTTGATGCGGCGCAACTGCTCGGCGTCGATGCCTTCCTCAAGGAACTCCGCAATCGCGGTGTCCATGTCAGCCTCGGCCTCTTCCAGCGAGACCCCGGGGGGCGGCACGTTGACAAGCCCGAAGGTTGTGTCGTCCAGCGACATGCCCCGGTAGAAGGCCGAGGAATAGACTGACCGCGCCTGCTCAAACTGCAGCTTCTGCGCGAGGACCGACGTGGTCGACGACCCGCCAAGAATATCCGCCAGCAGCGTCAACGCCGCCGCCACCTCTTGCTCGCCCGGGTCGCGCTCGGGCGCGAGGTAGGTGCGCAGGATATAGGGTTGCGAGACGCGGGGGTCCTCAAACACCAGCCGACGCTCGGCAAGCTGCGGGGGCTCGTCCACACGGTCCCGCTCCACAATGTCAGGATTCGCCGGGATCAGGCCATAGTGCTCTTCCGCCAGCGCCCGAACCTGATCCGGGGTCACATCACCCGCCACCACCAGAATTGCATTGTTGGGCGCGTAATGCGCCTCATAGAACGTCTCTGCGTCCTCTTTCGTCAGCGTCTCGATCTCGTGCCGCCAACCGATGATCGGGCGGCCATAGGGGTGATGCATGTACTGCGCCGCCGCCCGCTGTTCGGCCAGCAAAGAGCCGGGCTCGTTCTCGGTCCGCTGGTTCCGCTCTTCCAGCACAACCTCGCGCTCGGGCGCGACGAACTCATCGGCGATCTGAAGGTTGACCATCCGGTCCGCCTCCATCTCCATCATCAGCTCCAGCCTGTCGGACGCGACGCGCTGGATGTAGCCAGTGTAGTCGAACGACGTGAACGCGTTGTCCGTGCCGCCGTTGGCCGCCACGGTTTCACTGAATTCGCCAGCGCCAATGGTCTCGGTCCCCTTGAACATCAGGTGTTCGAGGTAATGCGCAATGCCCGATTTCCCCATCGGCTCATCCGCCGATCCGACCCTGTACCACACCATGTGAACGACCACGGGGGCGCGGTTATCCTCTAGCACGACAACGTCCATCCCGTTGTCGAGAGAGAAGCTTGTGATGTCAGCGGCATGGGCCGCGGTGGCCATCGACAGCGCACACACGGCGGGCAGGAGTCTGGGCATAGGCATCCTTCCAGAAAACGCAGTTCCGCGAGAACCTACGTCGTCTGCGCCGCCAATCAACCTGATTGTGGGAATGTCCGCCTACTGCGCCCCGGTCGGCGGGGCCGCAACGGTGCGCACACCTGCCGCGCGGAAGCGTTCCAGCTCGGCGTGCTGATCCAGCGCTTGGCGACGATACGCCTTGTAATAGGTCGTCACGTCAAACGCCCGCTCAAGGATGCGACCGGGATTACGTTTGCGGAAGGCGAGGTCGGTCGCCGCAAGCTCCCCCCGGATGTTGGGGGTGACGCCGTAGCGCCCGGTATAGGCCGCAAGCGCCGGGTCATTGGCCGCGCGCGTGAGCACGGCCGCGTTGCCACCGAGGGCCGCAAACGCGTCAGCCTCGGGCGTCGGATCCACAAGGTTTGACCCGCCCGGCGTCGGCTGGGGGAGTGACGCAAAGTCCTCAGGCTGCTGCAGTGGCTTGGTCGGCACGATCGAGAATTCATCGGGCCCCTCGGTCCGCACCGTCAACAGGTCAGGGTTCGCCGAGGTGCATCCGCCCAGCGCGCAAACCATTACACCAATTGCCAAAATCGACTGTTTCATAGGTCGTCCACTCGTAGCATCGTTGTCGTCTTAGCCCGGAAATGCGCCCGCGTCACGGGGTCTCGGGTGTCTTTCCCGAGAAGAGGATCAATCCGAACGCACCTGCGAAGATACTGATATCGGCGACGTTGAAGGAAAACGGGTTCTCGATCCCGCAGCAGGACATGTTCAGGAAGTCGGCCACAGCCCCATAGATGATGCGGTCGATCACATTCCCCAAAGCGCCGCCGACAAGCAGCCCGGCGGAGATCATCACCATGCGACCGCCGCCCTCGCGCCGGATCCACCAGATCACCCAGCCCGAGATCAGCAGCGACAGAAACACCCAGAACCAGCGCATTTCGGGGCCCATGTCGGACAGGATTCCGAAGTTGATCCCCTCGTTCCAGGCCATCCGGAAGTTGACGAAGGGCGGCAGGACGTCAATGGACAGCCGGGTCTTCAGGTCCATCGCCTGCACGATCACGTACTTGCTGATCTGGTCCAGAACGAAGACCAGCAGCCCGACCTGTACGCCGATATGTCGCAGGGCGCTCAATGCCGGAAATGCCGTTTGCCGGTGAAGACCATGGCGAGGCCCAGCTTGTCCGCCGCCTCGATCACTGCGTCATCGCGCATGGAGCCGCCGGGTTGGATGACGGCCTTGGCGCCGGCTTCGGCGAGGGCTTCGACCCCGTCGGGGAAGGGGAAGAACGCGTCGGAGGCGACGACGGACCCTTGTGTGGGGGTTTCAATCAGTCCCAGCGCCTGGGCCATGTCCTGCGCCTTGCGGGCTGCGATGCGGGTGGAGTCCACACGGCTCATCTGGCCTGCGCCGACGCCGACGGTCGCGAGGTCTTTCGCATAGACAATCGCGTTCGATTTCACGTGCTTTGCGACTGTCCAGGCGAAGAGCATATCCGCGACTTCCGCCTCGCTCGGGGCGCGTTGGGTGACAACCTTCAGGTCGTCCGCCATGGTGACCGCCGCATCGCGGCCCTGCACCAGCCAGCCGCCGCCCACTTGCCGGACAGCCAGACCGGGGGCCTCGGCGTCCGCCAGACCGTCGGTCAGCAGGAGGCGCAGGTTGGCCTTTGCGGCGAACACTTCCTTTGCCTCGTCAGACGCGCCGGGGGCGATGACGACTTCGGTGAAGATCTCGCAGATCGCGTCCGCGGTGGCGGCGTCGAGCGGCTGGTTCAGCGCCACGATCCCGCCAAATGCCGACACGCGGTCGCAGTCGTAGGCCTTCCCGTACGCGGCGTGGAGCGTCGCCCCACGCGCCACGCCGCAGGGGTTGGCGTGCTTGACGATCACGCAGGCTGGGTCGCCTTGGGCGAATTCGCTGATCAGCGCGAAGGCCGCGTCGGTGTCGTTGATGTTGTTGTAACTGAGTTCCTTGCCCTGCACCTGCTGGGCGTTGGCCACAGACGGGCCGTCGGCGCCATCTGTGTAGAACGCCGCCTCTTGATGCGGGTTCTCGCCGTACCGCAGGGTTTGCGCCAGCGTCCCCGCGAAGGCCCGCCGCCGGGGTGTTGCGCCCTGCGCCATCCAGTTGGACACCGCCGCATCATAGGCGGCCGTGCGGCTGTAGGCCGTCAGGGCCTGCGTCTGGCGGAAGGCGTAGGTGGTTTGGCCACTGTTGGCGTCGAGTTCCGCGAGCACGGCGTCGTAGTCCTGGACGTCCGTCACGACGGTAACGTAGTCGTGGTTTTTGGCCGCCGAGCGGATCATCGCGGGGCCGCCGATGTCGATGTTTTCAATCGCCGTCGCATAGTCCGCGCCGCCCGCAACCGTGGCCTCGAACGGGTAGAGGTTGACCACCAGCAGATCGATCCCGCCGATCCCGTGCTGATCCATTGCGGCGGCGTGGCCGGGGTTGTCGCGGACCGACAGGAGGCCGCCGTGGACCATCGGGTGCAGCGTCTTCACGCGGCCGTCCATCATTTCGGGGAAGCCGGTGAGGTCGGACACGTCCGTCACGTTCAGTCCGGCCTCGCGGAGCGCCTTCGCCGTGCCGCCGGTCGACACGAGGTCGACGCCCCGCGCCGCGAGCGCTTGAGCAAACGGCAGCAACCCCGACTTGTCGGACACAGAGATCAGCGCGCGGTGAAGCGGGCGAAGGTCGGCCATAGCACCCCTCGATGGCTACTTGTACGCCGCGGCCAGATCCGTTTCGGTCTCCAGATCGCGGGTATGCGCGGGGGTATCCTGCGCTTTCGCCAGCGTCCAGCCGATCCGGGTGCCATAGTCGGTCGCGTGCGCCGCCAGCACGATCTGCAGCGTCGCCCTGGGGCTGAGGCGCCCGCGTTCGAGGTACACGCTCGGCGCGAGGCTAAGCTGGGCGAAGCCGTCGTGGCGGAAGACCCAGACTTCGCCGGATTTGAGCGCCATCGACACCGCCGCGCCGCCCATGTCGAGCTCGGCCTTTACGTCGGGATGCAGATGGAACCGGACGGCGAAAGGGATGCCCTGCTGGCCGGTGTGCTCTTTCGCGGCGTCAAACTGCGCCTCGGCCTCGGGTTGAAGCGCGGACAGGCTGTCGTCGCCGATCACGCTGCGGCCGTCAGCGGCGAGTTCGAGCCGGCGGTGGTGGATCAGGCCGTGGGTCTGCAGGAAGCCGTCGTGGCTGAGGATCAGCGAAGCGCCCTGCCCGGCTTCTGGCTTCGTGCAGGTGACGTCGTTTGGGACATCGGTCAAAAGCTCCGTCCGGCGTCCGCCGATGAAGCCCTGTCCGCCGAGGCGGGACGAGGAATAGCCCTCAAGCGCCAGCGTCGAGTGCGACGGTGTCGCGCGCCCGGCCCGGCGCCAGCTCGAACCAAAGGTCTCGCCACCGCCGCAATTCACGATGAGCGGGCGGCGGCCCGAGGTCAGCTCCATCGCCAGCGTCGAGGCGTGGCCGTTCAGCGATGCCTCCCCCTCGGGCGGGCGCGCGGCGTCGACGATCAGCGTGGTGCGGCCCTGGCTGAGGCGGGCGAAGCCCATGGCGAGGCCCTTGTGCCGCATGTGCCGCACGCCGGAAATCGCGAGCGCCAGATCCAACCGCCCGTCCAGCCCGCGCCCGCCGCCATGGAACCGTGCGAGGCCGCCGTCGGCGTGGCGCAGCACACGCAGGGTCGGCGCGATCTCTTGCACGGCCTTGGTGATCGCGTCCGGCGGGATCCGCCCCGACTCCATCAGCGCATCTACGACAGACGTCAGGATCACAAACACTGACAGCAGCTCTTCGGGATTGCGCGAGGGCAACCCGCCCTCTGCATCGATCCGCTGCGCGCATTCCTTCGCGAGGCCCTTCATCGCCGGGCCCAGATGCCGCTCTAACCCGTCGAGTGCGATGGCGGCGTGCGCCAGGCCACCCACGGCCTCAAACCTCGGCAACCCGACTGGAGCCTTTTTCCACCGCCGCGCAAGGTAATTCGCTTGCCGCGACATCGCCTTGAAGAACGCCGTGTTAACCGGGCGATCCTGCCCGTTCATCAACATGACCGCGTGATTGATCCAGCGCGACAGGCGGCGACCGGTCAGGTCAGGCTCCCACCCCTCACCGGTGCCCTTGCCAAAGCGGCGCACCCACTCGTGCGTCCACTCCTGCGCGCGGTACTTGGCCTCGATATCGCCCGCTGCGGCGAGGTCGTCGAGCCACTGGAACCCGTGCACCTCCATCTCGAAGGCGTGGTCCGGCATGGGCAGGTCCCAGATGTCGGCTTCGACCCCTTCGACCAGATATCCGGCGAACAGGAACTTGCCCTGCGAAAGCTGCCGTCCCCTCGCATAACTGCCAATGCTCTTCGGCTCTGGCCGCCCGCGAAACGCCGTGGCCGGACGCCCACGGCCCGCCATTCGGGCGTGATACCGGTTGAGCCAGTGCGCCACACGCGCCCCAAGGGTTGTAGTTTGAGCCATCTGTCTACCGTCCTGCCTCTGCCGCCGTTGACCGGCGATCCTTCCGACACGCTATCGGAGTTGGGTCGATTTGTCACGTTCGGACAAAGAGTTAGGCAGGCTTTTGCAAGACCGCGATGAAAAAGCCATCCATCCCGCCACGCTCGGCCCAATAGTCGGGGCGCAGGCGGAGATAGCCATTTGGCGTAATCCATTCAGGTGATATGCCCGGAACATCGACCGAAACCGCCTGCAACGCGGTCCGTTCAATGGCTGCTGCGGCCTGAGCCTCACCCTCTTCGGGCAGCAGCGAGCATGTGCAGTAAACAAGCCGCCCGCCGGGCGTCAGCCACTCTGCCGCCCGATCAATCAGCGCCGCTTGCAGCTTGTAGAGCTCCTCAAATCCGCTGCCATCCTTGGCATGCGGCAAATCGGGATGCCGCCGGATCGTGCCCGTCGCCGAACAGGGCGCATCCAGCAGGACTGCCTCGAATGGGGCCTCTGGCGCCCACTTTAGCGCATCCGCAACAACGAGCTTAGCGGTCAGCCCGGTGCGCTTGAGGTTTTCCTCAACCCGACCCATCCGAGCCGCCGACACATCCAGCGCCGTCACTTGCGCGCCCGCTGCCGCAAGCTGCATCGTCTTCCCGCCGGGCGCGGCGCAGAGGTCAAGTACCTGCTCCCCCGGCTTCGGCGCCAGCGCCCGCACCGGCAAGGCGGCTGCCGCATCCTGTACCCACCAGCGCCCGTCCTCGTAGCCCGGCAGCGCCGTCACCCGCCGCGAGCCCCGCAACCGCAGGCTGCCGGTCGGCAAAACCTCCGCCTCCAGCGCCTCAGTCAGGGCCTTATCCGGCCCGTCCCGCAGGGTCAGATCCAGTGGGGCGCCCACCGCATGCGCCGCCTCCATGGCGCCCACAGCCGCCTTGCCATATGCCGCCAAAAGCGGCTTTCGCAGCCATTTCGGCAGGCTCGGCGCGGGGAGGTCGTCCCATTTGACCTCTGCCTTTGCCACGCGCCGCAACACGGCGTTCGCAAGGCCGGATTGCCGCCGCGTGTCCGGATTGTTCCGCAACAGAGTTACCGCAGAGTTAATGACACCATGTGGCGCCCCGCAATCGGCGCAAAGCTCCCAAACGGCCATCCGCAGCATGTCGTGGGTCAACGGATAGGGCTTTTTCCGCAGATACGGCCCCAGCACCCGGTCTGCCCGCTGCGACCAGCGCAGAGTCTCATGCGCCAGACGTCCGGCCCTCGCCCGACCCGCTTCGGGCAGATGCTCCACGGCGTCGGGGAGCAGTTCGCTCAGCAACCGCCCCTCGCCAACAGCCGCCACCAGCGCCCATGCCGCCTTGCGCACCTCGTCGACCAATCCCGCGCTCCCATTGCACCCAAGACGCCGCGCCGTATATGAGTTGTGAGACACCGGCAAGAGATGGCGATGACCGACACACCCGACGATGACCTGCCCCCCGCCGCCAAACGCGCCTTGGCCGAGGCGGAGGAGCGCCGGAAAAAGGCGGAAGCCCTTGATTTTCCAAAGGAACTTGGCGGTCGGGATGGCCCCGAACCGGTGCGTTATGGGGATTGGGAAAAGATGGGCATCGCGGGCGACTTTTGATCGCGCGGTGCGGAGGGCAGATTGCCCACCCTACTCATCGTAAAAATTTCGGTCGCGGAAAGCGGTAGGGTGGGCAATCTGCCCACCGTCCCTGGGCGCTTACCGCAGCCGAAGGTCCGCAAAGTCGCCGTTGCCACGGTCGGACGTGAACCGCACCATGTTGCCGCCGACCTTAACTTCCTGACAGTTCGGCCCGACCTCGCGCTTGCCCCAGAACAGATTGCGGCAGAAATATCCGTCCCGCCACGACCACTGACCGGTCACGTTGCGGCCCCAGGCGCGCCCCGTGATCTGCCCGTCGGGGCGCACTTTCAGACGGATGCCCAGCCGGCTGAGGTCGCCCTGCTGGATGATCCTGACGAAGGTGCCCTTGCCGGCAATGCGTTGAAATTGCGTGCCATCTGGCGCCAGGCTCCACCCCTCGGTGGCGTTGGCTGAAAACGGCAGCAGGGCGATTGCGACTGCGGCGAAAAGAGATGAGCGCGACATTTTTAGGCTCCGAACCATACTCGTGTTGCGAGTTGTACGCCCCTCGGCGCAGATCGGATCACCTGAGACCGAGCACATCAACCATGTCATAGGTCCCCGGCGCCCTGCCCTGGCCCCATTCGGCAGCTTTCAGCGCACCCCGGGCGAAGATTGCGCGGTCTGTCGCCACATGGCGGAGAACAATCCGTTCTCCAGGCGCGGCAAATATGACGTCATGTTCGCCCACCACATCGCCGCCACGGATGGCCGTGAACCCGATATCGCCGGGCTTTCGGGCGCCCGTGATCCCGTCCCGCCCCCGGTCCGAGACGTCGGCGAGGTCAACGCCGCGCCCCTCCGCCGCCGCCTGCCCGAGCATTAGCGCGGTGCCAGAGGGGGCGTCGACCTTGTGGCGGTGATGGGCTTCGACGACCTCGACGTCGAACTCCGTATCCAGTGCGGCGGCCACATTGCGGGTCAGTTGCACCAGCAGGTTGACCCCGAGGCTCATGTTCCCGGCGCGCACAAGCACCGCCCGCTCCGCTGCCTTGTCTAGCGCTGCAAGGTGGCTGTCGGCGAAGCCCGTTGTGCCGATCACATGCACCGCGCCCGTGTCGGCCGCCGTCTGCGCGAAGGCCACCGTCGCGTCTGGCGAGGTGAAATCGAGCAACGCCCCAGCGCCCTGCAACGTCGCCGCCGGATCGTCGCCCACGGTGACGCCCAACGCCGTGCCGCCCGAGGCGGTGCCGACATCCTTCCCGACCCAGTCGTGGCCCGCCCGCTCTAGCGCGCCGACGAGGCGCAGTGTCTTGGACTCCAGTACCAGACGCAGCAGCATCTGCCCCATGCGCCCCGACACGCCCGCGATCACGACCCCAGTCATCGGCCTCTCCCCTTTGCGTTTCGTCCCCATAGCCCCCACACCCCCGCCCTGCAAACGGTTGCGGGGCCGCGCCCGCTCCCCTAGATGACGCCCATGGCGAAGAACCGTTTCTCCGAAGGCCCCGGCCCCTCGCAGCGTCAGTTGCGGGTGGGGGAGTTGCTGCGGCGTCGTATCAGCGATGTGCTGTTGCGTGGGGACATCCACGACCCCGACCTGAACGCCATCTCGATCACGGTGGGGGAGGTGCGATGCTCGCCTGACCTTAAGGTGGCGACGGCGTATGTGCTGCCGCTGGGTGGGCAGGATATCGAAGGGACGCTCGACGCGCTGCGCCGCAACCGGTCCGAGATCCGGCGGACGGTCGCAAAAGGGCTCGACCTCAAATACGCGCCTGAGTTACGGTTTGAGCCCGATGAGACCTATGACCGCATGGATGAAACCAACCGCCTGCTGGCGGAACCCGGCGTCCGCCGTGACGTGGACGGTTAGCGCAGCGCTCGCCTTTTGCCTGCTGGCGACCCCGGCGGCGGCGGTCACCTGCGAGGACGGGACGTTCGAGAGCGTGCCCTACACCGCTTGCACCGTGAACCCAGGCACTGAAGAGTTACGGCTGTGGCACACGGCGCCGGACGGTCAGATCTTCGGCACCTTCGACCGGGTGCGCGATGCGGTGGCGGGGGGCGGCAAGGAACTGGCCTTCGCCATGAACGGCGCGATGTATCACGAGGATCGATCACCGGTCGGGCTTTACATCGAACAGGGGGTGGAGCAATCGCGCCTTGTCACGTCGGACGGGCCGGGGAACTTCGGCCTCCTGCCGAACGGCGTCTTTTGCCTCAGCGGTGAAACTGCCGCGGTGATTGAGACCTTAGCCTTTGCCGCCGACACGCCTGCGTGCACCTTCGCCGCGCAATCCGGGCCGATGCTGGTCATAGACGGCGCGTTGCACCCGGATTTCATCGAAACCAGCACCTCGCGCTTTGTGCGCAACGGCGTCGGCGTGCGCCCTGATGGCACCGTTGTCTTCGCGATCTCGAACGCGCCGCTGAACTTTCACCGCTTCGCCCGCCTGTTCCGCGACGTCCTTGGCGCGCCGAACGCTTTGTATATCGACGGCAACGTTTCTCGCCTCTACGCGCCTGCGCTCGGGCGCCACGATATCGGCCTGCCGTTGGGCCCGATCGTCGGCATCGTCGAGCCACTGGGCTAGGCCGAAGGCTTCACATGGGACGACGCAAAAAGGGACGGGACCTGACCGGCTGGCTTGTCCTCGACAAACCTCCCGGGATCACGTCGAACAAGGCGCTTGTGGACGTCCGCCGCGCGCTCGACGCCAAGAAAGCCGGCCACGCCGGGACACTGGACCCTGCCGCAACGGGCGTCCTTACCATCGCTTTCGGGGAAGCCACGAAGACGATCCCCTACATAACGGACGCGCTGAAAGCCTATGACTTTACCGTCCGCCTCGGGATTGCCACCAACACGGACGATGCAGAGGGCGAGGTCATCGACACCTCGCCTGAACGCCCCTCCGACGAGGCCATTGCCGACGCGCTAGAGCCCTTCCGAGGCGACATCGACCAAGTCCCCCCCGCGTTCTCTGCCGTCAAGATCGACGGGAAACGCGCCTATGCCGCCGCCCGCGACGGCGAGGATGTGGAGCTTGACCCCCGCCCCCTCCACGTCGCCGAACTGTCTCTCATCGAGCGCCCGGACCCCGACCACGCAATACTGCGCATGGTCTGCGGAAAAGGCGGGTACGTCCGCAGCATTGCCCGCGACCTCGGCGCGGCCCTCGGCTGCTTTGGCCACGTCACCCAACTGCGGCGCACGTGGTCGGGGCCGTTTACCCTCGACGACGCCGTGTCGCTGGAGGACATCCACGCGGAAACCGACCTACTCCCCCTCGAAATCGCCCTGCAAGACCTGCCCGAGGCCCGCTGCACCGAACTCGGCGCCACGCGCCTGCGCAATGGCAATCCCGGCGAGATTACGCATACCACCGCCGCCTTCGGCGACGAAGCCTGGGCCAGCCGCGACGGTCAGGCCGTCGCTGTCGGCACGTATCGCGGCGGGATGCTCCACCCCTCCCGCGTGTTCCTGACGTGATCACCCGGCGGCATGCGGCGGGCGGCACGCGCTCTGAAGCCGTCTACTCTGACTGCGAACGCTACCGCTACCGCCTGTCGCGCACATGGGACGACGGCCCGAGCCTCCTCTTCGTGATGCTGAACCCGTCGACCGCGACTGAACTTCACAACGATCCGACCATTGAGCGGTGTGAGCGCCGCGCCCGCCACTCCGGCTACGGCGCGTTCCACATCTGCAACCTCTTCGCCTGGCGCGAAACGAGCCCCGCCGCCCTCCGCAAGGCCCGCCGCCCGATCGGCCCCGACAACACCGCCCAACTCCTGCTAGCCGCCGCGAAAGCCGACACGATCCTCTGCGCCTGGGGCGTCCACGGCGCCCACCTTGACCAAGGCGCTAAAATCACCCGCGCCCTCCGCGACGCAGGCCACAGCCTTTGCCACCTTGGCCTCACTAAAGACGGCCACCCAAAGCACCCGCTTTACCTGCCTTACAGCACGCAACCGCAAAGGTGGGAATTTGACACCGAACCCACCGCCATGCAGTAGACCGGCATGAACAACGCTGGAACGTCTCGGGCGCGGAACAAGGCCAACGGCCGCCGCGCCATCGCCGGGCCCACCCGTGGCCCGGCGATTGATTTGGGTCAGCGCATCGCTCGGAGCGACGGCGGGACGAATGACATAAACCGCGCCGCAGCCCTGTCGGGTCGCCGGTCCTGGGCCCGTCAATGTCACGGCTTGCACCCAGCATGACCGACAACAGCTCCCTCGAAGCCGAGATCCGCGCCCTGCGCCAAGAGGTCAAACGCCTCAACGAGCATCGGTTCATCCAGGTTCAGAACTCCACGCGGAAAGTGCTGGCCCAAGCGCTGATGCGCGGCCTCGCCGTGGGCCTCGGCACCGTGATCGGCGCGTCCGTGTTGGTCTCTGTCCTCGGCTACCTGTTGGCGCAGATCGACTTCATCCCGATCATCGGCGAATGGGCGACGGATTTCGCCAACCAGATCGAGGCCGAGGTCCAGGGCCGCGACGCCCCCGCCGAATAAAACACTTCCCATACGCGCGGTTATCCCCTATACGCCGCGCTTCCACTCCATGGGCCTTGCTGGACGACATCCCGGCTTGCGCCATAACCCTATGATCCGAAAAGGAGACCCCGATGTCGATCACTGCGGAAGAAAAGCAGAAGCTGATCAAGGAATACGGCACCAAAGAGGGTGACACCGGCTCCCCCGAGGTGCAGGTCGCGATCCTGACCAGCCGCATTTCGACCCTGACCGAGCACTTCAAGACCCACGCGAAAGACAACCACTCGCGCCGCGGCCTCCTGAAGCTCGTCGCCCAACGCCGGAAGCTGCTGGACTACACCAAGGCCAAGGACGAGGCCCGCTATCAGGACCTCATCAAACGCCTCGGCATCCGCCGCTAAATCGCGAAACACCGCCCGCCGCGCCCAACCGGCCGCGGCGGCGCGCAAAGCGAGGCGAGCTTGCAAGAGCTCGATGAGCGGCGCCTGACAAATCCCCGCTCCCTTCAAGAAACCTACAACCTCATCGCGTTTATCTGATCCCGCTGGCGACTCTCTTTGGGAGTTGACGAATTGGGTGACGAAACAGGCGGCGTAGACGGCGCGGATTCTGGCAGCGGCTCGGACGACCGCGACGATGGCCCGGACATCAGCGACGAATCTCGCGAAGCTCTGGACGGCAGCGACAACGACTCTGACGGTCCATTAGGCGCTGGCGGCTCGGACGATGACGACTCGGATGCGGTCGACGGCACCTCCGACGACGACGGCGCGGGCGAAGACGCCGAAGACGACGACACCGCCGCCGAAGAAGCCGCCGCCGCCCAGGAGCGCCTCGAAGCGGAAGGCCGCGAAGTCGCCGCGCATGTCGGCGAGCAGATGGGGCACGGCCCGACAGGCGAAGACACCGACGTTGATGCCGACACCCCCGACGCCGTCACTGAGGAAGAGGCCGACCTAGAGGCCGAGAAAGCCGAGCTGACTGCGGAAATCGAGGAGCTCGCCGAAGAAACGCTCGACGTCCACGATCCCACCGTCTTCTCTGAGGGCGTGACGGATCTGATGGAGGAGACCACCAACCCCGAACTGCAGGAGCACATCGCCGAAGTTGCCGTCGCAGAGATCGTTGAACACTACCAGACGACCAATTTCGGCGACCCGTCCTATGCCTTGGGTGACCTGATCGAGGCACAAACCAACACGGGCACACGCGATATCGTCGCCGACACCATCGTCGACTGGTCCGAAACCGTCTACGACGCCGGTGAGCTCGACCCCATGGGCACGATCTCGGGCAGCGTTGACGGATATGCCGGCGGCATGACCGAGATGCCGAATGCCCGCGAAGCGCTGGCAACCGCGTTTGCCGAACGGGCCGCGGGCCAAACGGGCGGTTTTGCCGATGTCGCGCTTGATCGCGCGTTGGAACTTGACGTGGTCGCCGCCGCCCGAACCCTTCCCGGCGAAGCTGCGCGCATCACCGAGGCGATGACCGACACCCTGAACTTCGGGGCCCAGCACAGCGATCTGTCGCGGGACTTGTACGAGGCCATCGACGAGGGTCTGATCGTCGGCGCAGACGCGCGGGGGTTGATCGAAGGGACGCTTGACCACACCATCGCGCAGGACGACTTGTCGGGCCTTCTGGATACGGTCTGGGGTGGGTCAAGCTACCGCGACGCGCTGGCCGGGGCGATGGCCACGGCGTATGACGTTGGCGCACCCGAGACGGCAGAGTATCGCCAAACGATTGCCGAAGGCGCAATCAACGCGTCGTTCGACGCCTATCTGGAGGCGAACCCAACTACCCGGATGCAGCTTGCCGCCGCCTGGAACAACCCGGGTCAGGCCGTGGTCGGTGCGGGCAAGAACTTCGTCAACGGCATCGTGGGTCTGGCGGAACTGACCGCCGCTGGGACCTTGCATCTTGGCGGATACGCCTATGACGAATTCGGCGCGGTGGCAGAGCTGGCAGGGTTCGACGCGGCCGCCGAGTACTACAACAACAGGGGCACCGGCTTGCACGGCGCTGCGGGCGGGATTGATTGGCAACCCTTTGAACTTACGAACCACGCGCAACAGGGTGGCGCGATCATTGGAACCGGGGTTGAGCTAGCCACCGGCATTGCAGGCTTGGCGCGTGCTGGCACAATGACCGTCGCGCGGACAGCAGACGAGTTTGCTACCGTTGGGTCAGCAACGGTCAATGGCGCCCGCGCCATAGACCGAGCACAGGATTACGAGGCGGCCATCCGTGGCTTCTATACAGGGTCAAGTCGGGCGGATCGGACGTTCGAATTGATAGTCGACGGAGAAGTGATTACCCGAATTGCTGATGACATCGCCAACATTCGCGGCTTGGATACAGCCATAGACGCCAAGTACGTCGAAGATTGGGCAGCCTCTTTGCGGAACCCTAATAGCCCGAACGGCCAGCAGCCTTGGGCGGTCGCCGAGCAGGATGCAATGATCGCACAGGCCCGTGATTATGCGGCACACTTCCCGGGAGGTGCGGTTTATCATACCAACAGTCGCGATCTTGCCGCGCACTACAGTCAGGTGTTTCGCGATGCAGGGATCCAGAATATAGAGTTTGTGATCACCCCATTGCTCTAGGAGTGCAAAATGAGTGACTTTCTAGATCAACTCGAAGCGGCGCTTGGAAAGAAAATTCTTCGGGAGGGTGAAGCTCCACCGTTGTCGGGATTGGAGCCTGTCCCTGGGTTTGCCTTCGTTTACTTTGAGGTGGCGGACGGCGCAGTCCCAAAGGAAGTCTTTTTGAAGATCCTGCGCCACAACTCACCACGCACTGCTAAGAATGGCGGGGCGAGCGAAGGGAGTTGTGAGGTTAAGACACCCGACGGGCAGGTCTTTCGATCCATGTCATACAGCGGTGACCTCGACGGCTACGCAACCGACATTGCAGCAGGGGCGGCGGCGCATGACGTGGCGCTTGCCCATGTCGAGGACGGAATGTTTGTGGTGGAGGGCGGCAAAACATACCACCCGGATGCGCTTGAAGTTTCGTTTGCGAGGTAGATACGTCAGGCCGGCTGGATGCACTCGCTGTCCGTAAACAAAAAGGAATGTGAGGCTTTTCTTGTCGAAGCAGGCTGGACGCAGCGTGAGGCTGGCCGCGATCCCGTGTTTGAGATCGCGTTTTCGGATCGAAAGCTGATAAGCCTCCCGATTTTCAAGACGCTTCCGCAGGATCAAGTGGTGATCTGGGATCACAGTCAGGTCTGGTTTGAAGACTACGCGACGGTCTTTCACGCGCTTCTGCCGACCAAAGAGCTTCAGTTTGCAAGCCTTGTTTCGCGCAAGAACTCGTACTTTCAAGCTGATGCACATCCCGATCTGAACTTCGTAAGAGAGATGACGTTAGAACTGAAGGACTGGGCCCTTTCCGTCGACTACGATGCCGAGATCAAACGCTTGGCGGAGGTGAAACCGTATCCCGGTATGATAGCATTCCGTCACATCGCCGCCTGTGTGCTTGCTGGAAAAGTCGATCGATTGGAAGCGGTACGAAGCGACATTGCCGAAAATGGCAAGACCACCGACCTGCATCCGCGCATCACGCTTGAAATAGCGTCGCGGGCCATCGAGTTGGCGAAATCTAAATTCGGCGCACCCTGCAATTAATGGCAGAAGAGGTGTGTGAAGCACCCTTTGTCACAGAGGCGCTGAAGCTTGCGCTTCTGAATACGTGCGCCATAGGGGTGTGACGACAATTTCGCCACCTTCCATTCCGGTGGGAACTCCTGTATGCGCCGCAGCATAGACGATGCGCTTTGACCCCGGCGCTCGCGAATGGAGAGGGGTCAGCGGCAATGGGGCCGCGATGAAAACGGGCACTCGGACCGCCGAGATTGGCCCAAAAGGATGCTAAATGTTCAATACAACCACGAAATCCATGACGTGGGGGGAAGAGACCCTCACGCTCGAAACCGGTCGCGTTGCGCGCCAGGCCGACGGCTCGGTCATCGCCACGCTGGGCGAGACCTCGGTGATGGCCAACGTCACCTTCGCGAAGGAACCGAAGCCCGGGCAGGACTTCTTCCCCCTGACCGTTCACTATCAAGAGAAATACTACGCCGCCGGTAAAATCCCAGGCGGCTTTTTCAAGCGTGAGGCCCGGCCGACCGAGAAGGAAACGCTGACCGCCCGCCTGATTGACCGTCCGATCCGCCCGCTGTTCGTCCCCGGCTTCAAGAACGAAGTCCTCGTGATGTGCACCGTGCTGTCGCATGACCTGGTCAACGACCCCGACATGGTGGCGATGATCGCCGCATCGGCGGCGCTAACGATATCCGGCGCGCCGTTCATGGGCCCCATCGCGGGCTGCCGCGTGGGCTTTGTCGACGGCGAATACATCCTCAACCCCGAGGTCGAGGATATGACGCAGCTTCGGAACAACCCCGAGCAGCGGCTCGATCTGGTTGTCGCGGGCACCAAGGACGCCGTGATGATGGTGGAATCGGAGGCCTACGAGCTGACCGAGGAAGAGATGCTGGGCGCCGTGACTTTCGCGCATGAGCAAATCCAGCCGGTGATCGACCTCATCATCGACCTCGCCGAAGACGCGGCGAAAGAGCCGTTCGATTTCCAGCCGCCGGATTATGCCGACCTCTTCGAAGCGGTGAAGGCGGCGGGCGAAGACGCGATGCGCAAGGCCTACGCGATCACCGACAAGCAGGAGCGGACGACCGCCGTGGGCGATGCCCGTGCGGCGATCAAGGACGGCCTGTCGGAGGAGCAGCTTGAAGACCCGAACCTCGGATCGGCCCTCAAGAAGCTGGAATCGATGATCCTGCGCGGCGATGTCGTCAAGAACGGCACCCGGATCGACGGTCGGAAGACCGACGAAGTCCGTGATATCGTTTGCGAAACCGGGATGCTGCCCCGGACGCACGGCTCGGCCCTGTTCACCCGGGGGGAAACGCAGGGTCTGGTCGTCACGACGCTGGGTACCGGCGATGATGAGCAGATGATCGACGCGTTGGAAGGCACCTATCGGTCGAACTTCCTCCTGCACTACAACTTCCCGCCCTACTCGGTGGGCGAGGCGGGGCGTGTCGGCCCTCCGGGACGGCGCGAGATCGGCCACGGCAAGCTGGCGTGGCGCGCGTTGCAGGCGGTTCTGCCGGCGGCGACGGACTTCCCGTACACGGTGCGTGTGGTGTCCGAGATCACCGAGTCAAACGGGTCGTCCTCGATGGCCTCGGTCTGCGGCGGGTCGCTGTCGATGATGGACGCGGGTGTGCCGCTGAAGTCGGCCGTTGCGGGTGTGGCCATGGGCCTCGTCCTCGAAGACGACGGCTCATACGCGATCCTGACGGACATTCTCGGCGATGAGGATCACCTGGGCGACATGGACTTCAAGGTCGCTGGTACCGAAAACGGCATCACCTCGCTTCAGATGGACATCAAGGTGGCGGGCATCACGCCTGAGATCATGGAGAAGGCCCTCGCGCAGGCGAAGGACGGCCGCATGCACATCCTGTCCGAGATGAACAAGGCCCTGTCCGAGACCTCCGACTTCTCGGTCCACGCGCCGCGTATCGAGACGATGAACGTGCCCACCGACAAGCTCCGCGAAGTGATCGGCTCGGGCGGCAAGGTCATCCGAGAGATCGTGGAAGTGTCGGGCGCCAAGGTCGACATCAACGATGACGGCGTCGTCAAGATCGCCTCGCCCAACGCGGAGTCGATCAAGACGGCTTACGACATGATCCACGCCATCGTGGCCGAGCCGGAAGAAGGCGTGATCTACT